>CAVHVD010000026.1:0-10096 GCA_963639425.1 Faecalibacterium prausnitzii
ACCCGACGGCAAAAGTCCGCCCCGAACAGGGACTGCTCGCCATGCGTAAGAAGCTGGGACTCTATGCCAATATCCGTCCGATGCAGACGTTCAAAAGCCTGCTCCACAAGTCTCCGCTTCGTCCGGAGCTGGTCGACGGAGCCGATTTCATCACCATACGTGAGCTGACAGGCGGTATGTATTTCGGAGAAAAGTATCAGGACAACGACAAAGCCTACGACACCAACTTCTATTCGCGCCCTGAGATAGAGCGTATCCTCAAGGTTGGCTACGACTATGCCCGTAAGCGCAACAAACATCTCACCGTGGTCGACAAGGCCAATGTCCTTGCTTCGTCGCGCCTCTGGAGGCAGATAGCCCGCGAGATGGCACCGCAGTATCCCGACGTGACCACAGACTATATGTATGTCGACAACTGCTCGATGCGCATGATTCAGGAGCCTAAGTTCTTCGATGTCATTGTCACGGAGAACACTTTCGGCGACATTCTCACCGACGAAAGCTCATGTATCAGCGGCTCCATGGGACTGTTGCCGTCGGCATCTACCGGCGAACACACTCCCGTCTTTGAGCCTGTCCACGGCTCATGGCCTCAGGCGAAAGGTCTGAACATTGCCAATCCGTTGGCACAGATACTGTCTGTCGCCATGCTGTTCGAGCATTTCGACCTCAAGGAAGAGGGTGCGCTGATACGCCGTGCCGTCGATGCGTCGATCGACTCCAATGTCCGCACTCCCGATATTCAGGTCGACGGCGGAGCCAAGTACGGCACCAAGGAAGTGGGAGCATGGATTGCAGACTTCATTTCCAAGGCTTAGAGCACAGTGCCGATAATCCTGATAAGTGTATTCTTTGGCACAAATCGTTGCACTTTATATGCAGTGTAAAGATAATAATGCTAAATTTGCGGCTTAGGAATAATTTAACAGGAATCGGCAGACGCGGTGTCTCGATACTGGCGACGCAGTGCCAGGCTTCGGTTCCGGGCGTAAAACTTATAAATTGAAATGAAAAACGATAATGTTCAGCCAGCAGAAGGAAAGCTTGGAGTGTTGTGTGTTGGCTTGGGAGCAGTGGCTACCACATTCATTACAGGTGTGCTGATGACACGCAAGGGGCTTGCAAAGCCTGTTGGCTCGATGACCCAGTATGACAAAATCCGCGTTGGACGTGGTGCCGACAAGAAGTATCTTCATTACGGTGAGATTGTTCCGTTGGCAAATCTCAACGATATTGTCTTCGGCGCGTGGGATGTCTTTCCTGCAACGGCTTACGAGTCGGCCATCAATGCCGAGGTGTTGAAGGAGAAAGACATTGAGCCGGTGAAGGATGAGCTGCAGGCTATCGTCCCGATGAAAGCCGCTTTCGACCATGACTATGCGTGCCGTCTTGACGGACACAACGTCAAGGACTGCAAAGACCGCTGGGATATGGTTCAGCAACTCAAGGCAGACATCCGCAACTTCAAGAAATCTCATGGCTGTAGCCGCATTGTTGTGCTTTGGGCTGCCTCGACGGAGATCTACGTCCCTGTGGATGAGAAGATCCACGGCACTCTTGCTGCCTTGGAGAAGGCCATGAAGGACAACGATACTGTTCACATTGCACCGTCGATGTGTTATGCTTATGCTGCCCTCACCGAGGGTGCACCGTTCATAATGGGTGCGCCGAACACCACAGTCGACATCCCTGCTATGTGGGAACTGGCAGATAAGGTCAAGATGCCTATTGCCGGCAAGGACTTCAAGACAGGACAGACACTGGTCAAGTCGGGCTTCGCCCCCATCATCGGCACGCGCTGTCTGGGTCTGAGCGGATGGTTCTCAACAAACATTCTGGGCAATCGCGACGGTCTTGTCCTTGACGAGCCTGCCAACTTCCACACGAAGGAAGTCAGCAAGCTCTCGACGCTCGAGTCAATACTCGTTGCCGACAATCAGCCGGATCTGTATTCCGACTACTATCACAAGGTGCGCATCAACTACTACCCACCGCGCAATGACAACAAAGAAGGCTGGGACAACATCGACATCTTCGGCTGGATGGGCTATCCGATGCAGATAAAGATTAACTTCCTCTGCCGCGACTCAATCCTCGCCGCACCGTTGTGTCTTGACCTTGTGCTGCTGAGCGACCTCGCCGCACGTGCCGGACGCTACGGCATCCAGCGTTTCCTCAGCTTCTTCCTCAAGAGTCCGATGCACGACTACACCAAGGGCGAAGTTGCTGTCAACCATCTCTTCCAGCAATACGTGATGCTCAAGAACGCTCTGCGCGAGATGGGCGGCTACGAAGCCGACGAGGAGATCGATTGAAACTGCGCAGAACCTCCAAAAATACACAAGGGCGGAGACAGACTGTTTCCGCCCTTTGTTTGCTTAAATGACCTACATACAGAAACGACTATGCACGAGAACAATCAGAACAACACCGTCGACCGCTTTGCCGACGTGCAGCTGCTGCGCTATGAGGTGCCTGGTTTTGACAGGCTGACGCTGAAGCAGAAGACGTTGGTCTACTATCTGACGGAAGCGGCACTGTGGGGACGCGACATCTATTTCGACCAGAACGGACGCTACAACCTGCGCATCCGCAAGATGCTGGAAGCCATATACCGGCACTATCGGGGCGACCGCAGCTCCGCAGACTTCCTCGCACTCGAGGTCTATCTCAAGCGCGTGTGGTTCTCAAGCGGAATTCATCATCACTATGGCTCAAACAAGATAATGCCAAACTTCAGTCCGGAGTTTCTTCGCCGGTGTCTGGAGAACATCAAGGCATCGGCACTGCCGTTGAACAGCGGTGAGACGCTGGACGCGTTCTGTAGAGAGATATTCCCCGTTATCTTCGATCCGGAGGTGATGCCTATGCGTGTCAACCAGCAGGACGGCACCGATTGGGTCAAGACATCGGCGGTGAACTTCTACGAGAACTTGACGATGGAGGAGGTAGAGACGTACTATGCACGGAAGAAGATACAGGGCGACGCGTCGCCGGTGTCCTACGGTCTCAACAGTCGGCTGGCGAAGTGTGGCGGTGAAATCCAGGAACAGGTGTGGCGTGTCGGTGGTATGTACAGCCGTGCCATTGAGAAAATCGTGTACTGGCTGCGCAAAGCCGCTTCGGTGGCAGAGGGCTCCCATCAGAAAAGTGTCATAGAGACGCTGATAGAATTCTACGAATCGGGAGACCTGCACACGTTCGGTGTCTACAATATCCTTTGGGTCAACGACACGGACTCGCGTGTTGACTTCGTGAATGGCTTCATCGAGACCTACGAAGACCCGCTCGGGATGCGTGGCAGCTGGGAGTCCATCGTCAACTTCAAGGACGTTGAGGCCACGCGACGCACGGAGATCATAAGTGCCAACGCGCAGTGGTTCGAAGACCACTCGCCAGTTGCCAAACGCTTCAAGAAGCCCGAGGTCAAGGGAGTGTCGGCAAAAGTCATCACCGCAGCCATACTTGCTGGCGATCTCTACCCGTCTACGGCCATCGGAATCAACCTTCCCAACTCCGATTGGATACGCGCACGGTTCGGCTCCAAGTCAGTGACGATTGGAAACATCACCGATGCATACAACAAAGCCTCCCACGGCAGCGGTTTCAACCGCGAGTTTGTCGACGACGAAGCCGTGCTTGCCATGGTGGAACGCTATGCCGACATCACCGACGAGCTGCATACCGACCTGCACGAATGTCTGGGTCACGGCTCCGGACAGCTACTCCCTGATGTCAGCTCCGAGGCTTTGAAGGCATACGGCTCCACGATAGAAGAGGCGCGTGCCGATCTCTTCGGCCTGTACTACATCGCCGACCCGAAGCTCGTCGAGCTTGGCCTGCTGCCCGACGGCGAGGCATACAAGGCTCAGTACTATAAATATATGATGAACGGGCTGCTTACGCAGCTCGTGCGCATAGAGCAGGGGAAGGACATCGAGGAGGCGCACATGCGAAACCGCGCTCTGATAGCCCGCTGGGCATACGAGCATGGCACGGAAAACAACGTGGTGGAGATGTTCCGACGCGGCGGCAAGACATACATCCACGTAAACGACTACGTGCAGCTGCGCCGTTTGTTCGGACAGCTGCTGGCGGAGGTGCAACGCATCAAGTCGACCGGCGACTTCAGTGCCGCCCGCGGGCTGGTGGAAAACTATGGCGTAAAGGTCGATGCCGCCCTGCACAGCGAAGTCCTCAGCCGCTATAAGGCTCTGGATCTTGCGCCATACAAGGGCTTCGTCAATCCGCGTTATGAGCCTGTGATCGGCATTTACGGTGACATAACGGACGTGAAAATGTCGTCCGATGAAGACTATGCAGAGCAGATGCTGCGCTACAGTCGTGACTACTCCGCGCTTTAGCAAACGGAACTCCGTGGTTTTGCACTTGAAACTCCGTGGTTTTGCACCTGGAACTCCGCGGTTTGACCAACGAAACCGTGGAGCATTAAAAACAATAGACCAATGGAACTGAAAGAACAACTCAGAGAGATAAAGAGCCAGTTCCGCCTGTCGATGAACGGTGCGGTGGCTCAGAGCATGCGGGAGAAAGGTATTCTCTACAAGGTGAACTTCGGTATCGAACTGCCACGCCTCAAACAGATAGCCTCAAACTACGGCAAAGACCACAGCCTGGCGCAGGCGTTGTGGAAGGAAGACATACGCGAATGTAAGATCCTGGCAGGGATGCTCCAGCCCGTAGAGACCTTTTTCCCCGAGATAATGGACATCTGGATAGAGGGTATCTATAACATGGAGCTTGCCGAACAGACCTGTATGAACCTGTTCCAGCACCTGCCCTACGCTCCGGCAAAGGCGTTTCGGCTCATCTCCGCCGAGGGCGAGTACAGTCAGGTCTGCGGATACCTCATCATCGGCAGGCTGCTGATGAAGAAAAGTGACATGCCCGAGCGCGTGGAAAACGAGTTCCTCGACCAGGCGATGGCGGCATTCATATCCGGCAACCTGCACATCCGCTCTGCCGTCTCCACGGCATTGCGCCGCTATATCCAGGGTGGGGAGGAACACACTTTCAAGGTGTGCCGTGCCGTTGACAGGCTAAAGGATGCCGCCGCCGACGGTTCGCGGCTGCTCTATGAGTGGGTTCGCCGTGAGGCATCGGCGGCCGTCGACTGATTTTTTTGCAGCCTGCGGGCGGTATTACATCGGAAAGCCTTAACTTTGCTAACACTATAACCAGCGACATCCGACGGCACAATGGACAACGACGGCAACGTAAACGAAACGGTGAGAAAGATATTCATTGAGTATCTCGCGTCAAACAAGCTCAGGAAAACCCCCGAGCGGTTTGCCATCCTTGATGCCGTCTACTCCATTGACGGGCATTTCGACATTGATACGCTCTATAACAAGCTCATCAGTCAGGACAATTTCCACGTCAGCCGTGCCACCGTCTACAACACACTCGAACTTCTCATCAATGCAAAGCTGGTCATTCCGCATCATTTTGCCACTCTCTCGCAGTACGAAAGGAGCTACAACCGCAGCACGCATCACCACATGATCTGCACCCAGTGCGGCAAAGTCAGGGAGTTTCAGGACAGCCAGTTACAGAAAGACATAGAGAGTGCGCGGCTGACGCGCTTCACGCTGAATCACTACTCACTATATATGTACGGGCTGTGCAGCTCATGCAAGCGTGCCAACAGCCGTAAATCACTAAACAACAATCGAAAGAAGACAAAATGAAAAAGACGAAAGTAGATGTCCTCTTGGGCCTGCAGTGGGGCGATGAGGGCAAGGGAAAGGTGGTAGACGTGCTGACGCCGCACTACGACGCTGTCGCCCGCTTTCAGGGAGGCCCTAACGCCGGCCATACCCTTGAGTTTGAGGGGCAGAAGTATGTCCTGCGTTCCATCCCGTCGGGCATCTTTCAGGGAGACAAGATAAACGTCATCGGCAACGGCGTAGTGCTCGATCCGGCACTCTTCAAAGATGAGGCCGTGGCACTCGAGAAGTCGGGACACCACCTGAAAGACCGTCTTCTCATCTCTAAGAAAGCACACCTCATACTGCCTACGCACCGCGTGCTCGATGCCGCCTACGAAGCAGCAAAGGGCAAATCGAAGGTCGGCACCACAGGGAAGGGCATCGGACCGACATATACCGACAAGGTGAGCCGCAACGGGCTGCGTGTCGGTGATCTGCTCGTCAACTTCGAGGAGAAGTATGCCGCTGCCAAGGCACGTCACGAAGCCATACTCCGCAGTCTGAACTATGAATATGACATCACCGAAACCGAACGTCTGTTCTTCGAAGGCGTGGAATATCTCAAGGAGTTCAGCCTGGTCGACAGTGAGCATCTCGTCAACAAACTGCTCGACGACGGCAAGACCATCTTGTGCGAAGGTGCGCAGGGCACCATGCTCGACGTTGATTTTGGCTCATATCCGTTCGTCACTTCGTCGAACACCGTCTGTGCCGGAGCCTGCACCGGACTGGGCATTGCACCTAACCGCATAGGCGATGTCTATGGCATTTTCAAGGCTTACTGCACGCGCGTCGGCTCGGGACCGTTCCCCACGGAGCTGAACGACGAGACGGGAGACCGCATCCGCGACCTCGGACATGAGTATGGAGCCGTCACCGGACGCAAGCGCCGCTGCGGATGGATAGACCTTGTTGCACTGAAATATGCCGTGATGATAGACGGAGTCACCAACCTCATCATGATGAAAAGCGACGTTCTTGACGGCTTCGACACCATAAAGGCGTGCGTGGCATACAACGTCAACGGTGAGGAAACCGACCATTTCCCGTTTGACATCTCCGAGGGCGTGGAGCCTCTCTACGTGGAACTGCCGGGATGGAAGACCGACATGACGAAGATGACCAGCGAGGACGAGTTCCCCGAGGAGTTCAATGCCTACCTGACATTCATTGAGGAGCAGCTCGGCGTGCCCGTGAAGATTGTCTCCGTAGGCCCTGACCGTGAGCAGACAATCATCAGATATACCGACTGACTTATCCGTACAGCATGAAACGACTGCTTCTTTCCGTTATGCTTCTGTCTGCTCTCCTCACCGGAGTGAAGGGACAGACCTATCAGCCCACGCCGGAAAACCTGAAAGCCCGCGAAGCGTTTCAGGACCGCAAGTTCGGCATCTTCCTACATTGGGGCATCTACTCCATGCTCGGCGCAGGCGAGTGGGTCATGAACAACCGCAACGTGGACTATCAGGAATACGCCAAAATCGCATCGGCTTTCTATCCCGCCAACTTCGACGCCAACGAATGGGTCAAGGCTTTCAAGGAGGCCGGTGCGAAGTATGTCACCATCACATCGCGCCATCATGACGGCTTCTCCATGTGGAACTCAAAGGCCAGCGACGGATATAACATTGTCGAGGCAACGCCTTTCAAGCGCGACGTACTCAAGGAACTGGCCGATGCTTGCGCCCGTGAGGGCATCACGTTGCAGTTCTACTACTCACATCTCGACTGGCATCGGACGGATTACCCGTTGGGACGCACGGGGCGTGCGCTCGGCCGTCCCACAGACAAGCAAGACTGGAACAGCTATTACAACTTCATGAATGCGCAGCTCACGGAGCTGCTGACCTCTTACGGCCCGATAGGAGCCATCTGGTTCGACGGCGTATGGGATCATGAGGAGGATGCAACTCCCTTCGACTGGCAACTGGAGGAGCAGTATGCGCTGATTCACCGGTTGCAGCCGTCGTGTCTTGTCGGCAACAACCATCACCACAACCTTGTGCAGGGTGAGGACATTCAGATATTCGAGCGTGACCTGCCTGGCGAGAACAAGGCGGGGTACTCCGAGAATATGTCCGTCAGCCAGTCCGTTCCTCTTGAATCATGTCAGACGATGAACGCCCTGTGGGGCTATTCCGTGACCGATGCGGACTATAAGACGACCAAGGAACTGGTGCAGATGCTCGTGCGTGCCGCCGGCATGAACGCCAATCTGCTGCTCAACATCGGCCCGCAACCCGACGGACAGCTACCGGCTTTGGCCTTGGCGCGTCTCAAAGAGATTGGACAGTGGACAAGCCGATACGGCGAAACCATCTACGGCACGCGCGGTGGCATCGTGGCACCTCATGACTGGGGTGTCACCACGCAGAAAGACAACAAGCTGTACGTACACATCATGAACCTACAAGACAAGGGACTGTTCCTGCCCATCACGGGACACAAGATCGTTTCTGCCCGAATGTTCGACGACGGCAGTAAGGTTCGCTTCAGCAAGACCAAGGAAGGCATAACGCTTGAACTGGCGGAAGTGCCCTCGGGAATAGACACCATCGTAGAGCTTACGCTGGACTGACACCCGCCGCGCGGTGTGGCACGGTGTTTGCGAGCGCAGTCTTATGATATTAACAACATAAACAAACAGACACAATTATGAATGGAATAGGAATTCAGTGGATTATATTTATAGGAGTGATGTTGGTGAGCTGGCTCGTGCAGAGCAACCTGCAAAGCAAGTTCAAGAAGTACTCACGGATTCGCAGCACCGGCGGGCTGACCGGTGCCGAGGTAGCGATGAAGATGCTCCACGACAACGGCATCTACGATGTTCAGGTAACACACGTAGCCGGGCGGTTGACCGACCACTACAATCCGGCAACCAAGACCGTCAATCTCAGTGAGGGTGTCTACTCCAGCGACAGCATAATGGCAGCTGCCGTGGCCGCCCACGAGTGCGGACACGCCGTACAGCATGCGCGTGCCTACGCTCCGCTCACACTGCGCAGCAGGCTTGTGCCTGTGGTCTCTTTCGCTTCGCAGTGGATGACGTGGGTCATCCTTGCCGGTCTTTTCTTCTTTGGCACGTTCCCGCAGCTTCTGCTCATCGGCATCCTGATGTACGCCGCGACGACACTGTTCAGCTTTGTCACGCTGCCTGTCGAGATTAATGCCAGCAAGCGTGCGCTGGTGTGGCTCAGCAATTCGGGTCTTACGAATGTAACCAACCATGCCTATGCTGAAGACGCACTGCGTGCCGCCGCCTATACCTACGTCGTTGCAGCCGTAGGCTCCTTGGCAACATTGCTATACTACATAATGATATTCATGGGTGGAAGCAACCGCGACTGAGCACCCCGTGAACGTACAAAACAACACACTAACATCTATATGACCGTAAAACCAAGTATTCCGAAAGGGACGCGAGACTTCTCACCCGTGGAGATGTCGAAGCGCAACTACATATTCGACACTATACGCAGCGTGTACCGTCTCTATGGCTTCGAGCAGATTGAGACACCGGCCATGGAAAACCTGTCGACCCTGATGGGCAAGTACGGCGAAGAGGGAGACAAGCTGCTGTTTCGCATCCTGAACTCTGGCGACTGCCTGCACGGCATCAGCGATGAGGAGCTGCTGGCCCGCGATGCCACGCGCCTCTCCACGAGTATGTGCGAGAAGGGACTGCGCTATGACCTCACCGTACCCTTTGCCCGTTATGTGGTGCAGCACCGCGACGAGATTACGTTCCCTTTCAAACGTTATCAGATACAGCCGGTGTGGCGTGCCGACCGTCCGCAGAAGGGGCGTTACCGCGAGTTCTATCAATGTGATGCCGATGTCGTTGGCAGTGACTCGCTGCTGAACGAGGTCGAGCTGATGCAGATTGTTGATACGGTGTTCTCGCGCTTTGGCATACGCGTATGTATCAAGATCAACAACCGCAAGATTCTCAGCGGCATTGCCGAAGTCATCGGCGAGGCCGACAAGATTGTCGACATAACGGTCGCCATCGACAAGCTCGACAAGATTGGGCTTGACAACGTCAATGCCGAACTGCGCGAGAAGGGTGTCAGCGATGAGGCCATCGCCAAGTTGCAACCCGTCATCCTGCTCAGCGGCAGCAACGGCGATAAGCTCTCACGGCTGAAGTCCATCCTCGCCTCCAGCGCGACCGGCCTCAAGGGCATTGAGGAGACAGAGTTCATACTCTCCGCCGTCGCCACCGCCGGATTTGCCAATGAAGTGGAGCTTGACCTCACCCTTGCACGCGGGCTGAACTACTACACGGGTGCCATCTTCGAGGTCAAGGCTCTCGACGTGCAGATCGGCAGCATCACGGGCGGCGGACGCTACGACAA
>CAVHVD010000026.1:10106-23259 GCA_963639425.1 Faecalibacterium prausnitzii
ATCTCACCGGCGTGTTCGGACTGCCGGGCGTGTCGGGCGTGGGCATCTCGTTCGGTGCCGACCGCATATACGATGTTCTGAACCAGCTCGAGCTCTATCCGAAGGACGCTGTCGACGGCACGAGACTGCTTTTCATCAACTTCGGCACCAGGGAGGCGGCCTTTGCGATGTCCGTCCTTCGGACTGTGCGTGCCGCCGGCATCAGTGCCGAACTCTATCCTGACGCCTCCAAGATGAAGAAGCAGATGAGCTATGCCAACGCCCACGGCATCCCCTTCGTGGCACTGATAGGCGAGAACGAGATGACCGCAGGCAAGGTGACGCTGAAGGATATGTCGACCGGCGAACAGCGACTGCTCTCTCCGTCCGAACTCGTCGGTGCTGTAAGATAAGATTACCTTTTTTGTGGGCGCAGAACCGCCCGTTTGTGGACGTACAGCCATAGTTCTGTGGTTGTACGTCCACAGTTTTATGGTTGTACGTCCACGGAGTTGTGGTTGTACGTCCACAGACATGTGGCTGAACGTCTGCAACCGCACCTTTTTTCACCGGCGGTTCTCTCGCCGGAAATCCCCGCTTTTCCCGCTTTCCTTTCATGAAAACTCCCGCTTTCCTCCGACGGCGGTGCCGCCCTTCAGCGATGTAGGCGCGTGTTTTTCGTTGACAGATGCCTGTTCTTCGCTTTGAGGCTGCATGGCCGGAGGGCATGACGTTCCCCCACTAACTTTGCAGCGAAAAGAAGACGAACAAGCAAAAACCAACACACGTCAGAATTATGAAGAAAAACAAGACCGTTGTCGCTCTCCTGCTGCTTGGCACCGCAACCGCTATGTCGTCGCACGCGCAGGAGGCACGCACCGACACCATTGCCACGGTTGCCACGGAGGGCAGCAACCGCAACCTGCTGATGAATGCCGCCTCCGCCAGCCAGCCGCGCCAGATTTCGCTGGGTCTGCCACTGTCTACCAACGCCTACATCTATGAGGACGGACTGCCCGTGTCCTACTATCCGTTTCCGCTCTATCCCTTCAAGTCGTGGCACGGCGGCGTGCAGCACGAGTATGTCGGCACTATGTCGCCAGGGGACATGGTGCTGAAGTACGGCGTCATCAGCTACAGCGTGGACAGCCGCTCGCGCATCGACAATGACACGTTCGGCGGGAAGGTCAACTACACGGTCAATATGTACGGCCGTCAGGCGGTCGATGCCACCGTGGCAAGCCCGATAGGCAAGGGGTGGGGCTTCAACCTCAGCACCTATCAGAACTTCGACCCCGGGTCGAACCACCTCGATATGTCATATCTCAAGGAACGCTAGCAGACATACAAGCTCGGCATCTCCAGGAAGTGGGACGACGGGCGCGGACGTGCCGGACTGATGTACCAGTACTCGCGCTTCACGAACATCGACGAGAAGTACGGCCCGTTCATCTTCACCGGCGACGGCAGCGTGAAGGAATATGACGGCTTCAGCCTCGGACACGACCAGTACCTGCCTGCAAACAACACCGTGGAGTATATGGACGTGGTGACCGGCGAGATGAAGACCAAGAACATCAACAAGGCCAACACGGACCGCATACACAACGTGAACTTCGTGATGCAATATACGTGGGACAGCGGGCTGAAGTTCTACCTGAACAGCAAGTTCAAACGCGGAGTGTCCAACCGTGCCAACAGCACGGTGACGACCGTGGACAATGCCGATGTCGGTAGCGGATACACGTATGAAGACAATACGCCATACACCGGCAAGGTGCAGACCCGCCGCATCCTCATCTTTGACGGTGCTCCCGAGACCTCGTGGATGACCAACGCGGGACTGAACGGTACGTCGCGCGACAGGCGGCACTCGTGGAACGTGGAGGCAGACTACTGGTACAACAGCAGCGACTTCATCTGTTCCATGCTCATGTTCGCTCATGAAGCGAAGAAAGACCCGAAGATGTTGCTGCTCAACGGCAAGCGCGGCTACAACTACAACACCTATGCCGAATATGCCAAGGGACACGAACACAAGCTCTTCGCCTGGGCCGGCGACGAATGGACGGTGAACGACCGCCTTTGGCTCAAGGCGGGGTTGAGGCTCGAATATCTGAACGTCAGCGGCACCGCCGCCAATGAAGACGGCGGCGAGGGAAACAGGAGGCACGCCGGCTTCTACGTCGACTCGCCGGAGGTCAGACTTGCGGCGTACAACGACAGCTACTTCAACCGTGCCTTCATCCTCGGCGGACGCTATGAGCTGACACGTGGTTTCGGCATGCAGGCGGAGTTCTCCTCGGCCATGATACACTCCCAGACGTTCCATTACAGCGGCTACACCTATCCGTCCACGAAAGCCCAGACTGCCGACTATCTGCGTGCAGGCATCTACTGGAAGAACAGCTGGATTGACCTCACGTCACAGCTGACATACATCACCATGAACAACTCGCAGCTGCGGCCACAGCTCAGCCATGTCCTCACGAAAGACGTCGGCGAACTCAAGGCCGGACAGTCAGAGACCATCACACCCACGCTCTACTACGGACAGAAAGCCCCCGGATGGACCACGGATGCCGTCTTCACACCCTTCAAGGGCTTCAGCCTGCACGCGCTGCTGACCATCCGCGACCCGCAGTACAAGGATTTCGACCTCACGACGACCTTCAGCGACGGCGTGACGGAGAGCCATAACTTCAACGGCAAGACAATAACCGCGCTGAGCAAGACCGAGATTGAGATTGAGCCGTCCTACGTCTTCGGTGACTGGCGCGTATGGCTCAGCGCGCGCTACTTCAGCAAGCAGTACATCAACAAGACCAATACGCTCTACTTCAACGGCCGTTGGGAGACCTTCGGCGGTGTGGACTACACGCTGAACAAGACCGTCAGCTTCTCTGCCAACGTCATCAACATACTGAACCAAAGCGGTGCCAACGGCTCAATATCGTCTGCCGACCTGGTGACGGACACCGGCGGCTACCGCGACTACCTGATGTCCGGCACGTTCATCCGTCCGTTCACGGTCGAGTTCACCACGAAGATCAGTTTCTGAAAGCAACACCGTGTGCCGCCGTCACGCCGCACGCCCGCCGTCACTTGCCGTTCAGCCGGTAGCTGACGAAAGCGGCATGGCGGCTGTCGGGTGCCCACGAGTTGGTGTTGATGGTGCCCTGTCCGCCGAACAGCTCCACGAGGGTGCGCGGCTCACCGCCCTCGGCGAGCATGATGCGCAACTCCACGTTCTTGTTCGCCAGATGTTGACCCGGCTCAAGGTCGCCCTTGTGATAGGTTATGAACAGCACCCACTTGCCGTCGGGCGAGACGTGAGGAAACCACGAGTTGCGCGTCTCGTCAAAGGTCATCTGCGTCTGCTCGCTGCCGTCTGTCCTCATGCGCCAGACCTGCATCAGGCCGGTTCGCACCGAGTTGAACCAGATGTGCTTGCCGTCGGGACTGTATTCGGGACCGTCGTCAAGGCCGTCGGCATCGGTCAGACGCTTCTCCTCACCGCCGCCGACAGGGATGGTGTAGATGTCACCGGCCACGCTGCCGCGGAAGGCGCAGTACGCCATCTCCTTGCCGTCGGGGCTCCAGCCGTGCAGATAGCTCGGACCCGTGGGCGTGACGAGCTTGGGCTCCCCGCCGCTGAGAGGCATGGTGTAGACGTATGACGTGTATGAGGCACGTCCGCTGCCGCCCGGCGATGAGCTGATGGCTATGTACTGTCCGTCGGCGGAGAGCACGTGGTCGTTGTTGCAGTGCGTTAGGTAGGCGGTGTTGACCAGCTGCGGGTCTCCCTTGCCTTCAACGTCAATCTTGAAGAGAAGCCCCTCGCTGTTGTAGACCAACCACCTGCCATCCTTGCTCCAGTTGGGAGCTTCGATGAGATAGGGGAACTCCCTGACCACCGTGCGCTCTCCGGTGGTGACGTCAAGCACTTCGAGGATGCTTGTCACGTCGTTGTCTTGATTTTGTGCTCCGGCTGTCATAGCGATGAGAGCCAGCAGTGACAGGAATATGCGTTTCATGGATGATATGAGGTTTGTTCGTGAATAGTCAGTTTCTTCTACTCCGCACGCAGCGTTATCGTGCCCGGACGCAAGCCCTTGGCGGTGGCCTTCAGCGTGATGTCGCCTGTCTGTCCGTCGGTGCTCTGCACTATTGCCGTGAGCTGTCCGGAGAAGGCGTGCATGTGCGGCAGATGGAACTGGTCGGTGCATGACGGATTGCCGTTGGCAGCCGCGCGGTACGTGCCCGCCCCGCTGACGCTGAAGCTCACCTCGCGCGTATCGTCGGGACACAGGTTGCCGTCCTTGTCGACGATGCTAACCGTGACGTAAGCCAGGTCTTTCCCGTCAGCCGACAGACAGTCGCGGTCGACGGAGAGCTGTATGTGGTGCGGACGTCCTGCGGTGCGCATCACCTTTTCCTCAGCCTTGTTGCCGTCCTTGTCGTAGGCCACGACACGCACCTCCCCGGGTTCATACTTCACGTCCATCCACATCAGACGGTAGCGGCGCAGCACCGACAGCGAGTCGGTCTGCTCGTTGGCACGTGCTTCCTCGGCTGTCCACTTGTGCTGGCGGCCATAGCTCTTGCCGTTGACGAACAGCTCTGCCTCGGGATAGCTGGTGTAGACAAATATCGGTGTCACCTTGCCACGACGGTCTTTCCATGTCCAGTGTGGCAGGATGTGCAGCGTGCTGGACTTCTTGTTCCAGACACTGCGATACAGGTAGTAGCGGTCTTTGGGCAGGCTTGCCAGGTCGATGATGCCGAAGAACGAGCTGTGGACGGGCCACGTGTTGTAGTACGGTGTCGGCTCGCCAAGGTAGTCGAAGCCCGTCCATACGAACTGTCCGACTTCCCACTCGTTGTCATCTGCCAAGGCGAAATCAAGGTCGGGGATGTTCGACCACGGGCATGCCTCTGTGTCGTAGCCCGATGTCTGCAGGTCGTCGTACATGGCACCCTTCTTCAGCTCGACGGGGAACTTGTACACCCCGCGTGAGCTGATTGTCGATGCTGTCTCCGACCCTTTCACGATGCCTTGCGGCAGGATGTCGTATGCCTCCTGATAGAACGGCAGCCGGTAGTTCAGCCCGGGAACGTCCACAGCCTGTGCGAAGCCGTTGTGCAGCGAGTTCTCCGCCTGATCTATGCCCACGGTGACCTTGCGTGTCGGGTCCAGCCGGTGGCAGACATCCTGTAAGCGCATCAAGGTCTTGTAGCTCTCGGGGTCACGCTGGTTCGGCACCTCGTTGCCGATGCTCCACAGCACCACGCTTGGGTTGTTGCGATAGTGCATAACCATGTTGGTGAGGTCTTTCTCCGCCCACTCGTCGAAGAAGCGGTTATATCCGTTCTCGCACTTGGCCATGTCCCACTCGTCGAACGACTCGACCATGACCATGAAGCCCATCTCGTCGCACAGCTCCACCAGTTCGGGTGCGGGCATATTGTGCGTCGTGCGTATGGCGTCACATCCCATGTCTTTCAGCATCGTGAGCTGTCGCCGCAGTGCGGCCACGTTGACCGCGCTGCCCAGTGGCCCGAGGTCGTGATGGTTGCACACGCCCTGGAACTTGCGGCTCTCTCCGTTCAGGAAGAAGCCCTTGTCCGGCACGAACTCTACGGTGCGTATGCCGAAGCGGGTGGTGTAGTCGTCGGTCAGGCGACCGTCGACGTAGACCTTGGTGTGTGCCTTATATAAATAAGGTGTCTCCGGCGACCACAGATGCGGCGTGTCGACGATGAAGTTCTGCCCCAACGGGATGTCGTGCACAGCCATCTTGGTGTCGTCCTTGGTGCAGACCACGTGGCCGTCGGCATCGATTATGTCCGTGACAAGCCGCACCTGCTGCTGGTGTTCCGTACTTTCGAGGGTGACGCGCAGGCTCACGGCGGCGTAGTCCTTGCTGACGTGCGGCGTGGTGATGTAGGTTCCCCACGTGGGGATGTGGACATCCTCCGTCGTCACCACATGCACGTTGCGATAAAGTCCTGCGCCGGGATACCAGCGCGACGAGTTGGACATGTTGTGCAGGCGCACGGCGAGAACATTGTCGCGCCCGTCGCTGTTGATGTATGGCGTCACGTCGCAGTAGAACGAGTTGTAGCCGTAAGGCCAAAAGATGGCTTCATGGCCGTTGACATAGACACGCGCCTCGCTCATGGCTCCGTCGAAAACGAGCGTGGTCTGCTTGCCGGCAGGCACGCTGAAGTGGTTGCGGTACCATCCTGTGCCTACGAAGGGCAGTCCGCCCGTGCGTCCTGTCATCTCCGATGCCTCTGTCTGTCCGTCTTGTTCGATGGCAACGTTCTGCACGTCGTAGTCGCCACTGAAAGGGCCGTAGATGGCCCAGTCGTGCGGTACGCTGACGGTCTGCCACCGGCTGTCGTCGTAGGCGATGTTCATGGCTCCGGCTTCGTCGCCTCGTGTGAACTTCCAGTCTTTTTCGAGCATGAACTCGCTGCGCGGCTGCTGTGCCGCAGCCCAGGCAAGGCCTAACAGGGCGAAGCCCGAGACAAGGACGTACTTCTTCAAATCAGATTTCATGGTATTGTGTTGTTGGTTCTTGGGTTTTGTTATGTTCAGTTCTTCGAGATCAGTCTCACCGGCCCCATCAGTCCCGACGGCGACATCTGCGACGCAGGGTTGTACATCGGGTACTGCGACCACGTGACTTTCTGCTTCATGTCCGGCCGCGAGTCACCTATCAGGCGGTTGACCCACAGATTTGTGACCTTTATCTCTATGTCGTTCCTGCCCGTGGTGATGGCACCGGTCACATCGACGACGAAAGGCTTCTTCCAGTACAGCCCCATGTTCCTGCCGTTCACGGTGACTTCCGCCATCACGCCCACGTCGCCGAGGTCGAGCATCAGCTTGCTGCCCTCCTCAAATGCAGGCACGTCAATGTCGGTCTTGTATGTCGCCACGCCGGAGAAATACCTGACGGCAGGGTCGTCCGCGTTGCTAAGGTCGATGAGTCTGTCGAATGTAGTCTTGCCGTCGGGTGCTCCGCGTCCCTCCTGGAACGTCACCGTCCATGGCGTGTCGACGGTGAGCAGCGTGCTCTCACGCAGGGCGGGTAGCTTCACCTCATCCTGCTCCGCCATGCTGCCGAAGACGACAAACAGCGCGTCGCCCTGCACAAGGTTCAGCGTGACCGTGGTCTCGTCGCCCTTGATGGCGTATGACACGTCTTCCCTATTGCCGGTCTCGGGATGCCAGACCTCGGGCTTCCTGCCCTTGACGCGGAATGTCAGGTCGACGGTCTTGCCGCCCGCAGTGTCGGTGTTGTTTATCCAGTAGATTTCCGCTGCGGGTGTCGTGCGGTGTACGAAGCGCAGTCCTTCACCCTCGGGCATCACGACATCGGGCTTGATGCCGTTGGCCTTTAGCACCTCGAGCATGGTCTTGCCGGTGTGCACATTCTTCCTGCCGGACTCCCACACGTCCTGCACCAGCTGTCGGAACTCCGTAGCATCGTCTGTCATTCCTGCGGGCTTCTCCGGCTTTGCCCCGCAGATTGTGACACCCTTGTCTGCCAGCTCTGCAATCTTGCGCAGCACGGGCACGGTCATCTTCCGCGCGTTGTCGTCGAGCACGAGGATGCGGTATTGCATACCGCTCGGCGTGGACAGCGTGCCGTCCTTCGATGCCTTGAGCAGGCGCAGCAGTGCGTCGCTGTTGATGAAGTCGAAGCTGTAGCCGCTCGGCACCGGCGGAAGCTCGTTGCCGAACATTCCCGTGATGTTGTTGTCCTCGCCGTAGTAGTACAGCACGTCGGCCACGTAGTGACCCTGCTGGAGCATGTAGCAGCTGCGTGACAGATAGTCCACCCATGCCCATGCCGACTCCGACCAGTTGTCAAGCCTGTTGAACCACTGCCCGATGGGTCCCAGCCCGAGTCCCGGCCTGCGGTCGTCGACGGGCTGATGCACCGACGTGTGGACGACGAAGCGGTTCAGGCCGCTGTACATCTCCATGTCGGCTATCGGCTTGATGTTCGCCGGATGATAGGCGTATGACTTGCCCTCACCCCCGGGAGCCGTGAACGATTCTCCGGCGGCGATGTTCTGTCCGTAGATATGTGCCACGGATGCGGTCTCGCGGATGTCTGCCTGCGACATCTCGGGTGTCGAGGCTCCGGTGTTGTTCGGCATCCATGCAGCACCCATCGGCACGGCGGCGTTCTTCTTCACCTCCATACCGTCGGGGAGGTAGACACGCCCGTTCTCGTGCGACTCGGTGTAGCTTCCCATGCCGTACTCGCGCAGGATAGCGGCAAGCTGGCCGTAGAGGTTCTCGGTCACAAGCTCACCCAGCGTCTTGCGCCAGTCGCGCAGGAACTTCTCGCTCTGCTCCGCACTGCCCACGACCTGTCCTGTCAGCACGGGCATCCACGGCAGCAGCTCGTAGCCGCGATGAGCCTCGAAGGCGGCGAGCATCAGCGGTGTCCAGTTCTCCTGTTCCGACTCATAGCTGTCGGCCATCAGGTACCTGATGGTCTTGCCCCACTCGTCGCCGACGATGGAGCGGTACATGCCGATATAGTGGTCAAAGTATCGCCTGACGGCATCGGCATCCATCTTGTCAATCTCATAGCCTGTGGCCTCCGGCGGTGCCGGCGAGTTCTTCTTGCCCGTCTGCGAACAGCCGAAGCGTATGATCTTCCACTCACCCGCGGGAGCGTCCCACGTGAGCTTGCCGTCCACGACCTTATCCGTCACGTCCACGACATCGGCCGGTGCCACGGCATTGCCGTCGTCGGGGGTGTCATACAGGTACAGGTCGGCGGGGGCGGCGAAGCCGGCTTTCTCCTCGGCGTGGTTGATGCGGTAGACGGGGTGGAGCTTCAGCTCGGCCACGTCGGTGGGCACGGGCTTAGGCGCGTCGCTGATGCCCATAAGTGCGGCATACGGGTTAGCCGCTACCGACTTGTTGTCGAAATAGATGCGGAAATACTTGGCGGTCGTTGCGGGGAAGGTCACCGTGCCCGCTTCTGCCGAGCTGTTCGGTATCTTCATTATCTCGGTGAAGTGCATGCCGTCGTCGCTCGTGGCTATGCTCTTGTCTGTCTCGACCTTCGGCATCTGCCACTGGCCACGCACCTGTCCGTCTGCCACCGTCAGAGCCTTCATGGTCTGCGGCTCGGGGAACTCATACTGTATCCAGCCCTTGCCACTGGCTGCCGGAGGCAGGGGTGATGACTTCTGCATGTCGCCGTCGGTCAGCTGCTCAATGCTGAAGCTGCCGCCGCTCGACGTTATCGTCGGACGGAGCGAAGCCACGTCGACATCGTCCTCCGTCAGCTTCACGGCGAGCACAGCGATGTCGCTGTAATACCCCTCTTCGGGCTGTGCGGCAGACAGCGGGATGTTCTGGAACCGCCCTATCGTCCGGTATGGCTCGGGCAGCGTCAGCTCAACCGTCTGTCCGCCTGTCACCCTCACCTCGCGCCACACCAGCTTCTTCATCGCGTCCTTGCCCTCCACCCACGGGCCACCCGTGAAGCTCCACCCGGGCGAGCAGGCAATCGACATCTCCATGCCGAGTGAGTCGGCAAGCTCCACGGCGTAGCCGAAAGCATCCTTCCAGCCGTCGGTCATATACATCTGCCGCTCCGGCACAATCTGCTCCGTACTGAAACCGGCATCGAAGTTCATGAACCCGGCAATGCCCTGACGCTTCATCCACGTCAGGTCCTTATAGATGCCATCTTTAGTGACGTTGCCGTCCATCCAGTGCCACCACACGCGCGGACGCGCCGATGCCGGAGGGTTCTGAAACTCGGCATACATGGCCTCAAGTGCCGCCTTATCACCGGCTTCGTTGCTGCATCCCGTCAGCATCATGACGGCTACACATAGGAGTGCACATAGCGGTGTGCGTATCGGTCTTTTCATAGGTTTGTGTTTTTGCGTAAAAGATTTTCGTGTCTGGTTATGATGTGCAAATATCGCATTTCCCACCGAGAAAGCAAATGGGGGCAGCATATATAACTGTGGCTTCTGAAGATATATATTCGTGGGGGTCAAGGATATATATCGTTACACCCTAATCATATATATGTATAGCACCTAATCATATATATCCTTGACCCCCACGAATATATATCGTTGGAACCCACATATCCTGTGACCTAACAATATATGAACATAGCCGGTGGTGTGTGTGCCTCTCCGAGGGTGCGCGGCGCACACCCAATCACCCAGCCCAGACAGGGCTGACACGTCGCAGGACATGACACACAACGCACAAAAGTTTCCTCTTTTTAAGGAAAGAATGTTGAAATGTTTCCCTGAGAAAAGGAAAGATTTGTACAATTGTACTCCGTTCCTTGAAATCGTGCTGAACCCGTCACTCTCTCCGAGGCTGGTGCATACTCGAGGTGTAGTCCCTGTCTATGTCTGTCATGTACAGTGATACACTGAGGCTACCCCGTCCCGTCCATGCACTCATCATGCAGTGATGCTCTCTACAGCTGCACATCCTGTATAATAGCATCATGCTGTGGTGCCTCGGAGAGGCACACACATGCCTGACCCCAGGCTACACGCCCAGTGGCTTGTGTACCTCTCCGAGGCACACTTGAGAGTACGCTTCATACCCCAGTCTGCGCTCCGCTTAGACAGGGGTTAGGCATGAAATCAGCCTCTCCGAGGCTGGTGCATCCTCGAGGTGTAGTCCCTGTCTATGTCTGCCACATACAGTGATGTCATGATACCGTGAGGGTCACATCCCGTCCATGCACTCATCATGCAGTGATGCTATCAGAGGCTGTACATCCTCTGATAGACAGGCACACACCATAGCATGGTATCATGTAGTGATGATGTCCGCTATATGCTGTGGTGCCTCGGAGAGGCACACTCATGCATAACCCCTGACTAAGGGAGCGTAGCGACCGCAGTCTGGGGGTGCGCGACGCACGCCCAACCACCCAGCCTCGGAGAGGCTGACGCGCTGACCGCATGGCACTTTAATATCATGGCCTGTCACGTCCTGTGGCGTGTGTACCTCTTCGAGGCACGCATTGGGAGTACGCCTCATACCCCCAGTCTGCGCTTCGCTTAGACAGGGGTTAGGCATGAAATCAGCCTCTCCGAGGCTGGTACACGATGCGCTCCCCCGGAGAGGTACACACAAAACCACGGAGTTTCGGGTGTAAAACCGCGGAGCTTCGGGTGCAAAACCACGGAGCTTCGGGTGCAAAACCACGGAGCTTCGGGTGTAAAACCGCGGAGTTTCGGGTGCAAAACCGCACGCTTTGGAGAGGTATTTATTTGGTAATATTTTCGGTATTCCATCCCGAGGGGATGCCGCTTACACCTGAAGGCAACGTCAAGGAGGATTTCTTATAGATAATCCCCGTAGATGCCACTCCGTCAAGCCATTTGTACAAAGCCGTGCCAATGGTTCCTTCGGCTTCTATTGTCACCTTTGTCAGAATGGAGCAGTACTGAAACATTTGTTGGTAGCAGTAATCTTTAAGCTCCGTTGCCGGCAGCGTCGGTGCTGTCTTGAGAGATGTGCACCTCGCAAACATTTGGCTGTAGCAATGGTCTGCAAGCTCCGTCGCCGGCAAATTGGGTGCTGTCGTGAGCAATGCGCAACCATAGAACATACTATTGTAGCAGCTTTCTGCGAGTGCCTCTGCCGGCAGTTTAGGTGCTTTCACGAGAGCTTCGCACAAGTAGAACATTCGGAGGTAGCAGCTTCCTGCAAGAGTCTTTGCCGGTAGTAGTGCAGGTGCCGTCTCAAGAGATGTGCAGCCGAAGAACATTTGGTAGTAGCAGCTTTCTGCAAGTGTCGTTGCATCGAGTGCAGGTGCTGCCTCAAGAGATATGCACTGGTAAAACATGTTGTAGCAGCATTTCTCCGCAAGTGTCTCTGCCTTGATTTCGGGTGCTTTCTTGAGCGATGTGCAGCCCGAGAACATTTCGCTGTAACATTCCCTTTTCAGCTCCGTTGCCGGTAGTTCCGCCGGTGCTGTCTCGAGCTTTGTGCAGCCGGAGAACATTCCCTCGCAGCAGCTCTCCGCAAGTGTCTTTGCCTTGATTGTGGGTGCTGTCTCGAGCTTTGTGCAGCCCGAGAACATTTGATAGTAACACTGCTCTGCAAGCACCGTCGCCGACAGCTCCGTCGGTGCTACCGTGAGAGCTGAGCAGAATTGAAACATCTGGTAGCAGCTCTGCGCCGCAAGCGTCGTTGCATTGAGTTCGGGTGCTGTCGTGAGAGCTTTGCAGTTGTAGAACATTTGGTAGTAGCATTTTTCTGCAAGTGTCTCCGCATCGAGGACGGGTGCAGTCTCGAGCTTTGTGCATCCGGAGAACATTCCGGAGTAGCAAGACGGTTGCATCGTCTTTGCCGGCAACTCTTTCGGTGCTGTCTTGAGAGATGTGCAGCCGGAGAACATACTCTCGTAGCAAGACTGTGCAAGCGTCTCCGCGGGTAGTTCGGGTGCCTGCGTGAGAGCTGTGCAGTTGTAGAACATCCGGTTGTAGCACTGCTCTGCAAGCTCCGTTGCAGGCAGGTCGGGTGCTGAGGTCAGTGATGTACAACCGCTGAAAAGCGACTTGAACCTTGCGTTCCCTGTGCTTACCGTGCTGTATCTCGTATAGTCGACAAGCGTCCGTATGTCTCCCGACACGGCTACGGGAACGCTGCTATTAGTAAACGAAATCGTGCTATTTGAAATGGTGCTAAAAGTATAACCAGAGCTGTTGCTGCGCGTAACGACTGCCGCCGTACCAACCTCAGATTGTCCGCGAAGCCTCAGGTCTCCGTTAGAGCCTCCGAACGCCACTTCTTCCCCCGAGGTGACTGTCGTCCAGCTGTCTTCCTCTCCCACGGAATACTCGAATGGACCGATGCTCGTGTCAGTGCCTGTCGGCACCTTCATCTTGAAGCCCTGCTCGGCATCAGCCTTGAACGTGACGTATGGGATGATGCGCTTAATAAGGTCGAAGCTATATTCGTAGCTCTTGCCAGCCTCGAAGGAGGTGACGGCCGCAGGAGCCGTGGCTTTGTAGGTGCCGACATCACTGACAGTGATGCTGAGGAAGTCAGCACCGCTGTTGACAGCCGCCCCCGGTGCTACGAGGACGGAGTAGTAGCCCTTGCCGTCTTCGTGGGCTGTGTATTCTGTCGGTG
>CAVHVD010000027.1:0-4257 GCA_963639425.1 Faecalibacterium prausnitzii
CATAAAAACAATACCTTTGCATATTCGATTAGACATATCGACTAAACTAACAAAAACAACAAAAGGTTATGCTTACCATCAAACAAATTACCGACGATACCGCAAAGGTCATCAAAGGTCTTAATAAGAAGCACTTCAAGAATGCCGAAGAAACAATAGATAGTGTACTGAAGACGAACGAAGCGCGCAAAAACGCGCAGGCCAAGCTCGACAATAATCTTGCCGAAGCGAACAAACTGTCGAAGTCTATCGGGATGCTGATGAAGGAAGGCAAGAAAGATGAAGCAGAGAAGGCCAAGGCACGTGTGGCAGAACTAAAAGATGCCAACAAGAGCCTTCAGGCCGAAATGGACAAAGCTGCCGAAGACTTAAAGCAACTGCTTTATACCATACCCAACGTGCCATACGATGAAGTACCGGAAGGTGTAGACTCGAATGACAATGTTGTCGTCAAGCTGGCCGACAACGAGTGGCCATTGCCAAAGAATGCTCTGCCACATTGGGAACTGGCAAAGAAGTATGACCTTATTGATTTCGACCTTGGTGTGAAGATCACAGGAGCGGGAT
This sequence comes from Faecalibacterium prausnitzii, assembly GCA_963639425.1. Taxonomy (GTDB): domain Bacteria; phylum Bacteroidota; class Bacteroidia; order Bacteroidales; family Bacteroidaceae; genus Bacteroides. The sequence goes on from CAVHVD010000027.1 coordinate 568, forward strand.
TCCCCGTATATAAAGGCAAGGGGGCACGTCTGCAACGGGCATTGATAAACTTCTTCCTCGATGAAGCGGTAAAAGACGGATACTGCGAGGTGCAGCCGCCGACGGTGGTCAACGAAGCTTCAGGTTACGGTACAGGACAGCTGCCGGACAAGGAGGGACAGATGTATCACTGTGAGGTGGACAACTTCTACCTGATACCCACAGCCGAAGTTCCGGTCACGAACATCTACCGCGACGTAATCCTTGACGAGAAAGACCTCCCGATAAAGAACTGCGCATACACTGAATGCTTTCGCCGTGAAGCCGGTTCCTACGGTAAGGACGTGCGCGGACTCAACCGTCTGCATGAGTTCTCCAAGGTGGAACTGGTGCGTATCGACAAGCCGGAACACTCACGCCAGAGCCATCAGGAGATGCTTGACCATGTAGAAGGGTTACTCAAGAAGTTGGAACTCCCCTACCGCATACTGCGCCTTTGTGGTGGTGACATGAGCTTCACCTCGTCGATATGCTATGACTTTGAGGTTTACTCGGAGGCACAGAAGCGTTGGCTCGAAGTAAGTTCGGTGTCAAACTTCGACACATATCAGGCCAACCGCCTGCACTGCCGTTACCGTACAGCTGACAAGAAAGTAGAGCTGTGCCACACGCTCAATGGCTCAGCACTGGCTCTGCCGCGCATTGTGGCAGCTATACTTGAGGACTTCCAGACCGAGGATGGCATACGTATGCCAAAGGCATTGGTGCCTTACACCGGCTTTGAGATGATTGACTGAGCGGCACACGGAGGCATTAACGTAATCAAAGCGACTAACGACCATCAAGAGAAATGAACAAGATCACAAAGAAAGAGCAACTCTCAGAGAAAGTTTTCAAGCTGACCGTCGAAGCACCACTGATAGCCAAGTCACGCAAAGCAGGGCACTTCGTGATTGTACGTGTAGGCGAAAAAGGTGAGCGCATACCTCTCACCATCGCCAATGCCGACACAGAGAAAGGCACTATAACACTGGTGGTGCAGACTGTCGGACTGACATCAACAAAGCTATGCAGTCTCAACGAAGGCGACTACATAACCGATGTTGTAGGTCCGTTGGGACAGGCAACACACATAGAGAAGTTCGGGACTGTGGTCTGCGCCGGTGGTGGTGTGGGCATAGCACCCATGTTGCCGATAGTGCAGGCACTGAAGGCAGCAGGGAACAGGGTCATCACCGTGTTGGCGGGACGCAACAAAAGCCTCATCTTCATGGAAGACGAGATGGCCGCCAGCTCAGACGAACTGATAATAATGACTGACGACGGATCCTATGGCACCAAAGGTCTGGTGACTAACGGCATTGAGAGCATCATACAGCGCGAGAAGGTGGACAAGTGCTTCGCCATCGGTCCGGCCATAATGATGAAGTTCGTCTGTCTGCTGACGAAGAAGTACGACATACCGACCGACGTATCGCTCAACACCATAATGGTGGACGGCACCGGTATGTGTGGCGCATGTCGCGTAACCATAGACGGGCAAACCAAGTTCGTATGCGTTGACGGGCCGGAGTTCGATGGCCACAAAGTCGACTTTGACGAGATGATGAAACGCATGGGAGCATACAAGCCACTTGAGAAAGAGGAACTGGACAGATACAACGCAGCCATAGCAAAGAAAGAAGGCAATGAAGCTACTGATGACGGCGAGACAGGGCGTGATGCAACATGGCGGCAGGAGCTACGCAAGTCGATGAAGCCCAAGGAGCGCATGACCATACCCCGTACAAGGATGAACGAGCTTGCCCCTGACTACCGTGCACACGTCCGCAAAGAAGAGGTTAATCAGGGACTCACAGAAGAACAGGCTCTGACAGAAGCTAAGCGGTGTCTTGACTGTGCCAACCCCGGCTGTGTGCAGGGTTGTCCGGTAAGCATCAACATTCCGCAATTCATTAAGAACATAGAGCGTGGCAACTACCTCGAGGCTGCTCATACGTTGCGAGAAACAAGCTCCCTACCGGCCGTCTGCGGACGTGTCTGCCCGCAGGAGAAGCAGTGCGAGTCAAAGTGCATACACCTCAAAAGCGGCGGGGAGGCTGTGGCCATAGGCTACTTAGAGCGTTTTGCAGCAGACTACGAACGCAATAGCGGCAAGATGGCAGTACCGGCTATGAAGCCGGCAAATGGAATCAAGATTGCCGTTGTGGGTTCAGGCCCCTCCGGCCTGTCATTTGCTGGCGACATGGCAAAAGACGGATACAGCGTCACCGTATTCGAAGCCCTGCATGAGATTGGCGGCGTGCTGAAATATGGCATACCGGAGTTCCGTCTGCCAAACAGCATCGTCGATGCCGAGATAGAGAACCTGCGGAAGATGGGGGTTGAGTTTGTCAAGGACTGCATCATAGGCAAGACCGTCTCGATACAACAGCTTGAGGACGAAGGCTTCAAAGGCATATACGTTGCCAGTGGTGCCGGACTGCCTAACTTCATGCACATCCCCGGCGAGAATCTCATAAACGTGCTGTCATCAAATGAGTTCCTGACACGTGTGAACCTCATGGATGCAGCGAGCGACGATACCGACACACCCGTTCCGTTCGGTAAGCATGTGGTCGTTGTCGGGGGTGGCAATACAGCCATGGACTCAGTGCGCACGGCTCTCAGACTTGGAGCTGAGAGTGCAACAATCGTCTATCGTCGCTCCGAGACGGAGATGCCGGCACGCAAGGAAGAGGTGAAGCATGCCAAGGAAGAAGGCGTACATTTCCTGACATTACACAATCCGATAGAGTACATTGCCGACGAGCAGGGACACGTCAAGCAGGTTATCCTACAGAAGATGCAATTGGGTGAGCCTGACGCTTCAGGCCGCAGAAGTCCTGAACCAATACCAGGAGCCACCGAGACACTTGATGCTGACGTGGTTATCGTGGCCGTCGGCGTGTCACCCAACCCAATAGTGCCACGTTCCATTGAGGGATTGGAATTGGGACGCAAGGGCACAATCGTAGTCAACGATGATATGCAATCATCGATACCGACAATATTTGCCGGAGGCGACATCGTGCGTGGTGGAGCGACCGTAATCCTCGCCATGGGCGACGGACGACGGGCAGCGGCAGCCATGAGCAGGAAGTTGCAACAATCTTAAATAGGCTATTCCGTTATATCGGAATATGGCGTGTCAAAGTCAGTAGTACTTACTTGGTCAAGTAAGTACTACTGACTTTGACATTGAAGTATATCTTACTTTGCAAAGTAAGTATATCTCCTATTTATGTAGACTTCCTATTCTTAAGCTGACACATTCCACTCCCCCCTATTTAGTATAAAAAACTGAAAAACCACAATATACCGTTTGTCTATGCTCAAGGATTTGCTACTTTTTCATACCTTTGTAGCAGGAAGGAGATAACGAGTCATTATGGCAAAAGACAGTAGAGTATTATTTATTACACAGGACATTGCCCCATACGTATCAGAGACGACCATGTCGAAGACGTGCCGCAAGTTGCCACAAGCCATCCAAGAGTTCGGCAGAGAAACGAGAATATTCATGCCTAAATGGGGCAACGTGAATGAACGGCGCAACCAGCTTCATGAGGTAATCCGTCTGTCGGGCATGAACCTGATAATAGACGATACCGACCATCTGCTGATCATAAAAGTTGCCTCTATCCCGTCTGCAAGGATGCAAGTCTATTT
>CAVHVD010000028.1:0-3718 GCA_963639425.1 Faecalibacterium prausnitzii
TCACTTCCTCTAAGTCGTCCATCGTCGAGCTGTGCGAATGGATGGAATGCCACCGGACGACAGGCAACCCGTTCGAAGGTGCCGGACGGCTGGAGTGTCACGAGCAGATGAACTTCAACTCTTCATACACGGACATCATGCTCTACAAGGCGGCTTAGAACAGTGTTATAACAGCATTCAAACATCATTCAGACCATGGAAAAAGAGAACAAATACCACGATATTCTGAGACGTATTCTCGACGGCGGGAAGGTGCAACATAACAAGAAGGGCAGTATTCTATATCTGCTGAACGAGCGGCTGCATCTCACGCCATCCGACCTGTTGGAGATATTCGAGGGGCACGGCATCGCCCGCAAGAAGCTGCGCACTGAGCTGAGCCTGTTCATGCAAGGAGAACGCAGTGTGGAGCGTTACCGAGAGGCGGGTATCTCCTGGTGGGACTATTGCGGACAGACGCTGGTGAACAGCTATCCTACCTACTTCGAAAAGCTGCCACCGCTTATCGACAGGATAAACTTCGAGAAGCGGACGAGCAAAAACTATGTGCTTTTCCTCGGGGCTACCGACGCGGAGACCAATCAAGCACCGTGCCTGAGCCTCGTGCAGTTTCAGATAGACGGCGGGAAGATAGTGCTGTCTGCCTACCAGCGTAGCAGCGATGCCAACCTGGGACTGCCTGCCGACATATATCACCTCTACCTGATGGCACGGCAGATTGAGTTACCTCTGAAGTCGATCACCCTGAACCTTGGCAACGTCCACATCTATGAGAACGACATAGAGAACACCCGCCGCCTGCTCTCGGGAGATGAGGGGATAAGGTTCGAGCTGAACGTGTGACCCCAAATAGGGGAAACAAAGGAAACGCCGGTCAGATAGCTACCCGCAAGAGCTGCTCGACCGGCGTTTTTGGGATATACCATAGGGGGCTTCTAAAGATACATTTCGTTTTGCGGAAATGAACGCTTCGTTTTAATTTCAGCGAACGCTTCGTTTTGCGGATTATAAGGACACAAACGGAGTGGCGGCAATGACAACAGGTGGTGAGGAGTCTGTGCAGCGGTGCAATTCTACCCCGCTATATTGCGCGGTAGAATTGTGTGATGATTATTCTACCCCGTTGTATCGTGCGGAGGAATTGTGTGATGATTATTCTACCCCGCTGTATTGCGCGGTAGAATTGTGCAGTGATTATTCTACCCCGCTGTATTGCGCGGAGGAATTGCGCGGTGATTATTCTACCCCGTTGTATTGCGCAGAGGAATTGCATGACGATTCTTAGTTCGGAACGGTTGGAGGGGAGTCTTCGTAGTGTTGCAAAGGGTTGGAAAAGAGGAGGGCTGTCCTTCGCAGGGCAACCCTCTCAGCAACCTATCTTATGTGCTTAAATAATTGGCGAAGGCTTTGGCGTAGCGATTATACTAATAGTTATCCACCGTGAATGGACGGACAAAAGTATTGCCGCAAGCGAGGGCGCGCAATACCTACAAGAGGGTAAAAGGCGAGGGTCTGTTACCTACTTCGCGTCATTTTCGCCCCACCACGGGGCAAAATACCTACGATGAGGTACGTCTCGCGGCGTTATACCTACGAAAGGCGATTGCCTGCCCATAGCTTGGGAAATACTTTTGCTCCCCGAAAAACAGAGAGCAAAAGAGATGAAGAGAAGAAAAGTGAGATTGTTGGCTGCCGCATTGCTTGCTCCGTGGGTGATGACCTTTGCCGAGGGCGACGGCGGCTACAGTAAGCTGCGCTTGGGCGGCTACGGAGAGATGGCAGCAAGCTATATGGATTATGATGCGAACAGGTTTGGTCCGAACGGTTCATACAAGAAAGACCGCGGCTCGGTGTCGGTCCCGCGGTTTGTGTTGGCAATGGATTATAAGTTCAGCCCCACGTGGATACTGTCTTCCGAGATAGAGTTTGAGTATGGCGGCACGGGCACGGCACGCGAGATAGAATGGTTTGAGGAGAACGGCGAGTATGAGACGGAGATAGAGAAAGGTGGTGAGGTTGCCCTCGAGCAGTTCCATATCACGAAGCTGATACATCCGGCGTTTAACCTGAGGGCAGGACATATCATCGTGCCGGTGGGTCTCACCAATGCGCATCACGAGCCGACGAACTTCTTCGGCGTGTATCGTCCGGAGGGCGAGACAACGATACTCCCCTCGACATGGCACGAGAACGGTATCTCGGTGTTTGGCGCGTTCCATGGCTTCGACTACACGGTGATGATGGTAGCAGGGCTTGATGCCAATGGCTTCGGCAGGGAGAAGTGGGTTGCCTCTGGTAAGCAGGGAGCGTTTGAGGTAGACAACTTCAACAGTCCGGCTTTCGCCGCAAGGGTGAACTATAGCGGCGTGCGTGGACTGCGTCTCGGGGCTTCGCTCTATTATAATGCCAAGCCGACGCGCAATGCCTCGAAGCCGAATAAGAACCTCAACACAGCGACGGGCAAGTGGATCGACGCACCTGTAACGATCTTCACTGCCGATGCCGAGTATCGCGGCATGAAGGGCAACCTCATTGCCCGCGGTAACGCAGTGTATGGCAACGTGCAGGAGAGCCTTGCGCTGACGAACGTCAACAAACGCCTAAGCTCTGCTACAGGCTATCCGCGCACACCTGTCGGCAAGGCAGCAGTGAGCTATGCAGGCGAGGTGGGATACAACGTAGGCTCATTCTTCGAAGGACGGAAGCCGGTGCGCCTCTATCCTTTTGTGCGCTACGAATACTATAACCCGATGGAGAAGACAGTGGAAGGTATCACGGCAGACGGCAGGCTGAAGGTCTCGGCATGGACGGCAGGCGTGAACTATTATGCCCTGCCCAACCTTGTGGTGAAAGCAGACTATACACATAGGCAGATCGGTGGCGGCATGTATAACAGCGAGAACATGGTGTCGGTAGGGCTTGCCTACATCGCATGGTTTCTCAGCAAGTGAACAGTGATCATATCAAACGAACGAATAATATGAAGACAGAGAAAAAGAATGTATGGAAGGCTGCCCTGATGGGGCTGATGGTGTGCATGGGCTACGCGTCGTGCAGCGAAGACAACAGTGGCGACGAGCCCGATGTGGTGACCGAGATCACCGAGGCAGAGATGAACGCAGTGATAACGGGGTATGTGGACAATGTGGTTGTCCCGACATATAAGGATATGCTCGACAAGGTCACCATCCTCAAGAGTAAAGTAGATGCTTTTGCTGCGAGCGGAAGCCAGAGTGATCTTGATGCAGCTTGCGAAGCATGGAGAGATGCACGCGAGCCGTGGGAGTATAGCGAAGCACATCTTGGTGGACCGGCTACGGATCTCAACCTCGACCCGGGGATGGACACCTGGCCTCTCGACCGTGCAGGTATCAACGAGATCATTGCCTCGGGAGACTTCAGTGCCGTTGAGGGCGACAGTGAGTCGAACCAGATGCTGCGTGGCTTTCACACTGCCGAGTATCTCATGTTTTACGATGGCAAGGCACGTGTCATCGCAGAGAAGCAGGACGATGTGGATCTCACGTCTACGAACGTAAAGAACTATCTGAAGATTGTCGTGGGCGACCTTGCACGCGACACGGAGACACTCTACAAAGCATGGAGCGAAGGCTTGACAAGCGATGCAGAGTGGAGCACAGCGTACGGCACGGTGCTGAAGGAGCATAGCGGTGCGAAAGGCTTCTCGTCCGCTGAGACAGTGCTGGCATTCATGCTC
>CAVHVD010000029.1:0-2145 GCA_963639425.1 Faecalibacterium prausnitzii
TGCTTCCACGGTCTCCACGCCACCATCGATGCGGCGCAGGATAGTGACCTTGCGTGCCTGTTCGTCAATCTTCAGTATCTCTTCGGCATATGTCACCTGCGGCAGTCCCAGCTTCTGTGCCACCTGCGGTCCCACCTGCGCGGTGTCACCATCGATGGCCTGCCTGCCGCCGAGTATGATGTCACAGTTTCCTATCTTGCGTATTGCGGTGGCTATGGCGTAAGATGTTGCCAGTGTGTCGGCACCTGCAAAGGCGCGATCGGTCAGCACATAGCCGCCGTCGGTGCCGCGATACAGTCCCTCACGGATAATCTCGGCAGCACGTCCCGGCCCCATGGTCAGTATCTCCACTGTCGATCCCGGGAAAGCGTCTTTCAGCCTCAGTGCCTGCTCAAGGGCATTGAGATCTTCGGGGTTGAAGATGGCGGGCAGAGCGGCGCGGTTTATGGTGCCGTCGTCCTTCATGGCATCTTTCCCGACGTTGCGTGTGTCGGGAACCTGCTTTGCCAATACAACGATTTTCAAACTCATAATTCTATTCGTTTTCTTGATTAAATGTGTTTTCTGTTCTCGAAAAATTCGGCGGCAAATTTACGGAAACTGCTTTTACCGACAATGAAATGCTGTGCGTTTCTGCGCATTTTGCCTTGGTTTGTGCATGTTTCGCGCCGCGTGTGCAGTGATGAAAAGATAAAAAAGAGGGTGGAAGCACTCTCCTTGATAAGGACGAGTCTTCCACCCCGTGTTTGTTACTGCTCCTCTCTCCGCAAGGAGAGACATCCGCCTGCGGCAGTTCAGAGCTTCACGCCCAGCTTGTCGGCGATGGCCTTAGGCAGGGCTTTCTTGTTGACCACGATGTTCATGGTTTTGTAGCGCACGAACGACTTTGATGCGTACCAAATGCCATGATACTTGCCTGTGTCACCCCAAGAGTTCTTCACCATATAGTATTCTGTTCCGTTCTGATCCTTGGCCTTACCAAAGATGTGCATGCCGTGGTCGTCGGTGGTCTCGTATCTGTCGTAAGCCAGCTGACGCTCTTCCTGTGTCACCCACTTCTCCGGTCCGGGCTTCGATGTCACGTTTCTCTCGGTTGCCGTCAGCTTCAGCCAGTGTGCCATGTCCGAACCTGCCAGCTCTGCCTGCTTCTCCATGTCGGGCAGCACTGCTATGCCCTGACGGTTGAAGCCTTCCTCGCTGACATCGGAGCCCCAGGCGATGGTGTAGCCGTTGTCAATGGCATAGTCGAACACCTCCATCAGCTCGTCGATGGGCAGGTTGTACGACTGTCCCCAGCGCCAGTTGTCCTGAATCTCGATGACGAAAGGCTTGTAGAACGGATGGTGTGTGTATGATGTCAACGATATGTAGTCGTCGGCCTTCAGACCTGTCGACTCATAGAACGACTTCGGAGTGTAGGTCTTGCCTTTGTATGTAAATGTCTCGGGAGGTGTGCCGAGGTAGATCTCGTGCACGGCCTTGATGGCTTTCTTCCACAGCATGTTGCCGTCCTTGTCGGCCTGCAGCGAGCGCAGACGACCTTTGGCGATGGCATTGACAATGGCTCCACTGACTGCCGACAGCTCGCCGTGCTTGCTCAGCGTGTCGTTGTACATCACGCCCGGACGCATCTCCTCTTCGGGTATCAGGCCGAAGTTCTCCATTCCGTACAGCACGTCATAGAACGACCCGCCCTGCGAGAATGACACATCGCCGTGTGTGCGCACAGCTGCGTCGGCACGGTCAAGATAGGTCTTTTCTACGATGTACATCTCCGAGAGGTCATAGGTGCCCTTGCCAGCCTTCAGCAGTTCGGACTCCAGGAATGACATTGTGGAGTAGCACCAGCATGTGCCGGCGTTAGACTGGTTCTTGATAGATGTGATTGGGTTTTCCTTGACTACGGTGAACACGAAGCCGTCTTCCTTGGGCTTGTCTTGTGCTGCAACGCTAAGGCTCATGAACCCTAAGGCTGCAAATAAAACAGATTTTCTAATCATTGTTTGTAAATATAGATTTTGTACATTCATTTTGTCTTGCTTTCGCGCAAAGGTACGAATGTTTTGCGATAACAAACCAAATTATTCTGTCTTTTTGACCATCAATCTTTTGAAGGCGGCAGGGTAGGGTGTCTCGAAGTGCATC
>CAVHVD010000030.1:0-12424 GCA_963639425.1 Faecalibacterium prausnitzii
ATGGCAGAGGGGAAGAAGGGCACAGTAGGTGCACAAAATCCACTCACACCGAGAAAAACGATAAAGAAATGCGGTTGATGGGGGAGATGTCTCCGATTTTTATTTGTAACTTTGCAGCCCGAATTGTAAAGATAAATGAGCGACCTTAAAGACTATAGCGTGGATCTCAAGTCAATGGAGGAGGATACTCGTGACGTGGACTTCCTCGTTGGGGATGACCTCTTTCAAAGTCTTGAACAAGAAGAGATAAAGGGAGGTCGTCTTGAGGTGCGCTTGCGTGTCAAGAAGCTTGCAGGAGTCTTCGACTTGTATTTTCACATAGACGGAGAGGTCGTGATCGCCTGCGACCGCTGCCTTGACGATATGTCTCAGCCCATATCTGCTGAGACGAAAGTGAGGGTCCGGTTTGGCTCAGAATATATGGATGACGGGAGCGGCGTGATTGTCGTACCCGAGGCAGAGGGGACGATAAACGTGGCATGGCTGATATATGAGTTCACAGAACTTGCCATCCCGATACAGCATATACACCCTGCGGGAGAGTGCAACCCCGAGATGATGAACATCCTGAAGCAGCACGAGGGGCATATTCCGGAGGATATGGACGTTGAAAGCATGGAAGAAACGGATGCGGACAGCACGGAATCAGACCCGCGTTGGAACGAATTGAAGAATTTATTAAACAACAATTAAAATACTTATAAGATGGCACATCCTAAAAGAAGGCAGTCAAAAACCAGGACTGCAAAGAGAAGAACACATGATGTAGCAGTAGCTCCTACATTGGCCGTATGCCCTAACTGCGGTGAGTGGCATGTGTATCACACCGTTTGCCCCGCGTGCGGTTACTATCGCGGTAAGCTGGCGGTAGAGAAGGAGACCGCCGTTTAAGCGGTTTTCTGTCAGAGAAAATCAGCGAAGTGTAAGGAGAACCGTGAACGTTTTTCCTGCACTTCGGTTTGTTGCCGATTAAGAGTTGTCGCATTGTGATGGGAAATATTAATGCTGTTATAACGGGAATTGCTGGATATGTGCCCGACTACGTCTTGACAAACGGAGAGTTGTCTAAGATGGTCGACACCAACGACGAGTGGATAATGTCTCATGTGGGCATCAAGGAACGTCATATCCTCAAGGAAGAAGGCCTTGGCAGTTCGTACATGGCGAGGAAAGCTTGCAGAAAGTTGTTCCGCCAGACCGGTGCCAATCCGGAGGATGTTGACCTCCTGGTTGTCGCAACGACCACTCCGGATTATCATTTCCCCTCCACTGCCTCAATCCTTTGTGGCAAGTTGGGGCTGAAGAATGCCTTTGGCTTTGACTTGGAAGCTGCATGCAGCGGATTCCTTTATGCGTTGGAGGTAGGCACAAACTTCATCCGTTCTGGGAGATACAAGAAGGTTCTCGTCGTCTGTGCAGAGAAGCTGTCGTGCATGGTGAACTATACAGACCGCGCCACTTGTCCGCTTTTCGGTGACGGTGCCGCAGCTTGTTTCCTTGAGCCGACAAGTGAGAATATAGGCGTTATGGACTCCTATCTGCGGACGGACGGTCTCGGTCTCCCGTCACTTCACATGAAAGCCGGCGGTTCTGTATGTCCCCCGTCGTATTTCACGGTAGACAACAAGATGCACCACATCTATCAGGATGGCAGGCCGGTGTTCAAGCATGCCGTGACGGATATGGCGTTGGCTTCAACTAAAGTCATGGAGAACAACGACCTGAAGGTTGAAGACTTGAAGTGGATTGTTCCGCATCAGGCGAATTTGAGGATTATAGATGCGGTCTCCAAGATGCTGAATATATCGCAGGACAAGTTCCTCGTCAACATTGAGCGTTACGGAAACACCAGCTGCGTGTCCATTCCGCTGTGCTTGACCGACTACGAACGCATACTCAAGAAGGGTGACAAAATTATCCTCACCGCCTTTGGAGCAGGATTCTCATGGGGCGCAACATACCTTATATGGGGCTATGACGGCGATTCTGTCGATGTTCAGGAGATAACTGACGACGATAAACAGGACAAAGAGTAGGCAGCTTGTGATTGATAACATGAAGAAGAGCGTCATATTTCAATATACGATGCGCTTTTTTTGAAGAGTAAAGGAACGATGCACAAAGCCGGTTTCGTGAATATTGTGGGCAATCCGAATGTGGGGAAGTCTACGCTGATGAACGCTCTGATGGGCGAGAAGATCTCTATCGCGACATTCAAAGCGCAGACCACCCGTCACCGTATCATGGGAATCTATAATACGGATGATGCACAGATTGTATTTTCCGACACACCGGGGGTGCTGAAACCACAGTATAAGTTGCAGGAGTCCATGCTTGAGTTCTCCACATCGGCCTTGGTTGATGCGGATGTGTTGCTGTATGTCACTGATGTGGTGGAGAAACCGGAGAAGAACAAGGACTTCATAGACAAGGTTTCAGGGCTTGATGTCCCTGTTATTGTGCTGGTCAACAAGATCGATTTGTCGGATCAGAAACGGCTTGAAGAGACGGTTGAGACTTGGCATGCACTGCTTCCGAAGGCGGAAATCATTCCTATATCGGCTTCAAATAAGTTTAATGTGGATGTGGTGTTTAGGCGTGTCAAGGACTTGATCCCCGATTCTCCCCCTTATTTCGACAAGGATCAGCTCACAGATAAGCCTGCGCGCTTCTTCGCTTCAGAGATCCTCAGAGAGAAGATCCTGCTGTATTACGACAAGGAAATCCCCTATTCTGTGGAGGTCGTCATCGAACAATTCAAGGAAAGCAAGAATTCCATTCATATAATGGCTGTGATTTACGTCGAGAGGGAGACGCAGAAGGGAATAATAATAGGCCATCAGGGGCGCGCCTTGAAGAAGGTATCGACCGAGGCAAGGCTTAGTCTGGAGAAGTTCTTCGGCAAGTCTGTCTTCCTTGAAACGCTCGTCAAGGTCGACAAAGACTGGCGTAGCTCGGACAAGGAACTGCGTAACTTCGGGTATAGCCAAAGAGATTGACATAGGGGCTTGCCGTGTGGGGCGGCTCTTTACATAACGAGATAAACGATGGGAAATATAGTAGCTATAGTTGGACGCCCTAATGTAGGCAAGTCTACGCTGTTCAATCGCCTGACAAAAACACGCAGGGCGATAGTGAATGAGCAGGCCGGCACTACACGCGACCGTCAGTATGGCAAGTCGGAATGGGCAGGAAAGGAGTTCTCCGTCATAGACACCGGAGGATGGGTGGTTAATTCGGAAGACGTGTTCGAGGGAGAAATACGCAGGCAGGTCATGCTTGCCGTCGATGAAGCCGATGTGATCCTGTTCCTCGTTGACGTGATGAATGGCCTTACCGACCTGGATTCCGATGTTGCAACCATACTACGACGCTGCAAGAAAAACGTCATTCTCGTCGCAAACAAGACGGATAACAACGAGCTACAGTACAATTCGGCGGAGTTCTATCGCCTGGGATTGGGTGACCCGTTCTGCATTTCCGCGGCCACGGGAAGCGGTACCGGCGAGTTGCTTGACAAGCTTGTCAGTCTCTTCAAGAAGGATGCGGAGATTTTGGAGGAAGAACTTCCGCGCATTGCGGTCGTGGGACGTCCCAATGCGGGCAAGTCTTCGCTGATAAATGCCTTTATCGGAGAAGACCGAAACATCGTGACGGACATTGCCGGAACGACGCGCGACTCGATATATACCCGCTATACCAAGTTCGGATTCGACTTCTACCTGGTCGATACGGCAGGAATCCGCAAGAGGAATAAGGTTACGGAAGACCTGGAATACTACTCGGTCGTTCGTTCGATTCGTGCCATTGAGAACTCCGATGTCTGCATCTTGATGCTCGATGCCACGCGCGGTATTGAAAGCCAAGACCTGAATATCTTCTCGCTAATCCAAAGGAACATGAAAGGTCTCGTGGTGGTTGTGAACAAGTGGGATTTGGTTGAAGACAAGTCGGACAAGGTTATGAACACGTTCATCGATGCCATTCGTGCGCGTTTCGCTCCGTTCTCTGACTTCCCGATAATCTTCGGCTCGGCACTGACCAAGCAGCGAATACTGAAAATCCTTGAGACGGCACGCCTGGTCTATAAGAATAGGCAGAACAAAGTCTCCACAGCGAAGCTCAACGAGGAGATGCTTCCACTTATAGAAGCCTATCCGCCCCCAATGACGAAAGGCAAGATGGTAAAGATAAAATACGTGACTCAGCTGCCGAATACGCAGGTTCCTTCGTTCGTGTTCTTTGCCAACCTGCCGCAATATGTGCGCGAACCGTACAAACGCTACTTGGAAAACAAGCTACGGGCAAAGTGGAACTTCACCGGAACGCCCATAAACATATTCATAAGGCAAAAGTAAAGAGAGGAAATCTCACTCTTTTGATTGTGGGGGCACGCTTTGCGTGCCCTCTGTCATTTCCTGCTCTTCGACCTCCTTCACCTTCTTGAACAAGTCGGAAGCAAAGATAAAGTCATTGAGAACCTTATTGTTCGATGTGATGATGTCGTCCTTCGTTCCCTCCCATTCCTTGTGTCCCTGGTGGATAAACACGATGTTTTCGCCTATACCCATCACGGAATTCATGTCGTGGGTGTTGATTATGGTCGTCATATTGTATTCGTGCGTGATCCCTTGTATCAGTTCGTCAATGACAAGTGACGTCTTTGGATCCAGTCCGGAGTTAGGTTCGTCACAGAAAAGATACTGCGGATTCAGTGCAATGGCGCGTGCTATCGCCACGCGCTTCTGCATTCCGCCGCTTATTTCGCCGGGGTATTTCTTTGCGGCTTCGGACAGATTGACCCTGTCGAGGCAGAACATGGCACGCTGCGTGCGCTCCCGCAGGGTGTCATTGCTGAACATATTGAGCGGAAACATCACGTTGTCGAGCACCGTCATGGAGTCGAAGAGTGCGGAACTTTGGAACAGCATGCCCATTTCCTTGCGCAGTGATTTCTTCTCGCGCTTCCCCATGACCAGAAAGTCACGTCCGTCGTAGAGCAGTTTGCCGCTGTCGGGCACGAGCAATCCCACGATGCACTTCATCAGCACGGTCTTTCCCGAGCCGCTTTGTCCGATTACGAGGTTCGTCTTTCCGTTCTCGAACACTGCGCTGATGTCCGAGAGGACATCCTTATCCTCGAAAGATTTATATATGTTTCTCAGTTCTATCATTGTCGTTCGTTTGGTTTGACGGTTGCTTCACGCCAAAATATTTGTCAGCATCAGGTCTGCAAAGAGGATCAGCACGCTGCTTGTCACCACGGCATTGGTCGATGCTTTGCCGACACTTATGGAGCCGCCGTCGACGGAGTAGCCGAAAAACGATGACACGCTGGCGATTATGAATGCGAAAAACAGCGACTTGATGAAACTGCTCCACACGAACCACTCCACAAACTCGTATTGTAGTCCGTATTCGAGGTCGACTGCCGTCATTATTCCGCCGAACCAGCACGTGCAGAACGCTCCGAGGATACCCGCAAAGATGCTGAACGTCACCAGAATCGGGATGAACGACACGAGCGCGGCAACCTTTGGCAGGATGAGAAAGTTCGCCGAGTTGATGCCCATTATGTCAAGTGCGTCTATCTGCTGCGTGACACGCATGGTGCCAAGCTCTGAGGCAATGTTGGAACCCACTTTCCCTGCAAGGATAAGGCACATGATTGACGACGAAAACTCAAGAAGCATGATCTCGCGCGTGACGTATCCTACGGTCCATCGCGGCATGAATGCGCTCTCGATATTCAGCTTTATCTGTATGGTGATGACTGCTCCGATGAAAAAGGAAATCAGCAACACGATGCCTATAGATCCGACTCCGAGTTGCTCCACCTCCCTGTAGTACTGGCGAAAGAACATCCGCCATCTCTCGGGGACGGAGAATACGCGCCCCATAAGCATGATGTACCGTCCGACTTCGGTTAAGGCTTTAATCATTATTTGAATTTATTGTTACGCAAAAGTACGCCAAATAGGTGTATTTTCCCTAATTTTGCTTCAAAATAAAAAACCGACATGGACGAAGAAAAGGCAGGATTGCCATTGAACGATACGGCAGAAACGGAACCGACGGACGGCGCGTCTGACCGACGGATGGTGCTGCGCACCGAAGATTTGGTGAAGAAATACGGCAGAAGAACGGTGGTCAGTCATGTC
Source organism: Faecalibacterium prausnitzii (assembly GCA_963639425.1). Taxonomy (GTDB): domain Bacteria; phylum Bacteroidota; class Bacteroidia; order Bacteroidales; family Bacteroidaceae; genus Bacteroides. The sequence continues at coordinate 6,162 of CAVHVD010000030.1, forward strand.
TCGATAGACGTGAAGCAGGGAGAAATCGTGGGACTGCTCGGCCCCAACGGAGCAGGCAAGACCACGTCGTTCTATATGACCGTGGGTCTGATCCAGCCGAACGAGGGGCGCATCTTCCTGAACGATGAGGATATAACCGGCTATCCCGTCTACAAGCGTGCTCAAGCCGGAATAGGATATTTGCCACAGGAGGCATCGGTCTTCAGGCAGATGAGCGTCGAAGACAACATTGCTTCGGTGCTCGAAATGACGGACAAGCCGCTCGCATACCAAAGAGAACGGCTCGAAAGCCTGCTGTCTGAGTTCCGTCTACAGAAGGTTCGGAAGAACAAAGGCAACCAGTTGTCGGGAGGAGAACGGCGACGCACGGAAATAGCACGCTGTCTGGCCATTGACCCGCGCTTCATCATGCTCGACGAACCCTTTGCCGGTGTCGACCCCATCGCTGTGGAAGACATTCAGCAGATTGTCTGGAAACTGAAATACCGCAACATCGGCATCTTGATAACCGACCATAACGTGCAGGAAACCCTCAGCATCACCGACCGCGCATACCTGCTTTTTGAGGGCCGCATACTGTTTCAGGGCACGCCGGAGGAGCTGTCGGAGAACGAAATCGTGCGCGAGAAATATCTCAGCAAGAGCTTCGTGCTGCGTCGCAAGGCGTTCCAGACACAGTAACCCTGCGGCTTGGCTTGTCCAATCCTGTGGTTTCCACCTGCCAAACCGCCGGTTTTCACTTCATAAACCAGTGGTTTACGTCTCCTAAACCGGTGGTTTCCACGCGCTAAACCAGTGGATTGCGGCATGCGAACCTTAGAATTTGCACACCAATCTTTTGCGGATTGAAAGAATAAGAGTATTTTTGCGCTCTCATAAAAAGAGGGAAATAATAACACAAAATAAAAGAATATCAGGATGAACGTATCATTACAGAACATTGATAACGTAAGCGCACTGCTCACCGTGGACATGGTTCGGGCAGACTATTTGGAGAATGTAGAGAAATCGCTCAAGAAGATCCGTAAGGACGCGCAGATGCCGGGCTTCAGAAGGGGGATGGTTCCTATGGGGCTTGTCAAGAAGATGTACGAGAAATCTGCCATCGTCGACGAGGTCAACAAGATGCTTGGCGAGGCAATAAATAAATACATACAGGACAACAAAGTGGAGATCCTCGGAGAACCACTGCCCGATGAGAGTCAGGAGCAGATAGACTTCGACACGATGGATGAGTATAAGTTCCTCTTTGATCTGGCACTTGCGCCGAAGTTCGACGTTGAAGTAAGCGAAGCCGACAAGGTGGACTACTACGACGTAGTGGTGACAGACGAGATGGTCGATAACCAAAGCAAGATGTACGCACAGCGCAATGGCAACTATGAGGCTGTGGATGAGTATGGCGAAGACAGCGATATGCTGAAGGGAACGCTCACGCAGCTCGACGAAAACGGTAGCCCGCTGGCCGACGGCATAAAGGTTGAGGACGCTCCGATGATGCCCAACTACATGAAAAACGAAGAGCAGAAGGCAAAATTCAAGGGAGCGAAGAAAGGCAGCACAGTGGTATTCAATCCTGCGACGGCGTGGAACAACAACGCCGCTGAGATTGCGTCGATGCTAAAGGTCGACAAAGAGGTCGCAGAAACCGTGAAGTCTGACTTCAGCTACGAGATTAAGGAGATAACACGCTTCGTTCCGGGTGAACTCAATCAGGAGATCTTCGATCAGGTCTTCGGCGAAGGCGTAGTCAAGAGCGTTGAGGAGTTCAAGGAGAAAGTCAAAGAGACGATTGCCGGACAGTTCGCTGCAAACAGCGACTTCCGCTTCCTGACCGACGCACGCAAGGCTTTGATGGACAAAGTCGGCAAGCTGGAGTTCTCGGAGAAGCTGCTTAAGCGCATCATGAAGCTCAACAATCCTGACAAGGACGACAAGTTCATCGATGAGAACTACGACAAGAGCGTCGAGGAACTGAGCTGGCAGCTGGTGAGAAACAAGCTCATCGAGAAGTACGGCATAAAGGTCGAGCAGAACGAAATCGTAGACGCAGCACGTGCAGCCACGAGGGCGCAGTTCGCACAGTACGGCATGCTGAACGTTCCGGAGCAGGCCATTGACAACTACGTGAACGAAATGTTCAAGAGACGCGAAGCTCTCGACAACCTTGCAGGCCGCGTCATCGACAATAAACTGACGGAAGCACTCAAGGGTAAGGTCACGTTGAACCACAAGTCGGTGTCGACCGAGGAGTTCAACAAGCTCTTTGAGTAATCTTCTACGGAATTATTCCGATACGGAAAACACAGAGTGGATTGTGCGCAAGAACTCTGTGTTTTTTGTTATCGATAGTGAAACAGGAAAACAAAACCGTGTATGATTGACGATTTTAGAAAGTTTGCCACTCAGCATTTAGGCATGAACGGACTCGCACTTGACCAGGTCATCAAGTCGCAAGCAGGGTATCTGAACCCGTATATCCTTGAGGAGCGTCAGCTCAACGTCACGCAGTTGGACGTGTTCTCGCGCCTTATGATGGATAGAATCATCTTCCTCGGCACGCAGATTGACGACTATACGGCCAACACCTTGCAGGCTCAGCTCCTGTATCTGGATTCTGTGGACTCGGGGAAAGACATATCTATCTACATAAATTCGCCCGGCGGCTCGGTCTATGCCGGTCTCGGAATCTATGACACCATGCAGTTCATCAACAGCCCGGTGGCAACAATCTGTACGGGTATGGCTGCCAGCATGGCTGCTGTCCTGCTCGTCGCCGGAGCCGAAGGTAAGCGTTCCGCGCTGAAACATTCGAGGGTGATGATACATCAGCCCATGGGCGGTGCTCAGGGACAGGCTTCTGACATTGAAATCACGGCGCGTGAGATTCAGAAACTGAAGAAAGAGCTGTACACAATCATTGCCGACCACTCTCATACGCCGTTCGATAAGGTGTGGGAAGATTCCGATCGGGACTACTGGATGACTGCCGAGGAAGCCAAAGAGTACGGAATGGTGGACGAGGTACTCGTGAGGAAATAATCGCGGAACACACATGGCTGAGTCAAAAAACAGGAACGTGAGGCGTTGCAGCTTCTGTGGACGCAGTGACCAAGAGGTCAGACTGATGATAACGGGCATGACCGGCTTCATCTGCGACAGCTGTGTTGAGCAGGCTTATCAAATCCTTCAGGAGACCGTGAAGCAAGCCGACAAGAACGGTCTGCCGGAGCTTGACCTGAAGAAGCTGCCGAAGCCGGCGGAGATAAAGCAGTTTCTCGACCAGTATGTGATTGGTCAGGATGAAGCGAAACGCTATCTTTCGGTCGCTGTCTATAACCACTACAAGCGGTTACTCCAGAAGGACGACGGCGACGGCGTGGAGATTGAGAAGTCTAATATAATAATGGTGGGAAGCACGGGCACCGGCAAAACGCTGATGGCACGTACCATTGCCAAGATGCTGAATGTGCCTTTTACCATCGTCGACGCTACGGTGCTTACCGAAGCCGGCTATGTTGGCGAAGACATAGAAAGCATTTTGACACGCTTACTGCAAGTGGCGGACTACAATGTTGCCGCTGCTGAGCGGGGAATAGTGTTCATTGACGAGATCGATAAGATCGCCCGCAAGGGTGACAATCCGTCGATTACGCGTGATGTCAGCGGCGAAGGCGTACAGCAAGGCCTTCTTAAACTGCTCGAAGGCTCTATCGTGAACGTGCCGCCGCAGGGCGGACGCAAGCATCCGGACCAAAAGATGATACCGGTAAACACCAAGGATATCCTCTTCATCTGCGGCGGTGCTTTCGACGGAATAGAGAAAAAGATAGCGCAACGCCTCAATACGCATGTCGTCGGCTATCATTCGGTGGAGAATGCGGCAACGGTTGACAAGAAGAATCTCTTGCAGTACATCTCGCCACAAGACTTGAAATCGTTTGGTCTGATACCGGAAATAATAGGCCGTCTGCCTATTCTGACATATCTGAATCCGCTGGACAGGACAGCATTGCGTGCCATACTTACAGAACCGAAGAACTCCATAATAAAGCAATACATAAAGCTTTTTGCAATGGATGGCGTGAATTTGGCATTCGAGGATGGCGTGTATGACTACGTTGTCGATAAGGCTATCGAGTTCAAACTCGGTGCCAGAGGCTTGCGTTCGCTGGTGGAATCGATAATGATGGACTTGATGTACAGCATTCCGACAAAGCATGTTGACAGCTATGTCGTCACGCTGGACTATGCCAAGAAGCGGATCGAGAAAGCAAATATGGCGCGTATCCAGCTGAGCTGATGCGCTTGGATGACCTTAATTGATGGTTTGCGGGCGATTTTCTGTTGTCAGGATGATTTTTAACCCTACTGTTCGCATGCGGAGCTGAAAGTTTTTATAATTTTGTTTCCACGTCAATTGATGTTCGGAAAAAGGAGAAAAACACGGCAGACATTCGGTTATGACAGACAGAAGTAGAGATTTGACAGCGCAACTGAAGAAATATTTCGGCTTTGACTCATTCAAGGGCAATCAGAAAGCGATAATAGAAAACCTTTTAGACGGCAATGATACGTTTGTTCTCATGCCGACGGGAGGAGGGAAATCGTTGTGCTATCAGTTGCCATCGCTCCTTATGGAAGGTACTGCCATCGTGGTTTCTCCGTTGATAGCCTTGATGAAGAACCAGGTGGATGCTATGCGAAACTTCAGCGACGAGGACGGAATAGCGCACTTCATTAACTCTTCGCTGAACAAAAGTGCCATTGATCAGGTCAAGGAAGACATCGTCTCAGGCAAGACGAAGCTGCTGTATGTGGCTCCTGAATCGCTGACTAAGGAGGAGAATGTGGAATTTCTCAAGACGGTGAAGATATCGTTCTATGCCATTGATGAGGCACATTGCATATCGGAATGGGGGCACGACTTCCGTCCGGAATACAGGAAAATCAGACCTATAGTAAACGAAATAGGTGTAGCTCCGCTCATTGCGCTGACGGCAACAGCCACTCCTAAGGTGCAACACGACATACAGAAGAATCTTGCAATGATGGATGCCAAGGTGTTTAAGTCGTCGTTCAACCGTCCGAACCTTTACTATGAGGTGCGTCCTAAGACGGCCGATGTGGACAAGGAGATTATCAAGTTCATCAAGAACAACGAAGGCAAGTCGGGCATAATATACTGTCTGAGCCGCAAGAAGGTGGAAGATCTGGCCGAAATCCTTCAGGCCAATGGGATAAACGCCAAGGCCTATCATGCTGGAATGGACTCTGCCACCAGGACACAGACGCAAGACGACTTTCTGATGGAGCGCATTGACATCATCGTAGCAACGATAGCTTTCGGTATGGGCATTGACAAACCTGATGTCCGCTTCGTCATTCATTATGACATACCGAAGAGTCTGGAAGGATATTATCAGGAAACGGGACGTGCAGGCCGCGACGGCGGAGAGGGACAATGTATCACTTTCTACAGCAGCAAAGACCTGAAGAAGCTGGAAAAGTTCATGCAGGGCAAGCCCGTCGCCGAGCAGGAGATAGGAAAACAGTTGCTACAGGAGACGGCAGCCTATGCCGAGTCGTCCGTCTGTCGCCGTAAAACATTGTTGCACTATTTTGGAGAGGAGTATAAAGAGAACAACTGTGAGAATTGTGACAATTGTTTAAATCCTAAAAAACAAGTGGAAGCTGAAGACTTACTTTGCACCGTCATTGATGCAATACTGGCAGTAAAGGAAAATTTCAAATCAGACTATATAATAGACGTAATCCGTGGCACCGAGACCGATGAGGTATTGGCTCACAAACACAATGACTTGGATGTGTTTGCTTCGGGCGAAGCAGTGGACGAACGAACGTGGAATACCGTCATCCGTCAGGCTTTGATTGACGGCTATCTGAGCAAGGAGGTAGAGAATTACGGACTTCTCAAGGTCACCGATGAGGGACGGAAGTTCCTGAAGCATCCGAAATCATTCAAGATAACAGAGAGCCGCGACTTCGACGAGGAGGATACGGAAGCTCCATTGCACGGAGGCGCATCGTTGGCACTGGACCCTGCGCTGTTCTCAATGCTGAAAGACTTGAGGAAAAAACTCGCGAAGCAGCTTGAAGTGCCGCCTTATGTCATCTTCCAAGACCCGTCGCTGGAAGCTATGGCAACCACTTATCCCGTCACACTTGAGGAATTGCAGAATATTCCTGGTGTGGGAGCAGGCAAAGCCAAGAGATATGGCGAGGAGTTCTGCAAGCTTATA
>CAVHVD010000031.1:0-9430 GCA_963639425.1 Faecalibacterium prausnitzii
CCCTACATGCTCGTCGTGGGCGAGAAGGAAGCTGCAAATGGCGAGGTGTCCGTGCGCAAGCAAGGCGAAGGTGATCAAGGCACGATGAAGTACGAGGACTTTGCTAAAAAAATAGAAGAGGCCGTTCATGATATGATAAATAAATGGTAACTTTGCCGCGCCTTTGTGGCAGGGTTGTCGGCAACGGCTCCATTTGAAGATGAGAGATTGAATAAACTGATTTAGAACAGATAACATTTTAAGATCACTAAGCACAATTTTGAATTTTGATGAAAGCAGACGATAGTAAGCTTCAATACAGGGTCAACAGACAAATCAGGGCCAGGGAAGTCCGCATTGTCGGTGAGGACATTGAGTCTGATGTTTATCCGTTGGCGCAAGCCTTGAAGATTGCGGAAGACCGTGGTGAGGATTTGGTGGAGATATCCCCTAACGCCCAGCCTCCAGTGTGCCGTGTGATTGACTATTCTAAATTTCTTTATCAGCAGAAGAAGCGTCAGAAGGAGCTCAAGGCCAAGCAGGTCAAGACCGAAGTCAAGGAAATACGCTTCGGTCCTCAGACCGATGACCACGACTTCAACTTCAAAAAGAATCATGCCATCGGCTTCCTGAAAGAGGGGAACAAGGTGCGGGCGTATGTGTTCTTCAAGGGACGTTCCATCTTGTTTAAGGAACAAGGAGAGGTGTTGCTCCTGCGTTTCGCGAACGACTTGGAGGAGTATGCCAAGGTTGAGCAGATGCCCATACTTGAGCGCAAGAAGATGACCATCGTTCTGGCACCGAAGAAGGAAATCATCAAACGTCCATCGGCAAAATCGGCAGAGCCCAAGGGTGCGCCAAAGGCCGTCAAGCCTGAGCAGCAGCCGGAGGCTAATGAGAAAGAAAGTGAGTAACGCCTGGTATGGTGCGTTATCATATATAGTAATTTTTTAAAAGTAACAAGATGCCAAAAATCAAGACTAACTCCGGTTCTAAAAAGAGATTCGCTCTTACCGGAACGGGTAAAATCAAAAGACAGCACGCTTATCACAGTCACATCTTGACCAAGAAGACCAAGAAGCAGAAGAGGAACCTGTGCTACTCGACAATCGTTGACAATACGAACGTCAAGCAGGTAAAGGAACTTTTGGCTCTGAAGTAAGAGAGAGGTGACGCACGTAGACGACGTGCACAAGAAATCAAAAACATTTAACCGAATGTATTAGCTGTTGCAAGATCAGGCATGCCGTGAGGCTCTCGTCTGACGCTAACATTCAAAAACAAGAAAACTATGCCAAGATCAGTAAATCATGTTGCTTCTAAAGCAAGAAGAAAGAAAATTCTGAAGTTAACAAGGGGCTACTTCGGAGCCAGGAAAAACGTTTGGACCGTTGCCAAGAACACTTGGGAGAAAGGTCTTCTGTACGCTTTCCGTGATCGCAGAAACAAGAAGCGCAACTTCCGTGCTCTGTGGATTCAGCGCATCAACGCAGCCGCACGTCTTGAGGGTATGTCCTACTCGACACTCATGGGCGCATTGCACAAGGCTGGCATTGAGATGAACCGCAAGGTGTTGGCCGATTTGGCTGTAAATCATCCGGAGGCATTCAAGGCCATCGTGAACAAGGTGAAAGCCTGACGTTCCTGTTAAGACAAAACAATAAGAGAAGAGTGGCAGCTCAGTTTGGAGTTGCCACTCTTTCTTTTTGGATACACCGCTGACAAGTCATAGCGTTCTCCATCAAACGAACAGGACGTTCGGCTCAGTAGGGTTTTAAGGGGATAAGCAAGTAAAGACATTGTTGATACAGATTAATGTATTCCATGCGGAAGATGTCATAAGTCGTCTCACACCGTTCGATGTGAATGTTCACATCGAACGTTATGAGTGCTCACATCGAACGTTGTGAATGCTCACAACGAACGATGTGAGAGAACATAAGCAGACTTCAAGCAACAATCATAACATCTTATTTAGCGTTAGGAATTGTGATGTTTAAGATCTGGAATTGTGATATACGAGATTGGGATAATAGAACATCATCTTTCCCCCTGCATCTCTGGCGGACTGATGCCAGTATCTCGCCTGTTTTATCGGGTGACTGGATAAAAAATCCCATTTTGTTTGTACAATCGAAAGCTTCGGCGTACTTTTGTGAAGAACATGATGGCGAAGTAACGTTACAGATGAGTACAAGCATAGCCGCATTGATTCAATCGGGGAAACTCATCAATTACAACGAAATGCCGAGACAAGCTTCGTATCTCAATGGCGGGCCACGCCCTTCGGGGTAACTTTATGTCGGTGGATTACAAAGAGGTCGGGCACTCAAATCCTGTCTATCGGAGTTTCATCTACGTTATTAATCAATGCGGCTTTCATATAGAACGGCGGGGGCTTTTCAGTTCCCGCTTTTTGTTGGACATATATGTATAATAATATAAGGTGTACCCTTTTTCTTGAAGATGAAAGTGAGATTTCTTAGCCTTGCCAGTGGCAGCAGTGGCAACTGCTACTACCTGGGATGCGAATCATACGGCATACTCATCGATGCCGGCATAGGCGTGCGAACCATCAAGAAACGTCTGAAGATGTTCGGCATCCCCCTGGCGTCTGTCGTGGCCGTCTTTGTCACCCACGACCATGCTGACCACATCAAGTCACTCAGTGTGCTTGGCGAACAGTTGTTCATCCCCATATACGCTACCCCACTGACCCACAAAGGCATAAACAGCAGCTATTGCACTGGCATCAAGCTACAGACCTGCATCCGCCATATTGAGAAGAATGTCCCCATGCAGCTACACGACTTCACCATCGAGGCCTTTGAAGTCCCGCACGATGGCACCGACAATGTGGGCTATTGCATCCGCGTCGGCGACAGGACATTCTGCTTCCTCACCGACCTCGGTGAAATCACGGACATGGCGGCACGCTACATCGCGCGAGCCAATCACCTCATCATCGAAGCCAACTATGACGACCGTATGCTTGACAGCGGTCCCTATCCGGCACACCTCAAGGCACGAATCAAGAGCCGCACGGGACATTTGTCAAACAACGACACTGCGCGTTTCCTGGCATCACACTACACCGACAAGCTACATAACATTTGGCTCTGCCATCTCAGCCGCGAGAACAACACTCCCGACGCAGCACTCTCTGCCGTGGCGGGCAGTTTGGAAGAGGCTGGAGTAGCCGTAGGACGCGATGTCACGGTAGAACCGCTGAAACGATCGGAGCCTACAGGCCCCTACGATTTTGGATAGAGAAAACCAGATTCATGAAAAAAACATAGCAAAAGTTTTGGCAGTCTTAATAATTGCCCTACCTTTGCACCCGCAATCGACAAGAGATGCAATGCACTCTTAGCTCAGTTGGTAGAGCAACTGACTCTTAATCAGTGGGTCCAGGGTTCGAGCCCCTGAGAGTGTACAACAAGGGAGAAGATGGTGGAATCGTCTAATGGTTAGGACTCATGCCTCTCACGCATGCAATCCGGGTTCGAATCCCGGTCCCACTACTCGGAGAAAGGTAGAAAGATGATTTTTACGAAAGCTAATTATCAGTAACACGATGGTTAGCTTTTTTTGTTTCATGATGCGTCGATGGACTGGCTATACACACTGATATATTCGCATACAGCCATTCAGGCTGTGATTGTCATATCGCTTATCTGTGCCGTGGGGCTGACGTTGGGTCGGTTACGTCTGTTCGGCATCTCCCTTGGTGTCACCTTCGTGTTCTTCACCGGCATCCTGGCCGGACATCTCGGTCTGTCCATAGACCCGCAGATGCTCGTCTATGCCGAGGACTTCGGTCTTGTTGTCTTTGTCTATGCCCTTGGTCTTCAAGTTGGCCCCGGTTTCTTCAGTTCGTTCCGCAAGGGCGGCGTCAGCCTCAATATGCTTGCCGTCGCAGTCATCATCCTTGGCACCTTGCTGGCTGTAGCCCTTAGCTTCATCATGGGTGTGTCCATACCCGACATGGTGGGCATACTCAGCGGAGCCACCACCAACACCCCCGCCTTGGCTGCCGAACAGCAGGCACTCCAGCAGCTTGGCCTTGACACCAGCAGTCCAGCATTGGGCTGTGCCGTCACCTATCCGTTGGGTGTTGTCGGTGTCATTCTCTGCATCATTTTGCTACGCATTCTCGTGGTCAAGAAGAAAGATACCGCCCCCATTGAGGAGGACAATGAAAAAAATACGTATATTGCGGCATTTAAGGTGTCCAACCCCGGCATATTCGGCAAGACCGTGAAGGAACTCGGCGGACTGACATCAGCCAAGTTCATCATCTCGCGTCTGTGGAGAGACAACTCCGTGAGCATTCCGACATCAAGCACCGTGGTGCAGGAGGACGACCGCGTGTTGGTCATTGCCACAGAGAAAGACATTCCAATGATCACGGCTCTGCTCGGCATGCAGGAAGACACCGACTGGAACAAGAAGGAGATAGACTGGAACAGCATTGACAGCCGACTGGTGTCACAGCGTATAGTTGTCACACAGCCGGGGCTGAACGGCAGGAGCCTCGCCTCGCTTCATTTCCGCAATGAGTATGGTGTCAATGTCAGCCGTGTCTATCGCAGCGGGATGCCGTTGCTGGCTACGGCGCATCTCACCCTACAGCTTGGCGACAGGCTGTGTGTCGTCGGCGACCGTGAGGCAGTGAAGCGTGTCGAGAAGGTGGTGGGTAATGCCGTGCGCGACCTTGAGGAGCCAAACCTCGTGGCGGTGTTCGTCGGTATGTTCATAGGGCTGGTGGTAGGCTCCATACCGGTGTTCATCCCCGGCATGTCGTCACCACTGAAGCTGGGACTGGCAGGAGGCCCCATCATCGTGGGCATACTCATCAGTGCTTTCGGCCCGCGCATACACATGGTGACCTACACCACGCGCAGTGCCAACCTGATGCTCCGTGCCATCGGACTGTCCACGTATCTGGCTTGCCTGGGACTTGACTCCGGCGCACACTTCTTCGAGACCGTGGTGCGTCCCGAAGGGCTGGTGTGGATTGCCTCCGGGTTCCTGCTGACCGTTGTCCCCGTCATCATCGTGGGCTTCATAGCTTTCAGGATGATGAAGATAGACTTCGGCACGGTGTGCGGAATGTTGTGCGGCAGCATGGCAAACCCCATGGCGTTGGACTATGCCAACGACACCATCCCCGGCGACCGCTCGTCTGTGGCATATACCACAGTCTATCCGCTGTGTGTATTCCTGCGGGTGGTCATGGCACAGCTACTGATACTCCTGTTCCTCGCCTGACGGTGCAGGCCGCTTAGTGCATTTTTGACAACAGACAACAATAAAAGAAAAAGACATATCTATATGGAAACGTCAACAGAACAGAACTGCATGGACGACCTCCGCTATCTGCAACTCCTCTCGCGCAGCTTCCCGTCCATAGCTGCCGCCAGCACCGAGATCATAAACCTCGAAGCCATACTCAACCTGCCCAAGGGCACCGAGCACTTCCTGTCCGACGTACACGGAGAGTATGAGGCCTTCCAGCATGTGCTGAAGAACGCTTCAGGCACCATCAAGCGCAAGGTCGGCGAGATCTTCGAACACTCGCTGCGTGCCAGCGAGCAGAAAGACCTATGCACGCTGATATACTATCCCGAAGAGAAGCTGCAGCTGGTCAAGGCACGCGAGAGCGACATCGACGACTGGTATCAGATCACCCTCAACCAGCTGGTGCGCGTCTGCCAGAACGTCTCGTCCAAATACACACGCTCCAAGGTGCGCAAGGCGTTGCCCAAGGACTTCTCATACATCATTCAGGAGTTGCTCCATGAGTCCGGTGCCGACCCAAACAAGCAGGCATACATCAACGTCATCGTCAGCACCATCATATCCACCGGCCGTGCCGACGACTTCATCATTGCCATGTGCAACCTCATACAGCGGCTCACCATCGACTCGCTACACATTGTTGGCGACATCTACGACCGTGGCTCGGGAGCGCACATCATCATGGACACGTTGTGCGACTACCATAACTTCGACATTCAGTGGGGCAACCACGACATCCTGTGGATGGGGGCTGCTGCCGGCAATGAGGCATGCATCGCCAACGTCATTCGTGTGGCAATGCGCTATGCCAACATCGGCACGCTCGAAGACGGCTATGGCATCAACCTACTACCACTTGCCACCTTCGCCATGGATGTCTATGCCGACGACCCATGCACCGTCTTCAAGCCCAAGATGAGCGATGCCGGTGACCTCCTCGACGACAAGACCGTGAGCCTGATAACCAAGATGCACAAGGCCATAGCCGTCATCCAGTTCAAGCTCGAAGCTGCCATCATACGCCGCCATCCCGAATACCGGATGGACGACCGGCTGCTGCTCCACCTCATAGACTACTCCAAGGGCACCGTCCGTCTCGACGGCAAGGACTATCAGCTGCTTGACACCAACTTCCCGACCGTAGACCCTGCCGCCCCCTATACTCTGACACGTGAGGAGAAAGACCTGATGGAGAAGATACAGGCATCGTTCCGCAACAGCGAGAAGCTGCGCAAGCACATGCACTGCCTGTTCTCAAACGGCAGCATGTATCTCGTCACAAACAGCAACCTGCTCTATCATGCCTCCATACCGCTGAATGCCGACGGCTCGTTCCGGCACGTGCGCATCGGCGAGAAGGAATACTGGGGCAAGCGTCTGCTCCGCAAGGCCGACCGGCTGCTGCGTGCCGCCTACTACGAAGAAGACCGTAATCCCGACAAGCGCAAGGCACTCGACTATGCCTGGTACCTGTGGTGCGGGCCGGACTCGCCGTCGTTCGACAAGAGCAAGATGGCCACCTTCGAGCGGTACTTCATTGCCGACAAGTCTACACACAAGGAAGTCAAGGGCTGCTACTATGAGCTACGCAACGATGCCGCCGTCTGCGACAACATCCTGCGCGAGTTCGGTGTCGAGCCGGGGTTCCACTCCCACATCATCAATGGCCATGTGCCCGTCAAGACCATCAAGGGCGAGAAACCTGTCAAGGCCGACGGCAAGCTCATCGTCATCGACGGCGGCTTCTCCAAAGCCTATCAGCCAGAGACAGGCATCGCCGGATACACCCTCGTCTATCATTCACACGGCATGCAGCTGGTGCAGCACCAGCCGTTCGAGAGCCGCGAGAAGGCCATCAAGGAGGGACAGGACATCAAATCCACAACCTTCCTGGTCGAGTTCGCGCAGCAGCGCATGATGGTGAAGGACACCGACAAAGGGCGCGAGTTGACCGTGCAGATAGAAGACCTGAAGAAGCTCCTCACGGCATACCGCTCCGGCATCATTCAGGAGCGGGGCTGACGCACGCCGTCACGGAGCTATGTCGCCATACAGCAGTGTGTTGTTTATGGCCGTGATTATCTCCGCAGGGATGTCATATTCCCTTGCGACCTCCGGCCACATGGAGACGGCATTGCAAACCTCACCGATGATCTCATCAGCACGTCTGATGTGCATGGACTCCGCCACCGTCATCATGTCTGTCTTTGTTATGTTATCCCATTTGTTGTTGATGGACATCTGGTGGTGTGAAGTCCATTCGCCTCTTTGGTTGTATGCCCACGATACATCATAGGCCGGTGACAGCCTCCATGTTCCCGTCTTGTCCATTAGGAACGATATGTTCTTCGTGTGATCGTCTTGATTGCGAGCAATCACGTTGAAAGCCATCCGTCTGAACATCTGCTCTGCCTGTCCGTATGGCAGACGGAGGCGGCGCATCACCTGAAAGGCCTGTTCGTAGGAGTAGGCACGTGGCATTCGGTAGTCATAGTGAGCCAATCCGCAAAGCGTCTGCATATGCACTTTCCCGTTTCCGCCAATGCGGTCAAAACGTTTGGTCATGAAGTGTGCCCGTCCGTTCTCGTGAAGCAGGCGACATTCGTTCATCTCTATCCCCGCAGCCAGTGCCATCTTGTAATAAGCGTACTCTATCTTCCCATAGTGTTGCGGATCACCCAAGGCAGCATTTGTCACGCCATCCAGCTTCAGGAGCCAGTGGCAGAAACCATCAGGAGCGTCGACCTGCCCCGAACGGACCTCACCGGTCTCGTCGTTATAGGCGATGACAGCCTTCGCACGTTGCCCGCCGGCAGATGTACCGACCTTGATGATGTTGACAATAGCCTCTCCGGTGTCTTCCTTCAGATTGGCATCCAGCCCTGCCTTGTCCGACAGCACCTTGGATGCCACTTCAACCAGTGAACTGATTTCAATCGAAGACGGCTGCTCCAGATAGCCGTCACTGGCAGGGACAAATTCCAACGCCCCCATTGAGCGTTTGCCCTGATAACACAACCTCTCAACAGGGTTGGCGAAGGTGCGTCCCAACGACACGAGCCATCTGTCCAGCAAGGCCTTTCCGTAGACATCAGGCAGGGCATCTGCAAGAAGCCCAGGCAGACCCATAAAGGTCTCCCTTGACAGCTCACCGAAAGAGTGAGGGCTGCCATCGCCGACAGGCATCATCAGTGGAGACAAGTCCCATCCGTTCCTCACGAATGACGGCTCATACTCGAAAGCCGCCGTTGCCGTATCTTCATTCCACAACACGGCTCCGGCATAACATCCCCATATGTAGACTTTTGCCAAGTTCACCATTCCGCCGCAGATTTGTTGTCATCGTTCTTCGTTGCAGAAGCCCGCCTGCGGGAGGTCTGGTTCTCCAGCAGCCTGGCATATGCTATCGGGCTGATCTTAGGTTCTTCCAGAAACCCCGACAACAGGTGTAGCGAGCCGAGTGCCCGAAGGACGGGAACCAGTGTTTTCAAGGAGACGCTCTCTCCACGCTCCATAGCCGCGACACTGCTTGTCGAGACACCGGCAGCAGTGGCAAGTCCCTTTTGACTGATGTTCTTGTCGAGTCTCCGGCATCTTATGGACTCTCCTATCTTCGAGAGAATTGTTTTGTCCGTAAGTGCGTACACGTCCGTAATCATTGCTTTTCCGATTATTACGCCGCAATATTAGCAACAATCACTGGATTTTCAATGGTTGCCACATGTGTTTTTCTCCGTTGCAGAGTTTCTGCATCATGCCTCACCTCACTCCTACCGACGCATACGGTAGGTTCGGTTTCCGCTGCTGTCTCCCTGCTGATTCCAACGATATATATCCATGAGGGTCAAGGATATATATCGTTAGGTGCTATACTTATATATGATTAGGGTGTAACGATATATAACTGTGACCCCTACGGATATATATCTTTAGACAGCATAATTATATACGCATAGACCTTGCCGGTGTCCAGTAGAATGTGTATCTCTTCGAGGCGCACACACTACATGGCATTGCTGACAACGTTATGTCTTTTTGCGTTGCCACCGCATATAATTGCGTCATCTTTTTAGCAATAATTAGCACTCTTCATATTCGTTGCCTTTTATACTTTTGCGGCGGCAAAAGGTAGTAGGGAACGATGGAT
>CAVHVD010000032.1:0-14702 GCA_963639425.1 Faecalibacterium prausnitzii
GGTATGGCCAGTACGGGTATCTCGGTACGCTCAATGATTTCTGCCGTAACACTGCCCATGGACTCCATGTCCTCACCTCCGGAGCCGCGTGTACCCATGACGATGAGACGTGGCTGAACCTTGTGCGAGTAGCGCAGAATCTCCTCCTCGGGAATGCCGTCGCGAAGCACGCAGTGGTACTTCACGTCGGGCAATTCGCGAGATTGGATCCGGGATGCAATGCGGTCGGAGAACTCCTTGAGGTCGGCATTGACCTTCGACATCGTTGCCTCGACATCGGCCTCATGGCCGCTGGCGGTAAGACGGAAAAAGTCGCCGTATTGCAACGGGTTGGCATAGATGGGCGTGAAGCAGACGTGCATCAGCACCACCTCTGAATGTGTGCGGGCTGCAAGGTTGAACCCTGCCTCACAGGCACGCAGTGAACAGGGAGAAAAGTCAATAGGGATGAGGACGATGTCTGAGGCAAGTGGCGCGGAGGTGTCGGCATCCTCGGACAGCCAGTCGGAACGGCGCATGACATCAAGCGCACGCCCCATGTCGGCCTCGCGTACCTGCACGCGCACGTCGGATGTGACTATCGGTCGCAGCTGGCTGGCATTGTGCAGGTGTGTCTCTATGCCTTCGCTCTCGAGCACGCTCTTCAGGATTAGTGCCTTCGAGTATGTCAGTGTGGCAAGCGTCGTGAGTCTGTCGTCCATGATGTCCCTCCTCTCCTGTGTGCGTGTCTATTCTCCTGTGTTCTCCTTCAATATCTCGAGCGCACGGTCGAGCACGGTGGTGTCGTCAATCTCGACAATGCCGCCGTCAGGTCCCGGCTCAATGTGCAGCCCCACGCTGCTGCCCGCCTTGTAGTTGTCGGCTCCGAAGAAGTTTCTTACAGTTTCAACGTCCATGTTGAGTTCGTCGGCTATGCGGTGCATGCTACCTGTTGGCAGGCTGTCCTTGATGCGTCGCAGTTCATTGAATGTGATTTTCTTCATAATTCCATATGTTTTAGTGAGTTGTTTCTCTTGTTCTACATTGCTCGTGCTTAAAAGTAGGTATATTCGGCATAATGACAAAAAAAACCGGCAATAAAAATGATATTGCCGGATTGGGATGTGCCTGAGACGCCTCAGATCACCTCTATGGCTTCGGTGCTGACCCAGCCCTTCTTGCCGTCTGCAATGCGTATCTCCTTCCAGCCGTGCATGCTGTCGTCGGTGATGCTGACCTTATGTCCTTCGTGCAGGACGAACAGCTCGGTGCCGCTGTCGCTGGGGGTGCTGCGCACGGTGACGCTTGGCTGCATGACGATGGCTTCATGACGGTCGACAAGGCGGTTCTTCTGACTGTTGGCACACACATTGCTAAGTATGCAGAGCACGAGACACAGTGCAGCGACGGTAAAGCCAGCCTTGCGCAGACGTATGTCTTTCGAGAAGAGGTAGACACCCGTACCGGCCAGCAGCAGTATGAAGAAGGCTATGCCCCAACGTGCCCAGGCGTCGGAACTGAGGCGGTTGGTGACGGCTCTTATCCACGTCAAGAAGAACAGTTCGGAGACGGTGTTCTCGCGGTCGATGGTCTTCGAGCGTGCAAGGTCGAGGTTGAAGCGCACGTCGCTGTTGCCCGGGCTGAGCAGCAGTGCACGCTCGTAGTTCAGTATGGCGTGTGCGTAGTCTTGAACCTTGTAGTAGCTGTTGCCGAGGTTGTAGTACACCTCCATGGCTTCGCCATTGCGCAGCAGTGCCTCGTAGATCTGTATGGCAGAGCCGTAGTCTTCGCGCAGAAAGGCACTGTCGCCAGCCTGCTTGGTGACGTTGTCCATGGAGTTGTCCACGGAGAACTCTGTCAAGTTGCCGATGCGTGTCGTGTCATGCGGCAGGGTGTCCGGCTCTGCCGTCTGTGCGCGCAGGTCTGTCGCGGCAACGACTGTCAGCAGCAGACCCACGAGCAGATATATGGTGGTCGTTTTCTTCATCATGGTTACTTATTAATATGGTGTGTCTTGCTTATGGAGCTTTCCATCTTGCCGATGATGTCTATGGCAGCCTTGTACAGGCGATCCATGTTCTGTCCGGGGTCGCCGGGAGCAAAGCGTGCGAACTCGCAGTCGTTGAGCACGCCGGTGAATGTCTGCACCAACTCCGGCTCAACACCAACTTGACTCAGCTTCTCCTCTATGTTATCCTTCGAGAGCTGCGATACAGGCATGCTGAGCTTGTCACCGGCATATCCCCACAGAGCTTTCAACATCTCGTCGTAGAACCGTTCGCTATCGCCGGCGGCAAGCAGGCGGCCTGCCTGCTTCATGCGCTTCTGTGCCACCTTGTTGGCCTTGCGTGTGCGCACCTTGCTGACGTTGGCACTCTCTGCTATATATCGGCGGCACAGCATGAATGTCACGACTGCCAACAGCAGCGGAATGATGTAGCACAGCCACCAAACCGTGGTGCCGAAGAAATGGCTGCCGCGCGGATGCAGCTCGACATCGTTCTGACGGATGAAGTGTATGTCTTCGTTCAGCACCTTGAGGTCTTCCTTGTTGTTGTAGTTGGCAATGGTCTGCGTGGCATTGCCCTCGCCTTTCTCGACGTGGATATTGTAGTCGGGTGTGGTGAGCGTGCGGTATGTGCGTGACTTGATGTCGAAATAGCTGAGGCTGACTGCCGGTATGCGGAAGTCGCCGGCATTGCGCGGAATGGCAAGGTACTCGATGGTGATATTACCCGAGAGACCGTCGTTGGTGAGCCGAAGCTGGTTGTCGGTCTTGGGGTCATAAACCTCGAAGTCGGCAGGGAAGCTGACCTCGGGAGTGGAGATGAGCTTCATGTTTCCCGTGCCACTGATGATGAGCTTCAGCGTGATGGCATCGTTGGTTCTGACGTTGGTGCTGCTGATGTCGGACGATAGCGTGAAAGATCCCACACCTCCTGAGTAGTCTGCGGGCTTGCCTGCCGGTAGCGGGTCGACAGTGACCTGTATGCGTGGCGTGGTGATGGTCTTGCGTATCTCGGCATAGCGTGCTCCGCCGTTGAAGAAGGCTTCAAAGGGGTCGTCGACCTGCATGGCCTTGGCAATCGAGGCATCGAAGCGTGCCGGTTCAATGGCAATCTGTCCCGTCTGTTGCGGGAAGAGCACGAACTGACGGTAGATGGTGGTGCGGTAGTTGCGACCACGATAGTGTTCAAGTTCCCATTTGCGGTCGTTGGGTAGTGATACCTCTTGCGACTGAAATCCCTTGAAGTCGGGCAACTTCACGTTATCGAAGCCGCGCAGATCCACGTTGGTGTAGATCTTGTAGGTGAGCAATATGGCTTCCTGTTCGTAGACCTTGGTCTTGCTGGTGGTACAGGTGATGAACAGGTCGTTGGCCGACACCGTGCCGGCATTGCTGCTTGCACTGCCTCCTGATGACTGTGCCGTGTCGGAACTGTCGGCAGGAAGCACCTTCACCGTTACCGAGTTTGACACCATATTCTGTCCGTCGGCTGTTATGGATGCGCCAGGTATGGTGAACGTACCCTCGGTGTTTGCCATCAGGATATATGTGAACGTGATGCTGCTGGTCGATGTGGTCTGCCCGTTGACGATGCTGACGCTGCTCTGTGTGGAACGGTTGGGACCCATGAGTACGTCAAAACCTTTGATGGATGGTACTTCGAGATTGCGGGCGTTCTGCGTTGTGACGGTATAGGTCAGGCGAAACTGGTCGCCTACGGCCACGGCTTCAGGCGCGTTGGCTGTAAAGGTCACATTGTCGGCCATGGCATTGAGCAATGTCATGCCGAGGAATGTGAGTATGATAAGTATCTTCTTCATCTCTGTTTGCTTTCTTTCATCACCAGTCTTTCTTCAGCTTGACGCTGCCACGCTGCACCTGTTGGCGTTTCACCTTGTCCTGCACGTTGCGCTCATCCTGCATCACGGCACGCAACATCTGTTCGGCATTCTCGCGTGACATGTTGTTGTCGTCCTGCTGTTGTTGGTCTTGCTGCTGCTCTTGTTGTTGCTGATCCTGTTGGCTCTTTTGGTTCTGTTGTTCTTGCTGCTGTTGTTCCTGCTGGTCTTGTCCGCCTCCGTCCTGCTGCTGGTCTTTCAGCAGCTTCTGACAGAGGGCAAGGTTATAGCGCGTCTCGTTATCTTTCGGATTGTTGCGCAACGCCTCCTTGTAGAACTCTATGGCGCGTGCGTATTCTTTGGCGGACTGCCACACGACCCCAGCATTGTGGTGTATCTGTGCTAATTTACTACGGTCTGTCTCTGTCTTTGCCGCAACCTCATATTCGCTCATGGCCTCTTGAGCCTTGTTCTGGAAGAGCATGGAGTTCCCGAGGTTGTAGTGTGCGGCTGTGGATTGCGGGTTGGCTTCGAGTGCCTTGCGGTAGCTTACCTCTGCATCAACGTATGCACTGTCACGGTATTGCTGGTTGCCACGGCGCAGGTTGTCGCGCTCCGACTTCTGCGCACTGGCGGTGGTGCCGGCCACAAGCAGTATCACCGTCACCGTTGCAGCCCTGCGGGTAAACAGATGCACATTGCGCAGTAGCGGGTTTTTCTTCTCCATTATGACTGTCTCTGCAACGAGCAGCAACAGTATGAGCCATGCCACGGCCTGGAACTGTTCGTCGAAGTCGGTGTAGACCTGTGTCTCCACATCGGCTTTCGCCAGCTTGTCAATGGCATCCTGTATGGCACGTTGTGCGGTGTTGGTGTTGTCCACATGCACATACACGCCGTTGCCCTGCTGCGCCAGTTGCTTGCACATGTCTTCGTTGAGGCGCGTTATGACGATCTGTCCGTTTTCGTCGCGACGGTAGTCGTTGCCCTCGTCGGCAGGGATTGGCGAACCTTCGACGGAGCCTATGCCAAGGACGTTGACCTGTATGCCCTTGTCGCGTGCCTGCTCCATGGCTTCGTCCACACCGGCCTCATGGTTCTCGCCGTCGGTGATGAGTATTATGGTCTTGCCCACATTATCCTGCGAGGTGAAGCTCTTCAGTGCCAGGTCGAGTGCATCGCCGATGGCTGTGCCCTGACGGCTTATCATTGAGGGAGATATAGATTCAAGAAACATCTTTGCCGATACGTAGTCGGCTGTGATGGGCAGCTGTGTGAAGGCATCACCGGCAAAGACAATAAGCCCCACCTTGTCGTTCTCCATACGGTCAACGAGCTGTGACACGAGACGCTTGGCTTTCTCCAACCTGTTGGGTTGTATGTCCTGCGCCAGCATGGAGTTGGATATGTCGAGTGCAATCACCACTTCCACGCCCTGCCGTTTTACCGTCTCCAATCTTGAACCGAACTGTGGACGTGCCAACAGCACGGCAAACAATGCAACGGCAGTCAGCACCAATGCAAACTTGACATCAGGGCGGTGCTTAGACACTTCAGGCATGAGGTGTGACATCAGCTCAGGATCACCGAAGGTGCGTATGGCCCTGCGGCGATGCCAATTGCTGTATATGTACAGTGCCAACAACAGTGGCACAAGTATCAGCAGATATAAGTATGTAGGTTCTTCAAATCTAAACATATCATCTTATTATATATATAATAGTGTCCGTCCCAACGCCTGTCCTCTTGTTCGCGTCTATGTGTCAAGGAATCTTCTTGAGCAGTGTGTTGCGTAACACGATGTCGAGCAGCACGCAGATGAATGCAGCCAGTGCGAACCATAGGTATTCCTCCTCACGCTTGCTGTATTGGCGCACGTTGAGCTTTGTCTTTTCCAGTTTGTCTATCTCTTGATATACATCTTCCAGCTTCGAGTTGCTTGTGGCGCGGAAGTAGCTGCCATCGGTAGTGGCGGCAATCTGCGTCAGCATGTTCTCGTCTATCTCCACAGGGATATTGACGTACTGCACACCGCCGCCGACAGGGTAGGGGTAGGGTGCTACGCCGTTAGTGCCTACGCCGATGGTGTAGACACGTATGCCGAAGCTCTTGGCTATCTCTGCTGCTGTCAGTGGAGATATGTCACCGCTGTTGTTCGTGCCGTCGGTGAGTAGTATTATGGTCTTCGACTTGGCATCGCTGTCCTTCAGCCGCGTCACGGCATTTGCTATTCCCATGCCTATTGCCGTACCGTCTTCAATAAGTCCACACTTGGTATCCTTCAGCAGGTTGAGCAGTACGGCATGGTCTATCGTCAGCGGACACTGTGTGTAGCTCTCGCCGGCGAAGAGCGTGATGCCTATGTTGTCGTTGGGACGACTGTTGACAAACTCTGCCGCTACCTGCTTGGCGGCTTCCAAGCGGTTGGGCTTCAAATCTTCGGCAAGCATACTGGTCGATACGTCAATAGCCAGCATTATGTCAATGCCCTCGACCTCGCTGCTATGCCAACTGTTGGTTGTCTGTGGACGTGCAACGACCATTATCAACAGTGCCAGTGCCAGAATTCTCAGTGCGAAAGGAATGTGTATCAGGTAGTTGCGCAGCGTCTTTGGCGCACGGCTATAGGCTGTGGTGTCGGATACCTGTACGGATGCCGATGACTTGTGTCGCTGCATCACGTACCACACCACAATGGGTACTAAAAGCAGTAGCAACAGCAAATATCCACTATTGGCAAAAACCATAACTCTGTTCCTTTCAAGCGAAATAGTTATATAACTCGGAGCATACGTAAACGATGCTCCACACCAATACCACTACGACTGCGACCGCCGCAATGCCAAGCAATATCTTCGTGCGCAGCGGTCGTTTCTCCACGATTGTTATCTCTGTAGGCTCGGGCTTGCTGCTCGGATCCGGTTGCAGCATGGTGCGGTTTATGAACCTCACTGCGTTCAGCAGGTTCATGTCGTTCTCGTTCATCAGTGGGGTGAACTTGGCGAACTTCACCAAGTCTGCCATCTGTAGAAGTCCTTGCAACTCTGCCATCGCGCCGTCATCATCGACAGACTGTAGATGTTCTACAATCTGGTCGGTGGTCATCTCCATGGCATTGAAGCCGAAGCGTGCTTGGATATAGCGGCGCAACGTCTCCGTCAGCTGTGTGTAGTATTCCTTCTCCCGACCGTTCTGCCATATCTTCTCCTTCTTTATGCGGTCGATCTCCTTCATCGCCACTTCCTGCGGCAGTAGCTTCGGCTCTACCTTCACCTTGCGTATTATTGGTTTGTTGTCGCGCAGACGTTTGATGACATATATCAACAATACTGCCAACGGTGCCCAAAGCACTGCGCATGCGATGGCCAAATACCAGTCAGACCACATGAAATCTGGCTTCATCACGTCTTTCGGACCGAAGAATGCTTCGGGGTGCAACGTATCTACCGGCATGGAGTAGACCTTCAGTGCCAGCGGGCGTGAGCGGTATGTCTGGCTATCCACCATCACCTCCATCGGCGGCAGGTAGTAGAGTGCCGAGTCAAACGATGTTATGGTGTACACCTCCTTTATGATCATGCGCTTGTCGCCGTTGACATACTGCGTGTCGGGCTTGGCAATGTCCAGCACCTCCACGCCGCGTACCAACGTGTCGGCTACCAATGGCATTACCGCGTGCTTGTCTGCATCAAGCGATACCTCAAGGCTGACGTGAGCCTGTTCGCCGATGAGAATCTGCAGCGAGTCTATGGTTGCTTCGACGTTCACCTGAGCCTTCATGCCGAGTGTGCATGCCAGCAATGTCAGTATGGGGAATATTCGTTTCATCTTGTTTCAACTCCTTTTTGCAAACAGGCTGAGCAGTGCCTTGACATAATCCTGATCTGTCCGCACCGACACGTTGTCGACGTTGCTGTGTGTGAAAGTGTCGTTCAGCTGCCCGCGTGTGCTGACCCACCAGTCGTGGTGTGCTCGCCGCACTGCCTTCGACGAAGTGTCTATCCATTGTTCGCTACCGGTCTCGGCATCCTTGACACGCATAAGCCCCACGGCAGGAAGCTCCTCCAGCCGACGGTCGTAGACCTGTATCGCCACGACATCGTGCTTTTGGTTGGCTATCGTCAGTGCGTCGGCAAAGGGCTTGTGGCTGATGAAGTCAGACAACACAAAAGCAGTGCAACGACGTTTCATCACGTTCGTCAGGTACTGCAACGCCACTCCCATGTCTGTTCCCCGACTTTGCGGATGGAAATCAATAAGCTCACGTATGATATATAGGATGTGCTTGCGCCCCTTCTTTGGCGGGATGAACTTCTCAATCTTGTCCGAGAAGAAGACAACTCCAATCTTGTCGTTGTTCTGTATGGCAGAGAAAGCCAGTGTCGCGGCAATCTCTGTCACCACATCACTCTTTAGTTGCTTCACCGTTCCGAAGTCCAGACTCCCCGACACATCGACAACGAGCATCACGGTCAGCTCGCGCTCCTCCTCAAACACCTTGACGTAAGGGCGGTGAAAGCGTGCCGTAACGTTCCAGTCGATGTCGCGTATGTCATCGCCGTACTGGTATTCGCGCACCTCGGAGAAAGCCATTCCCCTACCTTTGAACGCCGAATGATATTCTCCTGCAAAGATGTTGTTGGACAGTCCTTTGGTCTTGATCTCTATGCGGCGAACCTTCTTGATGATGTCTGCCGCTTCCATTAAGGCACCTCTACCTTATTCAGAATCCTGCTCACAATCTCGTCGGCTGTCAGGTCACTGGCTTCTGCCTCGTAGGACAGACCGATACGGTGGCGCAGCACGTCGTGAGCAACGGCGCGTATGTCTTCTGGTATCACGTATCCGCGACGCTTTATGAAAGCATAGCTGCGTGCCGCCAAGGCCAGGCTGATGGATGCTCGCGGAGATCCGCCGAAGCTGATCATTCCTGTCAGGTCATCCAGCCCGTACTTCTCGGGATAGCGCGTCGCAAATACGATGTCGACTATATACTTCTCAATCTTACCGTCGATGTAGACCTCACGAACTACCTTGCGTGCTTCCATGATTTCCTCCTTTGTCAGGATAGGCTTCACACTCACCTGTTCGCCGGATATGTTCTGTCGAATGAT
Organism: Faecalibacterium prausnitzii; assembly: GCA_963639425.1. GTDB lineage: Bacteria > Bacteroidota > Bacteroidia > Bacteroidales > Bacteroidaceae > Bacteroides. The sequence continues at coordinate 8,940 of CAVHVD010000032.1, forward strand.
TAGTTTCTCTTCCTCTAACTTCGGATAGTCAATCACCACCTTCAGCATGAAACGGTCCATCTGCGCTTCCGGCAGCTGGTACGTGCCTTCCTGCTCTATCGGGTTCTGTGTGGCCAGTACGAGGAACGGTTCCGGCAGCTTGAATGTCTCCGCTCCGATGGTCACCTGACGTTCCTGCATGGCTTCCAACAACGCACTCTGCACCTTGGCTGGAGCGCGGTTTATCTCGTCGGCCAGCACGAAGTTGGCGAATACCGGACCTTTCTTCACCTGAAAGTTCTCGTCCTTTTGGCTATATACCATCGTCCCTATAACGTCCGCCGGCAGGAGGTCGGGGGTGAACTGTATGCGGCTGTACTTGGCATCGATGAGCGATGCCAGTGTCTTGATGGCCAGCGTCTTCGCCAGTCCCGGAACGCCTTCGAGCAGCACGTGTCCGTCAGACAGCAAGCCTATCAGCAGCGATTCGACGAGATGCTGCTGACCCACAATCACCTGGTTCATGCTGGCAGTCAGGTCGGTGATGAATGTGCTTTGTCTTTCTATCCGCTCGTTCAGTTCGCGGATATCGATAGTATTTGCCATAATTGCTTTACTTGTTTATATTTCTGTTCTTTACCTTTTTCGGTGTTCAAAAGTACAGATTTAGCCCATACACTGCAACATCCGTATGTCTCGAATGCCTGTTCTAAAATCTTAATTAAGCATTTTTCAAAATGCTTTAACCTTTGTGTCCGCGTGTGCATTCATTTGCTTACCAAACGCGGAATCTGTAGTTCTGTGCCCACGGGCACGTTGTCGGGGTTCTTTATCTTGCCCTTGTTGTAGTCCACGATGTATGTGTAGAACGACCTTCCGCCGTAGAAGTGAGCCGCGATGTCCGACAGCGACTCCCCACGCTTCACGGTGTATGTCGCCAACACCCCATCGGGCGTGTAGCTTGTCCCGACTGTCAGCCTCTGCACGCTGATAGCTTCTTTCACCACAGGCTTCTGCTTGGGCTGTGCCGCAGTTGTGGTCGTGTCCGTTGCGTTCTGCTGCGCTCCTGCCCCTGCTGCTCCCTGTGCCTTTCCGGCTTCGGGAGAGGAGACCTCCGTCGCGGCCTGCCCGCCTGTCGTGTCGCTGTCGTTTGTAGGCTCTACGTTCTCAATCTGCTGTGTCGGCGCGTCATCTCTGCCCGATGCGAAGTCCGGATAGTACAGATAGGCCACGAAGCCTATACATCCCAGTATCACCACCATGGCTATGATGGCGAGAACCGGCACTGATGACGGCTCGGCCTTACGTGCAATCTCGCGCTTTTTCTTCTCGCTCAGCATCAGCTCTGCCACACCCGACGACGGCTGTTCTGCCTCAGCCGGTGCTTGCTGCTCTGTGGCCTCCTCCTTCTCTGCCGCCGGTTCAGGCTCTCCGATGGGCTGTTCCGTGGCATCCGTCTCCGTGGTTTCGTTGGCTGAAACCTCACAGGATGGCATCTCCCCACTTGCTGGGCTTTCGAGAACCACCGTCTCGAATGCCGAGAATGGCTTGTTGACGGCATCTTTCAGCGTGGGGTCGGGGGTGAACGACACGCGGTTGTGTCCCTGTATCTCGATGTGCTCACCGGTATTCACGTCCACGCTCTCGCGGGTGTCCACCTCTATCAACTTGAATGTGCCGAAGCCTTTCACCTTGACGTACTTGTCGCGCTCCAACGCCTCGGCAATGAGCACGAAGAAGTCTCTCACAAAGCTCTCTGCATTGCGACGGCTCATGCCGTGGCTCTCCGCCAACTCGTCTGTGAGATCCTGCATGTTAAGTCTCTCGTTCATGGCATCTCTGTTTTTTGTTTCTTTATGTTGTGTGTCCTGTCTATTTCAGCCGCTCCTTCAGCATCGCCGACGGCTTGAAGCCCAGCACCAGCTTCGGCGGCACCAGCATGCGCTGTTGCGTCACGGGGTTGACCGTCACCAGCTCCATGCGTTTCCTGACCATGAACGAGCCGAACCCTTGTATGTTGATGGTGTCGTTGGCTTGCCAGCGTCGCGTCATCAGCAGTGCCAGCGCGGCGATGGCGCGAGCCGTCTCTTGCGGCGTAAGACCTTGCCTCTTAGCCAACTCTGTTGTGAAGTCCTTGTTCGTCACTGCCGTCACCCCTCATCTGTTATCGCCGTCTACGGCCGTCGTCTCCACGCGGCCATAGAGGTCGTAGTCTTCAGAACCCGTTATGCGCACGTCGTAGAAGCCTCCGATGTCCAGCTTCTGTTGTCCGCTCTTGTCAATCAGCACCTCGGGGTCCACTTCTGGCGAGTCAAACTGCGTGCGTCCGACGTAGTAGTCCGGCTCCTCGCGGTCTATGATGACGCGCATCACGCTGCCTGTCTTCTCCGCATTCAGCTCTGCCGAGATGCCTTCCTGTATCTCCATCAGCTCGTCCAAGCGTCTCTGTTTCACCTCTTCGGGGATGTCGTCCTTGTAGTTCTGTGCTGCGAATGTGCCCTCCTCCTCCGAATAAGTGAATGCCCCCATGCGGTCGAAGCGCACCTTGCGCACGAAGTCTTTCAGCTCCTCGAAGTCCTGCTCCGTCTCACCCGGGTGCCCCACCATCAGTGTCGTGCGTATGCTTATGCCCGGCACCTCACGACGCAGTGTGTCAATGAGCCGGTACGTCTGTTCTTTGGTGACGTGGCGGCGCATACGGTTCAGCATGTTGTCGCTGATGTGCTGCAGGGCGATGTCGAGATACTTGCACACGTTGGGACGCTCGCGCATGACGCGCAGCAGATCCGTGGGGAACTGCGACGGGTAGGCGTAGTGCAGCCGTATCCACTCCACGCCCGGTACGTCGGCGATGCGCTCCACCAACTCGGCAATCTTCTGTTCGTGATACAGATCCATGCCGTAGAACGTCAGCTCCTGTGCTATGACTTGTAGCTCTTTCACTCCACGGCCAACAAGCTCCTTCACCTCATCTATGATGTCCTCCATTGGGCGCGACACGTAGCGTCCCGTTATGATGGGGATGGCGCAGTAGGAGCATGTACGGTCACAGCCTTCGGCTATCTTCAGATAGGCATAGTGACGTGGTGTCGATACCATGCGCTCGCCGTACAGCTCTTTCTTGGGTGCTCCACCGAGGTCGTTGAGCAGTCCTTTCCAGTCGAACTTGCCGTAGAACTTGTCCACCTCGGGTATCTCTGCTTCCAGCTCGTGGCGGTAGCGTTCCGACAGGCATCCCATGACAATCAGCTTCTTCAGCCGTCCTTTCTGCTTGGCATCGACGAAGCTCATGATGGTGTCGATGCTCTCTTCCTTGGCCTGGGCTATGAAGCCGCAGGTGTTTATCACGGCGATGTCGGCGTGCGGGTTCTCGGGGTCGTGTGTCACGGTGTAGCCGGCAGTGTCCAGCATTGCCATAAGCCTTTCCGAGTCCACCAGGTTCTTCGAGCAGCCCAATGTTATCACATCTATGGTCTTGCGCTTCATGCGTCTCTGTCTCCCTGTTGGTCTGTCTTCAGTTTGTCCGGCTGTCGCCGAAGAGCGAGTCCACGAACTCCTCGCGGCGGAACACTTGCAGGTCTTCCATGCCTTCGCCGAGTCCGATGTATTTCACCGGTATCTTGAACTGATCCGAGATGCCGATCACCACTCCGCCCTTGGCGGTTCCGTCGATCTTGGTCACAGCCATTGCCGTCACCTCCGTCGCTTTCGTGAACTGCTTCGCCTGCTCAAAGGCGTTCTGTCCTGTCGAACCGTCGAGAACCAGCAGCACTTCCTGCGGGGCGTCGGGCACCACTTTCTTCATCACGTTCTTTATCTTCGACAGCTCGTTCATAAGGTTTATCTTGTTGTGCAACCGCCCTGCGGTGTCTATTATCACCACATCAGCCTTGTTTGCCACGGCGGACTTCAGCGTGTCGAACGCCACCGACGCAGGGTCTGACCCCATCTGCTGCTTCACCACCGGCACGCCCACACGCTTGCCCCATATCTCCAGCTGCTCCACGGCTGCCGCACGGAAGGTGTCTGCCGCGCCGAGCCAGACGCTCTTACCGGCCTTCTTGTACTGGTATGCCAGCTTGCCGATGGTCGTGGTCTTGCCGACGCCGTTGACGCCGACCACCATTATCACGTATGGGCTGCTGGGCAGCGGTGCTTCGAAGTCGTCGGCATCGGAGGTGTTGTTCTCCGTCAGCATGGCCGAGATTTCCGAGTGCAGGATGCCGTTCAGTTCGGAGGTGTTCATGTATTTGTCGGTAGCCACGCGCTGCTCGATGCGCTCTATGATCTTCAGTGTCGTGTCCACGCCTACGTCGGATGTTATGAGTGCTTCCTCAAGGTCGTCGAGCACGCTGTCGTCGACCTTCGACTTGCCTGCCACGGCTCGCGCCAGCTTGTCGAACAGTCCGCGCTTAGTCTTCTGCAGACCCTTGTCCAGCGTCTCTTTCTTCTCCTTGCTGAAGAATCCAAAAAATCCCATATATGTCTTTTAGTCTTAAAATCCTATAATCCGCAAAGGTAGTGCAAGCCCCTGACAAAACAAAACGAAAAAGAAGCAAGCCCCGCTGCCGGTATATCCTACCTGACCATGCGGAGCTTGCCTCGTTGTCCTTTTGTCAATGTCGTCGCCTCGTGGCTTGACGGCCGGTGTCGACGTATATTGCTTTCTCTCTGTGGCGTCTTACTTCTTGAAGAAGTCCTGTACCTTCTCGTTCAGAACCATTTGCTCGTCGAAGACATAAGCACCGGTCTTCGGAGACTTCACCATCTTGATGACCTTGGTGTATGCACGACCCTCCTTCGAGCCTTCGTGCAGTGTAGCGACTGTTTTCTTTGCCATAGTCTCTTATGCTGTTTATTACGTTAGTGTTCCGTTACTTTATCTCCTTGTGCACCGTCATTCTCTTCAGGATGGGGTTGTACTTCTTCAGCTCCAGTCTTTCGGGAGTGTTCTTCTTGTTCTTGGTGGTGATGTAGCGTGATGTGCCGGGCAGGCCGCTGTCCTTCATCTCTGTGCACTCAAGGATGACCTGTATTCTATCGCCTTTTGCTTTCTTCGACATAGTGCTTTCTCCTCTTTCTACGTGTGTTGTTTCTTGTTAACCGATTACTTTTACCGACTTCCAGTCGCAATAGCCTTTGCTTACGGCGTTCTTCAGCGCGGCATCCAGCCCCACCTTGTTGATCAGGCGCAGACCGTTGGCGCAAATGTTAAGCCTAATCCAGCAGTCCTCTTCAACATAGTAGAACTTCTTGGAGAACAGGTTCAAATCAAAAGTCCTTTTCGTTCTTCTCTTGGAGTGCGACACGTTGTTTCCGCTCATCGCCTTCTTACCGGTAATCTGACAAATCTTCGACATCTCTATTACGTATTTTTATTATTCAGAAAGTGGTGCCTCATAGAAGCAGGGTGCAAAGTAACTACTTTTTTGTTTACCCGCCAAAGTTTTTTGTAAATAAATGTCGTGCCTGTGCGCGTGCGGCACAAAACGCCGTGGCTCGTCATGCTGATTTTCGAGGGTCGGACGATCTGCAATCGTCAGATGCAAGTCTCTGACGAGTGCTCCGGAGGACTTGAGTAACTACGGCAGTGGCTGGCCGAGGCGCGATGCCGCGGTCGGACGAGTCGAAATCCGTTGAATGTATCGACGGAAACCGAGAAAAATCTGAAAGAATGTTGATGCGGACGGCCGTCCACATTGTGAAAATCGTTGTCGGAAATAGGCGCGGCTATGGACGTACAACCTCTAAGTTTGCCGAGGATTGCGGCGGAGCCGCATAATA
>CAVHVD010000033.1:0-9573 GCA_963639425.1 Faecalibacterium prausnitzii
CAGGCTTTACTTTGGTGCGTCGGCAGGGAAGTAACCACAGAAACTAACCAAATACTTGCGACCGCCCGATGTGTATCCGGCCGCACCCTGCGATATCTGTGCCGTCCCCGTCTTCCCTGCTACGGCAAATTGCTTGCATCCCGCCGGCTTCGCCAAACCTTCTGACACCACGAGGCGCAGGATATTGCGTATTTTCTTCAGCGTTGACTCCGAACATATCTGCTCGCGCATCACCTTCACGGGATATTCTTCCACGACCTCCCCGTCCTTTACAGCTGCCTTGACGAAACGCGGGCTGACCATTACGCCGTCGTTGGCAATGGCATTATAGAACGTCAGGATGTTGAGCGGCGGCACTTGCGTCTCATAGCCGATGCTCATCCACGGCAGCGTAGTCTTGGCAAAATAGCGTTCCTTCGGTCCTTTTATGTTGGGCTTTCCACCGCCGGAGATCTGCAAAGGCAGCGAATCGGCAATGCCAAGCTTCTTCAGACCGTCGACAAACTTCTGCGGATTGTCGTGGTAGTACTTGTCTATGATTGACGAAACGCCGACATTCGACGACACCTCAAGGATTCTCGTCACGTCAATCACGCCGTAGCCGCCACGGGTCCAGTTGTGGTCTTTCATGGAGCTGCCATACATCCTCTTCACGCCATTGCCCGTGTCCACCTGCGTGTCCGGTTCCACCTTTCCATCCTCCAGCGCGACCATCACCGAAGCTGTCTTGAACGTGGATCCGGGCTCCAGCATATCGCTGATGGCGTTGTTGCGCATTTCGTAGTAATTGCCGTCGGAGCCGCGCGTCATGTTCACTATGGCCTTCACGTCGCCGGTCTTCACCTCCATCAGGACAGCCACGCCCACAAAGGCATTCAGCTCTTTCAGCTTGTCCACCAATGCCTGCTCGCAGATGTCCTGCATGTCCACGTCGATGGTCGTGACGATGTCGCAGCCGTCGACCGGCGGGATGTCTGTTATCGACAGGTAGCGGTTCATGACCTTCTGCCTGTGTGTCACGCCCGACTGCCCTCTCAGCAGTGAGTCAAACGCCAGCTCTATGCCGTTCTTCGCGCCGAGAGCCGTGTCGGCAAAGAGATCGCCCAACGTGCGGGCTGCCAGCGAGCCGAACAGCTTCTCGCGCTTATTGTATGCCTGTTCGTGGAATCCGCCGGCATATTTGCTCATGTTGAACACCGGCAAAGCCTTGGTTTCCTTATACTGTATGTATGATACTCGCTTCGGATAGATGAGGAAGTTGCGGCTTCCGGCCTTGCGTCCGCGCAGCAACGTGCGCTTGAACTCACCGGCACTCTTGTCCGGGAATATCTTGTGCAGCCCACGGCAGATGGAATCCATATAGAGCATCAGCAGCGAATCCTTGCGTTCGCCACCCGCCTTGAAGTCCATGTAGATGCGATATTCCGGCAGAGAGCTGGCCATAAGGTCACCGTCGGCAGAGAGGATGTTGCCACGGTTGGGATTGACAGCCACGTTCTCCTTGACGAAACGTTCGGCCACATCATTCCAATACTGCCGCTCGCCAAACATTATGATGCCTGCCCTGACCACGATACCCGCTCCCGCCAATGCCAAAACCAGCACCACGAAGAAGTATCTTGTGAATATGCTCGACTTGTTTACAGCCAATTCTCTGCTCTCCTTTCAGTCCTTATTTTATCAGATACGGCGGATTTGTGGCTGTCTGCAGCTCGCTGTCGGTCTTCTTGATGAACTCTTCTATCCTCGACTGGCGGCTGCGTTCCGTCAGCTCCGACTTGCGTGTCAGTGCGTCATACCTCACGTCGATAAGTTCTTTCTCCAGCCGGTCTATCTCTATCAGCTGCTTTTGACACTCATAACGGTTGTTGATGTATAGTATTATCAGCACCATTATCAGCACCAACAGCTTGGCCTGACGGCGCAGGAAGTCACTGTCGAGCACGTCTCCGCCAATCCAGGCGAAGAGCGTGCTGTGCTTCTTCCTGCCTTTCTGCTGCTGTTGCGTTGTCTGTGCCATTATGCGTCAAATCCCTATTCTCTACTTCTGTCTTTGAAAGTCACCGTTTTCCGGCTCCTAAACCACTGCTTTTGGTTCGGGAAACCGCAGGTTTACGTGTCGGAAACCGGCGGTTTGGCATCCCTAATCTGCTGCTTTCTTCTCGGCAATCCGCAGCTTTGCACTGCGCGAGCGCGGGTTTCGCCTTATCTCCTCCTCCGTCGGCACCGTCACCTTGCGGTTCACGGGCATCAGCGGAGCACTCACATTGCCATAGAAATCCTTTTCCATACGCCCCTCGAAGTTACCAGTCTTCATCAGGTTCTTCACCAGACGGTCTTCCAACGAATGGTAGGTAATCACTGCCAAACGGCCGCCGGGCTTCAAGGCTTTCACCGCCGCAGAGAGCATCTCCCGCAGTGCTTCCATCTCTTCGTTCACCTCTATGCGCAGTGCCTGAAAGGCTTTTGCAAGCTCTTTCTTCTCGCGGTCGCGGCCGAAACAGGGCTTCACCGCCTCCAAGAAAGAGCTTATGGTGTCTACGGCACCTGCATTGCGTGCCCGAACCACTGCTGCCGCTATCTGGCGGCTGTTGTGCAGCTCGCCATAGAGGTAGAAAACATCTGCCAAACGTTCTTCTTCGTATGTGTTGACCACATCGGCAGCCGTGCGTCCGCCGCGCTTGTTCATTCGCATATCCAACGGACCATCACTGCGAAACGAGAACCCACGTTCGCCATCGTCGAAGTGATGCGACGACACCCCGAGGTCTGCCAGCAGTCCGTCAATCTGTTCCACACCGTAGTAGCGCAGGAAGTTATGCAGATAACGGAAGTTGCTGCGCACGAAGGTGAAGCGCAAATCGCCAACAACGTTCTGTTCAGCATCGGCATCCTGGTCGAAGCTGTACAGCCGTCCGCCGCTTCCCAGCCGCCGCAGGATTTCGCGCGAGTGGCCGCCGCCGCCGAAGGTCACGTCGACATACGTCCCCTGCGGCTTGATGTCCAGTCCGTCGATGCTCTCTGTCAGCAACACAGGCACGTGATATGTCAGCGTCTCCCCCATCATCTCACAGCAATGAAGCATCTCCGGCGCAGCCCGAGTATCCTGCCATCCTGCGTTCAAGGTCGGCACTCAGGTCGATGGCCATGGCCTGCTGCCGCTCCCACTTGTCCTTTGCCCAGATTTCTATCTCTTCGCCCATGCCGACAAAGACCACGGCATCCTTGATTTCGGCCTGCTGAAGCAGCCGTTTCGAGAGCAGGATGCGCCCGTTCGAGTCGGGTTCGGCAATCTCCGCTCCACTCACGAAGCGGCGAAACAGGCTCTGATCGCCGGCATCCCAGATGTTCAGACGGGCACGCAACGTGTCCTGGGTCTTGAACCAGACACTCTCCGGATAGAGCACGAGGCACTCCTGATGTATGTCTTTGCGCAGCACTATCTCCGCTTCACCGGCCTCCTGAAGGCGGCGGCGGAATGCTGACGGAATGAAGACGCGACCCTTATCGTCGGTCTTTGCCTCTATTGTTCCAAGAAATCTCAACATCTACGTGCCCTTATCTCGTTTCAAGGGTGCTAAATTACACAATTCCCCACAATTCCCCACAAAGCCTATAAAACTTTTTCTTTTAACATTCTGCGGGCTTCATCGCGGCCTGTTCCTGCGTGTTGGCGGCCTGTTCTGTCGTTGTCTCCTCGGGAAGCACGGCGGAGGGTTGGCGTGTGCCGTGCGTTGCAGCTTTCAAGTCGCACACTTTGGCATCCGTATTGTCTACTTTTATTCCGTTTTATGCCAAAAAACTTACTTTTTTCTTTGGCATACGAAAAGATAGTCTAAATTTGCGACGATTTTGTGTTTGGACGAACATGGCAGAAGACTCGAACTTCTTGATAGACATCGATAAGGTGATTCGCGACAAAGCCCCGCAATACAGCAGGTATGTGCCGCAGTTCGTTATCGATTACCTCAAGCACATTGTCCACCAAGAGGAGCTTAACGTGTTCCTGCGCAAGCATGGCGACGAGGTGGGACTGCCGTTCCTGAAACACTGCCTTGAGTTTCTCGATGTCAAGCTCGACGTGCGCGGTGAGGAAAACCTGCCTCCCGCAGGGACAAGATGCACGTTCGTGTCGAATCATCCGCTGGGCGGGCAGGACGGACTCTCACTCGGATACATCATAGGCACGCATTATGACGGACACGTGAAGTATCTTGTCAATGACCTGCTGATGAATATCCACGGCCTGGCACCGTTTTTCATCCCGATAAACAAGACCGGCAACCAGGCAAAGGACTTTCCGCGCAGGGTGGAGGCGGGCTTTGCTTCCGACGAACAGCTCATTATGTTCCCCGCCGGACTGTGCTCACGCAAGCGCAACGGGATGATACGCGACCTGGAATGGAAGAAGACTTTCGTGCAGAAGAGCGTGGAATACCATCGCAACGTGGTGCCTATCCACTTCGGAGGGCAGAACAGCACGCGCTTCTACCGGCTGGCAAACATCTGCAAGGCACTGGGCATAAAGTTCAATATCGCCATGCTCTATCTTGCCGACGAGATGATGAAGAACCGCCACAAGACGTTTACCGTCACGATAGGCAAGCCGCTGTCGTGGCAGATGTTCAACAAATCAAAGACCTATGCCCAGTGGGCACAGTACGTGAAGGGCATAGTGTATAACCTGAATTTAGACAATGACCGCTGAGGCCGTTGGAGAACAAGAGAAACAGAACGAAATGGAAGAAGTGATTCAGCCCGTGAGCCGCGATTTGCTGAGGGCAGAACTGACAGAAGACCGGCGTCTGAGAATGACAAACAAGAGTCATAACCAGATATACATCGTCACAGCACACAACGCTCCGAACACGATGAGAGAGATCGGACGCCTGCGTGAGATTGCTTTCAGGGCGGCAGGCGGAGGCACGGGCAAATCTATGGACATCGACGAGTTCGACACCATGGAAAATCCCTATAAGCAACTCATCGTGTGGAATCCCGAGACAGAAGAGATTCTTGGCGGATACCGATATATTCTCGGCACAGATGTGCGCTACGGAGCCGACGGACAGCCGCTGTTAGCCACTGCCCACATGTTCCATTTCAGCGACAAGTTCCTCAAGGAATACATGCCTGTCACCATTGAGCTGGCGCGTAGCTTCGTGACCTTGGAGTATCAGGGCACACGCGCCGGAAGCAAAGGCCTCTTTGCCCTGGACAATCTGTGGGACGGGCTGGGAGCATTGATGGTCATAATGCCCAACGTGAGGTATTTCTTCGGCAAGGTCACGATGTACCCGTCATACATCCGCAAGGGACGCGACATGATTCTCTACTTCCTGAAGAAGCACTTTGCCGACAAGGAGAACCTCATCACACCGCTCCGCCCGCTGAGTATCGAGAGCGACGAGGCCGAGCTGGCAAAACTTTTCTGCCACGACACGTTCAAGGAAGACTATCGCGTGCTTCACAACGAGATACGCAACATGGGCTATAACATTCCGCCGCTGGTCAACGCCTACATGAATCTCAGCCCTACGATGAAGATGTTCGGCACGGCAATAAACTACGGCTTCGGCGATGTCGAGGAGACAGGCATACTGATTGCCGTGGACGAGATAGTGGAAGAGAAGCGCATGCGGCACGTAGAGTCGTTTCTCCGCGATGAACCGGACGCGGCACGCTTCACGTCAGGGCAGAACAAGGTCGTCTACAAAGAGAGATAATGCACCGATGTTATATCCCGGACGCTCGGGTTTCGTACCGTCAACGAGTGAGTAATAGTTCCCGTTCGGGGTCTCCACGACCTCCACTTCGGTGTATGTAAATCCTGCATCAAGAGAATGTAACCTATCGAGCACATCGTCCGGCACAGACATCCCCTCCGGTAGTCCGTATCTTGTCTCCTTCCATTCACCCACATTCCAACCATCGGAACCAAAATATACGGACTTCAAGATCCCGTCGTGCAGCACGATATAGTCGTCACCGCCCATGTCATTGACGTAACAGAGGACTGTTGCCCCTTCATAATGCGCTGAAATCCAACTGATGTCCGTGACGAACGGGCGGGTAAATTCCATGCTGTTCAGCATGTAAGTACACTCTTTCAGTGTCCTCCCCTCACCGTCCACGACAAGCGTATGCGTGCAGTTCTTGGCCAGCGGCGTATCTTGAAAATAGCGGAAGACGTAGTACGTCCCCGCGATGTATCTCTGCGACACCTCCTTTATCTCGTCAAACCCTGCTGCCACGGCCTCCGGATAACCCTCTGCCAGCATCTTCCTTACGTTCAACGGCAGTTGCGTAATGTCCGAAACGGAGCGTATTGTCCTGTTCCACTCATTGTCCAGGTATGCCACAAACCACTCATTGCCTACGTCATCCACGGAACACACATCCGTTTCCGACAAGCCGGTATGGCGGTAAAATTCCTCACCCGTAGAGACATACTTTATCGTATTGCCGGAGCAACGACTGTTGAAATCTGCGGAGATGGCAGCGGGCAAGTTATTGTTCTCCACCAGGGTCTCGTTCTCAGAGCTGCACGATGCCAATGCAAGCACAGCAATCACGGTCAATCCACACAAAGACCTTTTCGCAAAATTCTTAATCATTGTCATGTCCTCTTGATTTTTGGGACTGCGAAAGTAACATGAACATACGGCCATTGTACCGGCATTAACCTTTTTAATCGACATTAACCTTTCAACGGATGCCATAGGCATATTGCAGAGATCGAGATGCAGACGATTGCCACTTATTCGTTGGGAAAAGTGTATCGGTATGGGATTTATTCGTTTGAAAAAGTGTACGCGCGTTTGATTATTCGTTGGGAAAAGTGTATCTTCGCCTTTGAAAGAACAAGATTGCAAGCCATGCTTAAAAGAAAAATAGAAACATACCTGTCCGAGTGGAAAAAGTCTGCTGGCAGGAAGCCCCTTGTGATAAAAGGCATTCGCCAATGTGGGAAAACATACATTGTCCAAAAGTTCGCAAAGGAGAATTATGAGAGTGTGGTCTATATGAACTTCATTCTTGAACCGGATAAGAAGTCCGCCTTTACCGGCAATATCGATGTAGACACCATTATTCTCAACCTCTCTGCTTTGATTCAAGGCAGTCGCTTTGTAGAAGGAAAAACTTGCATTATCCTTGACGAGATTCAGGAATGTAAAGAAGCAAGGACGGCCTTGAAGTCATTCCATATAGATGGACGTTTCGATGTTATTGCCACAGGGTCTCTCTTAGGGGTGAAAGGCTACGGCAAAAGCAATAAGAAAGACGAAGAAGGGGGGCAAGATTCCGTTCCTGTCGGATACGAAACCGTGATAGATATGTATCCGTTGGACTTTGAGGAATTTCTATGGGCAAACGGAGTCAGTGATACAGTCATTGATACTGTCAGATCATGCTTTGAGAACGAAAAAGCTGTTCCCGACGGAATTCACAAGGCAATGATGGAGCTGCTGTGCAGATATGTCATTGTAGGAGGTCTGCCGGAAGTGGTGAACTGTTTCCTTGAGACCAAAAACATTGAACTTATATATGAGGTTCAGCACAGTCTTGTTGCCGGATACGAAGAGGATATGATTAAATACGCAGACGATGCGGACAAGTCTAATATCCGTGAATGTTTTGAATCCATTCCGAAACAATTGGCCAAGGAAAACAAGAAATTCCAATATTCCATAGTCAAAAAGGGCGGACGGTCTTCGCAGTTCATCGGTAGCATTCAATGGTTGGAGGATGCAGGGATAGTCAAAAGATGTTATAACACGCAAATTACGGAACTGCCGTTGGAGGGTAATTCCATCAAAGATTGTTTCAAAGTGTACACCACTGACATTGGTATCCTCATGGCAATGCTTGACTATGGCACTCAGGCAGATGTTTTAAAGGGAAATCTTCTTGGATATAAGGGAGCAATCTTCGAGAACCTTATGGCCGATTTCTTATGTAAGTCAGGGCAAAAACTGTATTATTTTCACAAGGACAGCGGTCTTGAGCTGGATTTCCTGATAAGGTTCAAGGGTGAATGTGTCATTCTTGAGGTCAAAGCAAAGACAGGTAAGGCCAAGAGTGTGACTACGGTTCTGAAGAACAGGGATGTGTATCATGTCAAGAATGCGATCAAATTAGGTCAATATAATGTAGGACGTGATGGAGATATACTCACCATTCCGCTATATATGGGATTTCTTGTCGGAGACAGACTCGCGGACGTTATTATTCCTGATGTGAATTTAGGTCTACTGACTGTTTGATGATGTCTTCAGACCGCGCAGACACATTTTTTAGTTCGACTTTTTGTGATTTTCAACACTTTTAAGGACGACTTTTTGTCGTTTCGCACATTTTTAAGGACGACTTCGTGGGATTTCAAGCGGAAATTTGAGACATCACGTCTCTGCGGGTGTCTTGTTGGCGAGATACATGCCGACAAGGATACATGCCGCCCCGACTAAGAAATAACGGGTGATGGTCTCGTTGAGTACCCATGAGGCGAATATCATCGTGGTGATAGGGTTGAAGTAAACCCAGTTGGTCGCCTTGACAGTCCCCAGTTTGTAGAGGCACCAGTTCCATGTGAGGAAGCAGATCATGGAGGCAAGGCAACCTAAGAACAGGAGGTTGCCTGCCACCTGCGGCCTGATAAGAACCTCCATCGCGGGCATGCCCGGGAAGAATGCGTAGTAAGGAAGGATGGTAAGCACTCCGTAGAAGAATACTTTCCGAGTTATGAAGGCCGCGCTGTAGCTGCCGCTCACCGACTTCATCAGCAGTGAATAGACCGCCCAGCACATGCAGGCGGTAAACGCCAGGGCATCGCCTATCGGGGAGAGGCGTAGCACGAACTTCCCGTTGAGCACAACGATCACCATACCCGCAAAGGCCAGCAGCGAGCCTACCAACTGTATGAAGCGGATGCGTGACGAGTCACGGTAGACAAGTCTCACAAGCAACGTGGCGAACAGCGGACACGAACAGACAATGAGCGAAGTGTTGGTTGTCGTGGTGAAGTTCATGGCTTCATTTTCGCCTAGGAAGTACAGTGAACCGCCCGTAATGCCCAGCAGCACCATCTTCACCTCGTCCTTCCACGTGTCGGACATGATGCGCTTATGGCTGATTCCCAACATCAGTATGTAGGCAATGGTAAACCGGAGCGTGAAGATCACGGCCGGTGAGAGACCATTGAGCATGAGAATTTTGGTCGATACGAACGTAGTGCCCCAGATGGCTACTGTGACAAATGCTACAAAATGGTAGAAATATATGCTGTTCTTTCCCAATTTAGATATGTTTTTGTCCTTGGTGCTTTCAGACTCGCGAAAGTACCTGTTTTTTGTAGACGGGCAAAAAATGGCTCATCTTATTTTCTGTATCGGGCGGACGGTGGAGAGGGAAGTGTGAATACGTGTTAAAAATTAGCATGTGAAAATGCGTTAAATCTGCCCCTGAAGTGTTAAATTTAATCGTCGGCAGATGCGGGAAAAGAGGGGCGCGGTGGTCAAAATGGGAACATAAGTGGACGATTTTTCAAGAGCCGGAGAAGGCCGAAACCCCGTG
>CAVHVD010000034.1:0-5016 GCA_963639425.1 Faecalibacterium prausnitzii
GTCCAGCATGCTGTCCACCCCCTGCCGGACTGGAGTCCACAGCGCGCTGGACTGTAGTTTACTGCGCACGAGACTGGAGTACAACGCGCACGGGACTGGAGTACAACGCGCACGGGACTGGAGCGTCTCTTGCGCAACGGCATTATCGTTCCCGACAAAAGGAATGTCCAAAAATGCGTAACTTTGTGCCGTGATTTGAAGCCCGGGGAGTCCGGGGCATGCGATAATGAGGGCACTTCTGATAAATACATCCGAGCGTATCGGCGGCGCGGCGATAGCCTGCGAACGCCTGATGGAGTCGCTGAAAGGCTATGGCATCAAGGCCAAGATGCTGGTGCGCGACAAGCAGACCGGCGAGGCATCGGTGGTGGCACTGGGCGGCGGATGGAGGCATCTGTGGCATTTCCTGTGGGAGCGCATCGTGATATGGTCTGCCAACCGCTTCAGCCGCAGGAACCTCTTTGCCGTGGACATCGCCAATGCCGGCACGGACATCACCGCGCTGCCGGAGTTCACGCAGGCGGACATCGTGCACCTGCACTGGATAAACCAGGGCATGCTGTCACTGGAAGACATCCGTAAGATACTCGACTCGGGCAAGCCCGTGGTGTGGACCATGCACGACATGTGGCCGTGCACCGGCATCTGCCACCATGCCCGCGACTGCCGTGGCTACACGAGTCAGTGCGGCAACTGCCCATATCTGCACGGCGGTGGACATGAGCACGACCTGTCGCACAAGGTGTTCTGCAAGAAGAGGCAGATGCTCGCCGGACGCAAGATAACGTTCGTCACGCCGAGCCGATGGCTGCTGGAGCAGGCAAGGAAGAGTGCCCTACTCGCCGGACAGGACATACGCTGCATCCCCAACCCGATAGACACAAACGTGTTCAAGCCGCACGACAGGACGGCGGCACGCTCCACGTGCGGGCTGCCGCAGCAGAAGCACCTGCTGCTGTTCGGCTCCGTGAAGATAACCGACAAGCGCAAGGGCATAGACTACATGGTCGAGTCGTGCCGTCTGTTGGCAGAGAGACATCCGGAGCTGAAGGAGACTTTAGGCGTAGTGGTGATGGGCAGCAACTCAAGACAGCTGGAAGGCCTGCTGCCGTTCAAGGTCTATGCACAGGACTTCGTGACCGACAGCCGCAGACTGGTCGACATATACAATGCCGCAGACATATACGTCACCCCGTCGCTGGAGGAGAACCTGCCGAACACCATAATGGAAGCTATGGCGTGCGGAGTGCCCTGCGTGGGCTTCAACGTGGGGGGAATACCGGAGATGATTGACCATCTGCACAACGGATACGTGGCGCAGTACAGGTCGGCAGACGACTTCGCCAACGGCATCTACTGGCTGCTTACAGACCCTGGACGCGACACCATGTCCGCCGAGGCCGTGCGCAAGGTGCAGTCGCAGTATGCCGCAGGCGTGGTTGCGCGCGAATACACGAACCTCTACAACAGCATCACCGACAACAGCAGCAACAATGATTAGCCGTCCGACACCGATATTCAGCATCATCACCGTCTGCTACAATGCGGCGGCGACAATCGAAGACACCATACAGAGCGTCATATCCCAGACATACCACCACACAGAGTATATCATCGTCGACGGAGGGTCGAAAGACGGAACTATGGACATCGTGCGACGCTATGCCAACCGCATAGCACGCATCATCAGCGAGCCTGACAGCGGGTTGTATGATGCCATGAACAAAGGTCTGCGCATGGCTACGGGCGACTATGTGTGCTTCCTGAATGCCGGCGATGAGTTTCATGAGGACGACACGCTGCAGCTGATGGTCCACTCCATAAAAGGAGATGCACTGCCGGACATAATGTATGGAGAGACTGAGATTGTCGACCGCAACGGGCACTTCCTGCGCATGCGCCGCCACAAAGCTCCCGAGCAGCTGGACTGGAAGAGCTTCCGCCAGGGCATGATGGTGTGCCACCAGGCATTCTTCTGCAAACGGAGCATCGCCGATGAATTTGATCTGCGCTACCGCTACTCGTCAGACTTCGACTGGTGCATACGCCAACTCAAGAAGGCGCAGACAACGCATAACACACTCCTTATTATAATAGACTATCTCGACGAGGGCATGACCACACGCAACCGCCGTGCATCGCTCATCGAGCGTCTGCACATCATGGCACACCACTACGGGTGGCCGAGCACCATTGCCCGTCACCTGTGGTTCGTCGTGCGCCTCATCGTGAAGCGGTGAGGATGTCAATCAAATCCCGCAAGCCGTCTGTCGCTCTCTTTTGAATGACGTGAATGTTGCGTGCCGAATGTGCGTCGACCGGCTTAGGGTCGATAAGGTATATCTCTGCATCGCGCGGCACGTAGTTGAGTAGTCCGGCAGCAGGATACACGTTCAGGCTTGTGCCGACGACGACAAATATATCCGCAGTCTCCACGATGCCAATGGCGGTCTCAATCTCAGGTACAGCCTCGCCAAACCACACGATGAACGGACGCAACTGACTGCCGTCGGCAGCTTTGTCGCCAAGATGTATGTCTTCGTCGGGCTTCAACTCACGCACACATCCCCTGTCGTCAGGATGGCGGCTGGAGCATGCTTTCGTCAGTTCGCCATGCAGGTGCACCACCCTGGTACTTCCGGCACGTTCGTGCAGATTGTCCACATTCTGCGTTATGACGCTCACATTGAAATGCTTCTCAAGCTCGGCCACGCCGTAGTGTGCAGCGTTAGGCTTCACGCTGAGCAACTCGCGGTGCCGCTTATTGTAGAAGTCAAGCACGAGCTCGGGGTTGCGTTCAAACCCCTCCGGCGTGGCCACCTGCTCCACTGGATACTTATCCCACAACCCGCCGGCATCGCGGAATGTGCTTATTCCGCTTTCTGCACTTATGCCTGCGCCGGTCAAGAAAACAAGGTTCTTCATAATGCTCCTTTCTATCCTTTTGCTCTTTCGTTCCGGACATCACAAATGTACTAAAGTGACGGTTACAGGGCAAAGCATTAAACATTTTTATCTATCAGACATCAGCATTATTCGATCTAAAGCAGTACTTTCGCATCCAAAATTGACATAACGACATTTACGGACATTTGACATTATGGACAAGGCGAGCTATTCACTGGGAATGGGCATCGGGCAGAACCTGCTTGGTATGGGTGCCACGGAAGTCAGCATCGAGGACTTCGCAAAAGGTGTGGAAGACATCCTACGAGGTAAGACTCCCGTCATCGACCATAAGGAGGCACAGATCATCGTCAGCCAATACATTGACGAGCTTGACAAGAAGATGACCGCAGCACGCAAGAAAGCCAACAAGGAGTTCCTTGATGCCAACAAGGAGCGCGATGGAGTGGTGACGTTGCCCAGCGGCCTGCAATATGAGGTACTGAAAGAAGGAAAGGTCGGCGGTGCACATCCCAAGGCCAGCGACAAGGTGGAGTGTCACTACGAAGGTCGTCTGCTCGACGGGACTGTATTCGACAGCTCCATACAGCGCGGACAACCGGCTGTGTTTGGCGTGAGTCAGGTCATAGCAGGTTGGGTTGAGGCTCTGCAGCTCATGCCCGAGGGTGCCAAGTGGCGGCTGTTCATACCGGACAACCTGGCATACGGCGAGCACGGCGCAGGCAACTCAATACCGCCATACAGTGCACTGATATTTGACGTTGAACTATTGAAGATATTATAAAACCGCATAACTTTTGAAGCAAATAGAAATGAAGAAGATTACGTTAATCCTGTCGTTGGCGATATGCGCATTGGTATCGTCATGCACAGCACAGGGACAGAGGACACAGCTGAAATCAGAAATTGACTCATTGTCGTATGCCATCGGCATGGCACGTGTGCAGGGGCTTGACGACTATCTCATGCAGCAGGGGATCGACAGCACCATGATGGTTGAGTTCCTGAAAGGATTCAAGGAAGGCTCTGACAACTTCGACCTAAAGAGCCGTGCTCATGCAGTGGGCGTGCAGATCGGACAGATGGTCAGCAAGAACTGGGTCGAGGGCATCAACAGCCAGCTGTTTGGTTCGGACTCCACACAGACCATCAACCGTAAGTACATGATTCAGGGTTTCATGGATGGCGTGGCACACGAGCTGTCTGTCATGGACATGACAAACGCACAGTCCATCTCCGACATGAAGATGCAGCAGATACAGCAGCGACTGCTGGAAGAACGCTTCGCCGAAAACAAGGCCGCAGGCGAGCAGTTCCTTGCAGAGAACAAGACCAAGGAAGGCGTACAGACCACTGCCAGTGGACTACAATACAAGGTCGTGACGATGGGTACAGGCGAGAAGCCCAATCTTGACAATCAGGTGAAGGTGAACTACAAGGGCACACTCATCGACGGCACCGAGTTTGACAGCTCATACTCGCGCAACGAACCGGCCACATTCCGTGTAGGGCAGGTCATCACCGGTTGGTCAGAGGCATTACAACTCATGCCTGTGGGCTCGAAGTTCATCCTCTATATCCCGCAGGAATTGGGATATGGGTCACGTGAGGTAAGCAAAGAAATCAAGCCATTCTCGACGCTGATTTTCGAGGTCGAGCTGATTGATATTGTCAAGTAAGACATTTTTTGTCTCTAAATTATCCCTTTTGCGTGCATTAGTTCAGAAAAAGAACTACATTTGCTTACTTTCTGACGGCACGAAAAACAAACAACTAAGATTATGGATAAAATAGACAACTTAGACAGGCAGATTCTTACCATCATATCTAAGAACGCCCGTATTCCTTTCAAGGACGTTGCAGCACAGTGCGGGGTGTCGCGTGCTGCCATACACCAGCGTGTACAGCACATGATAGACCTGGGCATCATCACCGGCTCCGGCTATGAGGTCAACCCCAAGTCATTAGGGTTCAACACCTGCACCTACATCGGCATCAGGCTGGACAAAGGCTCCATGTATAAGTCGGTAGTGAGCGAACTACAGAAAGTTCCCGAGATTGTGGAGTGCCACTTCACGACCGGCCCGTACACCATGCTGACAAAGGTCT
>CAVHVD010000035.1:0-3793 GCA_963639425.1 Faecalibacterium prausnitzii
TCCAAGGATGGGCATTCTTAGGTTCTTTGAACGGGCATCGTTAGAGTCCAAGCTTGCCCATCGTTAGACCCTAAGAATGGGCATCGTTAGGGTGCTTCTTGGGGCAAGCACGAGATTATTGAACGGAAGTGTGGAAAAGTGAACGGTTAGTAAACGGGAGGGGGCTTCAGAACGCGTCTGAGGGGTGGATAGTAAACGGTTAGTAAACAGAAAGTAAACGTTTTTGAACGGGCTTGTACGTATGCGATGAAAACGTTATCCTCCGAAGCCGCAAGAGACGAAGCTCCGCATGACTTATCCGCGTGAGCACGCGCTCAGTCGTTGCGGATGTCGGCGTATGCGGGTATCTGAGGCAGGAAGTCGCACTGACCGTTGTCGTAGTCCACGCGGCAGCAGTAGTGCGTCAGCCCGTTGCTGACCGTGAGGTATCGAACCCGCATGACGATGTTGTAGCGCGTAATCTGGTCGAACACGCGCTGTGTGATGTTGATGGTAGGAGCCTTGTATTCGACGATCATCAGCGGCGACAGGTCGCGCCGGTACAGCACCGTGTCGCACCGCTTCAGCGTGCCGTTGAGTTGCAGTGCCACCTCGTTGGCAAGCA
Organism: Faecalibacterium prausnitzii; assembly: GCA_963639425.1. Taxonomy (GTDB): domain Bacteria; phylum Bacteroidota; class Bacteroidia; order Bacteroidales; family Bacteroidaceae; genus Bacteroides. The sequence goes on from CAVHVD010000035.1 coordinate 605, forward strand.
GCTCCTGCGGATAGCCGCACGTGCCGGCAAGATAGTGCACGAAGTGCTGGCGCACCCACTCCTCTGGTGTCAGAGCCACAAACTTGCGGCGCAGGCTGTCGTAGATCAGCCTTCTCTGTCCGTCGGTTCTGATTTTGGCATCGAAGTCCGGCAGGTTCAATCCATACATTGCAGCATCTCTCCTTTTCGTGACGTGTGGCCTTGCCTCTGACAGAACAAAAATGGGTGGGTTCTTCTTTGCGCGGTCTCCGGCTTGCACTATCTTTGCTCCACGTATCGACGGCCGACGGACGCAGGCTCCGTCCTCCGTGAAACGCTTTACGGACGCAAAAATAAGGCTTTTACCAATGAAAACAAAAGAGGAGATCGTGGCCAACTGGCTTCCGCGCTACACCCATCGCCGCCTTGAAGACTTCGGAGAGTACATACTGCTGACCAACTTCAACAAGTATCTTGAGATATTCTCGCGTCTCTACGGGACACCCATCGTGGGGCAGGACTCCAACATGCCATCGGTCAGCACCGACGGCATAACGCTGATAAACTTCGGCATGGGCAGTCCCAACGCCGCCACCATCATGGATCTGCTGAGTGCCATCACCCCGCGGGCGTGCCTCTTTCTCGGCAAGTGCGGCGGCATCGACGCGAAGAACCGTCTTGGCGACTTCATCCTGCCCATAGCCGCCATCCGTGGCGAAGGAACGTCAAACGACTACTATCCGCCAGAGGTGCCCGCACTGCCGGCCTTCATGCTCCAGCGTGCCGTGTCGTCGGCCATCAGAGACATGGGGCGCGACTACTGGACAGGTACCGTCTACACCACCAACCGACGTATATGGGAGCACGACGACCGCTTCAAGGACTACCTGCGGACGACACGTGCCATGGCTGTGGACATGGAGACGGCCACGCTCTTCACCTGCGGCTTCGCCAACCACATACCCACGGGAGCGTTGCTGCTCGTCTCCGACCAGCCCATGATTCCCGAGGGGGTCAAGACGGAGAAGAGCGACAGCCTGGTGACCACCAACTTCGCCGAGCTGCACGTCAAGATAGGTGTCGAGGCATTGCAGATGATAAAGGACAGCAAGAAGACAGTGAAGCACCTGAAGTATGACTGGTAAAGACTGAGGACAAGACAGCATGGCAAAGAAAGAGCAGCAGACGTTTGCAGACATCATGAAAGACCTGAAGGCACGCCGATATGCACCGGTGTACTACCTCATGGGCGATGAGCCTTACTATATCGATGTCATCGCCGACTACATCGCCGACAATGCGTTGCAGCCCGAGGAGCGTGATTTCAACCAGACGGTGGTCTACGGCTCCGACGTGGACGTGAGCTGGATAATAAACGCCGCGAAGCGGTACCCCATGATGTCGGAACGTCAGGTGGTGATCGTCAAAGAGGCGCAGAACGTCAGCAAGATGGACGAGCTGTGCTTCTACCTGCAAAAGCCGCAGATGTCCACCGTACTGGTGATGTGCCACAAGAACGGCACGCTTGACCGCCGCAAGTACAAGAAGCTGGCGGCCGACATCGAGCGCACGGGCGTGCTCTTCGAGTCGAAGCGGCTCAGGGACGGCATGCTGCCGGGCTTCGTCAACACATACGTAGCCTCCAGAGGGCTGACCATAGACCCCAAGGGCGCACAGATGATGGCGGAAAGCATAGGTTCCGACCTCAGCCGCATGGCGGGTGAGCTGGACAAGCTCGCCATCGTTGCCAAAGCCGCCGGTACGACCACCGTCACGCCCGACATGATCGAGCGCAACATCGGCATAAGTAAGGAATACAACAACTTCGAGCTTAGGAGTGCGCTGGTCGAGAAAGATGAGCTGAAGGCCAACCGCATAATAAAGTACTTCGCCGAAAATCCGTCGGCCAACCCCATACAGCTGACGCTGGCACTGCTGTTCAAGTTCTTCTCCGACCTCATGCTCGCCTACTACGCTCCTGACAGGTCGGAGCGCAGCGTGGCCGCCTATCTCGGACTCACATCCGAGTGGGCGGCGCAGGACTACACCAAGGCCATGCGCCGCTACACCGGTGTGAAGGTGATGCAGATAATCCGCGAGATCAGATACACCGACGCACGCTCAAAGGGTGTCGGCGTGAGCAGCGGCACGATCAGCAACTACGACCTCATGCGCGAGCTTGTGTTCAAGATACTGCACTGACTGTACACGCTCATGCCTCTGCCCGTGGCGGAGACCGCGGTGCAGATAAGGCGCGTGCCTAAGACATGCCCCTGAAAGTCAAACCAAGACTTTCAGGGGCATCTTCGTGTATGAAGCTGACCGCCCACAGACCTATCTGAATGACTGCAATCATACCGCGCTCTACGAGAAACAATTATGCGCGTGCTTGAGACATTCAGACGTACTATGAGAGACGGACGTACAGCCACGGGATTGTGATTGTACGTCCGGAGATGACATGAACTTTGTGATGGGTGGTGGAGGCACCGCGATAGAGGGGCATCAGTCGAGCTTGAGCACGGCGAGGAATGCCTTTTGTGGCACCTCGACATTGCCGATCTGCTTCATGCGCTTCTTGCCGCGCTTCTGCTTTTCGAGCAATTTGCGCTTACGGCTTACGTCGCCGCCGTAGCACTTGGCTGTGACATCTTTACGCACCTGCTTGATGGTCTCGCGGGCTATAATCTTGCTGCCTATGGCTGCCTGTATGGCGATGTCGAACTGCTGGCGCGGTATTAGGTCTTTCAGCTTCTCGCACATGCGGCGTCCCAGCTCGTAGGCATTGCTCTCGTGCGTCAGCGTGCTCAGTGCGTCGACGCTCTCGCCGTTGAGCAGGATGTCGAGCTTGATGAGCTTCGACGGCCGGTAGCCGCTGGGATGGTAGTCGAACGAGGCATAGCCCTTGGATATGCTCTTCAGCTTGTCGTAGAAGTCGATCACGATCTCTCCCAACGGCATGTCGTAGTACAGCTCCACACGGTTACCGCTGACGTACTCCTGCTTCACCAGCTCGCCGCGCTTGCCGAGGCATAGCGTCATGATGGGGCCTATGTAGTCGGTGGCGGTGATGATTGATGCACGTATGTATGGCTCGTCGATGTGATCGATGGTGGTGGGGTCAGGCATGGAGCCGGGGTTGTGCACCTCGGTCATGTTGCCGTGCTTGTCGTAGATGTTGTATGACACGTTCGGCACTGTGGTTATGAC
>CAVHVD010000036.1:0-3675 GCA_963639425.1 Faecalibacterium prausnitzii
ATATCGTGCTACAACTCTGTGGACTATTACCACGGCGATGAGATAACGCAAGGTGATTTATAAGCGTTTTCATGTTGTAGACGATAAGAAGCAGAAAAGACGAAATGGAATCTTCAACGTAAAAAATTCGCACAATATCCTGCAAAGTTCTATTGTTGCTGGGAGTGGAACGACCCCGTATGTCACAGCTGGAGAAAGCAACAACTCTGTCTCTGCTTATATATCATTTGACAGAAATCAAATAGAGGAAGGGAATGCAATAATGATTGGTGGAAAGACGATGGTCATTACATACCAAGCAGATGATTTCTTTTCCAATGACAGCCACAATCTTGTGTTATATGCCAAGGATGATAAATTGAGAACAGAACTCATACAATTGTTCATGGTGGCATCCTTGAACAAAAGCCTAAGGCCTATTTATTCTTGGGGAGACTCCATCTCCAAAGCCAAAATCGCCAAGGACGAATTTGACCTTCCCGTAACCTCTTCCGGCTCCATTGACTATCAGTTTATGGAGACCTACATCCGTGCCATAGAGAAACGGACAATCCAAAAGGTTAAAGATTGGCGTGCACAAGAAATTGAAGCGGCAAAGGATGTTGTCAATGAATGATGGTGCAGGCGTGGACTTCGCATAACATATAATCGGATGTGCCTCTGATTGAAAACGACAAGTGGCTTGCTCATGAAAGAGCAAGCCACTTGTCGTTGTGCTATGTATCGTCAGAGCTGTATACGTCAGATGAGGTACTGCGAGCTGATGGATTCGTTGTTCATCACACGGCGTATGGTCTCGGCGAAGATGCCGGCAATGCTCAGCTGCTTCACCTTGGCACACTTCTTCGTGTAGGGGATGCTGTCGGTGAAGACCATCTCCTGAAGCTGTGACTCCTGAATACGGAACGATGCGGGGTCTGACATGACACCGTGGCTGGCTATGGCACGCACCGATCTTGCTCCGTTGTCCATCATCAGGTTGGCCGCTGTCGTTATGGTGCCGGCAGTGTCGACAATATCATCTATCAGTATCACATCCTTGCCCTCCACGTCACCGATGATCTGCATCGAAGCAACGACATTTGCTTTCTCACGGGTCTTGTTGCAGAGCACCAATGGCACGTGCAGGTACTTGGAGTAGTTGCTGGCACGCTTCGAGCCGCCAACATCGGGCGTGGCAATCACGAGCTCATCCATGTTGAGGCTCTGGATATAGGGCAGGAACACCGACGAAGCATACAGATGGTCGACAGGGATGTTGAAGAAGCCCTGAATCTGGTCGGCATGCAGGTCCATGGTTATGAGACGGTCAATGCCGGCAACCGACAGCAGGTCGGCCACGAGCTTGGCACCTATGGACACACGCGGCTTGTCCTTACGATCCTGACGCGCCCAGCCGAAATACGGGATTACAGCCACGATGCTCTGTGCAGATGCACGCTTGGCTGCGTCAACCATCAGGAGCAGCTCCATCAGGTTATCGGAGTTGGGGAAGGTGGACTGCACTAAGAATACCACAGAGCCACGGATGGACTCTTCATAGGACACTGCAAACTCACCGTCGGCAAAGTGGGATATGTTCATGTTGCCAAGCGGACAGTTCAGATGAGCGCAGATTTTCTCGGCAAGATACCTTGAGTTTGTGCCTGAGAAAACCATAAATGGTGCTTGTTGACTCATTTTTTAGATTTAATTGGATTGTCTATCGGGTTTACTTCCGCAAAGGTATGAATTTATCAGCATGTGCGGCGTGACACGCTTCTTTTTTTACCTACAAGCACCGGACACACGTCCCCTACTCCATGCCCCGTGCCTTATAGATTGCGTTCTTGGCCTCGTTGATTTCTTGAAGCTTGCGTGTGGCAGCTTCCTTGATGTCATCTCCAAGATTGGCCACACGGTCTGGATGGTTCTCAAGCACCATCTTGCGATATGCCTTGCGCACTTCGTCGTCTGTCGCGTCGGGTTCAAGGCCAAGAACCTTATATGCGTCCTCCACGGACTTGCCTCCAAGGGCAAACATCTGATCGGCAACGCCGGCATCGAGCCTCAACCATGTTGCTACCTGTCGCAACTCACGCAGTTCGGCATCCTGCACCTGTCCGTCGGCCTTTACTATCTCTGCCAAGAAAGCCACAAGCTGTATGCGGCTCTCCTGATTAAGCGCGATGGCAATCTCGGCACACGCCTGCTGCATCTGACGCTGCCACTGCGCTTCGCCTTGCTGCTTGCGATAGTCGAACAGACGCATCAGTATGTCATTGCCCTGCACAGCGGCATCGTTGCCAAACGACTGCCGCAGATACCGCCGCACGAACTCCATCTCAGAGTGCATTATCTTGCCATCGGCCTGAATGATGTGTGCCGACAGCACCATCAGTGAGAACAGGAAGCCGTTTCTGTAACCTCGGTTGAACTGCACTGCATCACGATAGCTGCCGCTACCATACTGTCCGTTCTGTCCGTATGTGTCCTGTCCGTCGGCCTCATCATTGCCACTGCTTGCCAACGCATCGACCATTGAGCCAAGCGCATATCCTGCCAGTGCACCGAGCACTGTCCCCGTGCCTACAAATCCCAGCACGCCGCCTATCCATTTTGCAAATGCCATATAATGTCCGTATGCTCCTTCCTTTAGTATGTCCGTCATCCCACAGCAGCCTGTACACAGCCCGCCGCGATGACGGTGCAATATTACGCAATAAAAACCTCCTGCACAACATCTGCCATCTCTGCCATACGTTTCTTAAAGAGTATGAAGCAAGTGTTTAAAATAGTGTCGTTTGCGCCCCAAAAGTTAAACAATCTTCACCCCACGCAAAATAGTCTCCGCTTTGCTTGTACGTTGTTGAAATCTGTGCTACATTTATGCCACGAACCTGTCGGGAGACCGGCTTCGCATGGAAAGACACAACTAATAAGGAGAGGAGGAACAGATATATGAGTACAGAGATGATAGCCAAGAATGCACGACTTGTCTGGAGCACACTGAAGAAGGCCACACGTCGGATGACATTCATCGACCTGATAACACGCCTTGAGCTGCAAGCCACAGAGCTGGCCTATGCCATCGGGTGGCTGGCAAAGGAGAACAAGATCTACGTGTTTGAGGAGAACGGACATCAATATTTTCTTGCAACATAATTCGTGGTGAATACCACGGGAGAGTTGACAAGGTATGGTCGAACGACAATAAAGGGATTTACGGATATATGGACTTTAAGGATTTGGCAACGAGGCGGTTCTCTGCACGCAAGTACACAGACGAGCCGGTCAGCAGGGCCGATATTGAATACATCATGGAGTGTGTGCGCTTGGCACCGTCGGCAGTGAACATACAGCCGTGGAAGTTTCTTATAGTAACGTCAGATGAGGCGAAGAAGAAGATACGCCAATGCTACGAGCGTCCGTGGTTTGCCGATGCACCGATGTATGTCATTGCACTGAAAGATGTGGGTACACAATGGGTGCGTCCCACCGACGGGAAGCCCCACGGGGACATAGACCTTGGCATTGCAGTGGAACATCTTGTGCTTGCTGCCGCCGACCGTGGTCTGGGGGCCTGCTGGGTCTGCAACTTTGACGTGGAAGCCGTGAAGCGACTGTTCCCTGTTGACGGCTATGAGGCCGTGGCACTTATCCCTGTGGGACACGTCGCACCAGACTGTCCGCCCC
>CAVHVD010000037.1:0-11654 GCA_963639425.1 Faecalibacterium prausnitzii
AAGTCCTTTGCTTATTATGCGGCTCCGCCGCAATCCTCGGCAAACTTAGAGGTTGAACGTCCACAGAAGCACTGTTTGCAGGTCTCGCAGACCTTGACAACCATTGATGATGGCGACGGCTTTCGTCAACGGGTAATAATGTGTACATTTGCACGGCTAAAAGAGGGAAGACATGACACAGGACAACGACAAGCGGGGCAAGGCGGAAGGACACGCGGCGATAATAGCGGCCAACGTAATCTTCGGGCTGGGCGTACCGGTCAGCTCGTACCTGCTGCGCGACTGGGTGACGCCGAACGTCTACATGGCATCGCGCTGCGTGGGTGCGGCACTGATATTTTGGGCAATATCGCTCTTCGCGCCGCGCGAGCACGTGGGCGGCCGTGACCTGGCGGTCATCGTGCTGTCGGGCTTGCTGGGCTTCGTGGTGTCGCAGACGCTGACGGCCTGGGCGTTGGTCTACACCACACCGGTCTACTTCTCCCTCATTGCCACGCTGACACCCGTGGCCACCATGATTCTCGCCGCCGTGTTCCTCAATGAGGGCATCACGGGCATGAAGGCCGCAGGCGTGCTCATGGGCATCGCCGGAGCGGCACTGATGGTCGTGCTGAAGTGGCAGGACGGCACGGGCAACAATGACCTGCTGGGCATCTTCTTCGCACTGATGAGCCTGCTGACGTGGGCGGTCTACCTGATAGTGACGCGCAAGGTGTCGCAGAAGTACACCGCGCTGACACAGATGAAGTGGGTGTTCCTGGCATCGTCCGTCGTGGTGCTGCCCTACACCGTCACGGAGTTTGGCACCACACGTCTCTACGGCGGCCCCGTGGATGCGGAGTGGCTGTCCGGCATGGTGGGGATGCTGTTCATCGTGGTCTTCGCCACGGTGCTCGGCTACTTCATGATCCCGTTTGCCATGAAGCACCTGAAGGCCACGACCGTGAGCGTCTATACCAATCTGCAACCCGTCGTGGCATCGTTCGTGGCGATAGCCCTGGCGCAGGACACGCTGACGTGGGACAAGCCCGTGGCCGCCGCACTGGTGATGGCCGGAGCCTACCTCGTGACAAACACAAGGAAGCAACCGATAGATACAGAAAGATAAGGAAGAGAAACCTATGCCACTAAAACTACCGAAATCATTGCCGGCAGTGGAGCTGCTGAAGAAGGAGAACATATTCGTGATGGACGACCTCCGCGCCGGTGAACAGGACATACGTCCGCTGCGCATCGCCATCCTGAACCTGATGCCGCTGAAGATCACCACCGAGACAGACCTGGTGAGGCTGCTGTCGAACTCACCGCTACAGATCGAGATCTCGCTCATGAAGATCAAGAGCCACACCTCGAAGAACACACCGGTGGAGCACATGCGGGCGTTCTACACCGACTTCGAAGATATGTACACGCAGAAATACGACGGAATGATCATCACCGGCGCACCCGTGGAGCTGATGCCGTTTGAAGAGGTGGACTACTGGGACGACATGAAACGCATATTCCAATGGGCACGCACGCACGTGCAGAGCACCATGTACATCTGCTGGGCGGCACAAGCCGGACTGTACCATTTCTACGGCGTGCCGAAGTACACGCTGCCGGAGAAGATGTTCGGCGTGTTCCGTCACCGCACGCTGGAGCCGCTGTGTCCCATATTCCGCGGCTTCGACGACGAGTTCTTCGTGCCCCACAGCCGGCACACCGAAGTGCGAAAGGAAGACATACTGAAGGTGCCCGAGCTGACGCTGCTGTCCGAGTCGGACACGGCGGGTGTACACATGGTGATGGCACGCGGCGGACGCGAGATTTTCGTCACCGGACATTCGGAATACTCGCCCCTGACGCTCGACTTCGAGTACCGGCGCGACAAGGCGAAGGGTCTGCCCATAGAGATCCCGCAGAACTACTACCGCAACGACGACCCCGAAGGTGGCGTGGTGGTGCGCTGGCGTGCGCACGCCAACCTGCTGTTCTGCAACTGGCTGAACTACTACGTCTATCAGGAGACACCGTTCAACCCCGACGACATTAGATAAAGGTGACGTACAGAGGAGGGAAGATGGCTGAGGAGAGGAAGGTGACAAGACACATCGAGCTGCTGGCTCCGGCACGCGACCTGCAGTGTGGTATCGTGGCCGTGGACCACGGTGCCGATGCCGTCTACATCGGTGCTCCGCAGTTCAGCGCACGTGCCGCCGCCGGCAACAGCGCGGACGACATCGGATGTCTTGCATCCTATGCCCACACGTTCGGCGTGCGCGTGTACGTGGCACTGAACACCATACTCAAAGACAGCGAGCTGTGTGAGACGGAGAACCTCATCCGGCAGCTCTACGATGCCGGAGCCGACGCCCTGATTGTGCAGGACATGGGAATAACGGAACTGAACCTGCCGCCCATACCCCTGCATGCCAGCACCCAAATGGACAACCGCAGCAGTGCAAAGGTGCGCTTCCTCCGCGACGCCGGATTCAGGCAGGTGGTGCTGGCACGTGAGCTGTCTGTCGGGCAGATAGCACGCATACATGCCGACTGTCCCGACGTGCCGCTCGAAGTGTTTGTCCACGGCGCATTGTGCGTCAGCCTGAGCGGACAGTGCTATGCCAGCGAAGCGTGCTTTGGCCGCAGTGCCAACCGTGGCGAATGTGCGCAGTTCTGCCGCCTGCCGTTCAGCCTCATTGACAGCGACGGACGCGAGATTGAGCGGGAACGCCACTTGCTGTCGCTGAAGGACATGAACCGGCTCGACGTGCTGGAGCCGCTGCTCGACGCGGGGGCTTCGTCGCTGAAGATTGAGGGGAGGCTGAAGGATGCGTCTTACGTCAAGAACATCACAGCGGCCTATCGCGCCGCACTCGACAGTATATTCGCACGGCGCACGGAGTACGTGCGTGCCTCGTCGGGCACGGAGACAGTCACCTTCACGCCACAGCCCGACAAGAGCTTCAACCGAGGCTTCACACACTATTTCCTACAAGGGCGGGAGCAAGACATCAGTTGCACGGACTCGCCGAAGTCGCACGGCGAGCCGATGGGCTACGTCAAGGAGCAACGCGGCGGATATATCGTGGTGGCCGGCCTCAAGCCGTTCCACAACGGCGACGGCGTGTGCTACACCGACAGCACAGGACACTTGCAGGGCTTCCGCGTGAACCGCGTGGATGGCAACAAGCTGTTTCCGGCGGGTGCCATGCCAACCATAAAGCCCAAGACGGCACTGATGCGCAACTATGACCAGGAGTTCGAGCACGCACTCTCGCAGAAGACAGCCGAGAGAAAGATAGACACGAGCTGGACGCTCCATGAGACACCGTGGGGCTTCGCGCTGACGGCAACCGACGAAGACGGCATCAGCGCGACGCTGGCCTTTGAACATCCCAAGGAGGAAGCACGGAAGCCACAGACGGAGAACATCAAGACACAGCTCTCCAAGTTGGGAGGCACGGTGTTCCGCACGAGGACAGACGACATCAGCATCAGCCTGTCGGGCAACCGCTTCATCCCGTCGTCCGTCCTGGCGAAATGGCGCAGACAGGTGGCCGAAAGGCTGCTGATGCTGAGGAGACTGCACTACCGCCGCGAGATTGCCGTATGGCGACCGACAGACCATCCGTACATCACCGACAGCCTGACCTACCTCGGCAACGTCATGAACCAAAAGGCACGCCGCTTCTACGAGCGGCACGGAGTGCGGCACATCGACGATGCCTTCGAGAAGCATCATGTGCCGGACAGCGTGATAATGTTCTGCCGCCACTGCCTGCGTTTCAGCATGGGATGGTGCCCGACGTACCTGCATGGCAAGTCGCCCTACCGTGAGCCATACTACCTGAAGGGCACCGACGGGCGCACGTTCCGCCTTGACTTCGACTGCCGCCACTGCATGATGAACGTCGTCAACACCGCCAAGCCATGAGCAGTCGGCACATGCACATACGGTCTGTCCTTGCTGCTCTGGCGGTCATATTTATACTGTTGGCCGCAGGATGCCACTACCCCATCGTGCAGACCGGCGGCGAGGAAGACCGTGAGGAGTCCGGCGACAGCATTGCAGCCGTACAGACACTGCCCGACTCACTGCGATACATCGTGGAGCGTCACTACACCACCGGCATCAATCTTGAGGTCACAGCCGACTCCGTAAAGATAGTGTTCCTGCCACTGAAAGACCGCACGGCCACACTGCGGCGTGGAGACCGCGTGGTGGTGGCGGAGATACGAACGGACACGACAGCCACGGCACAGGACTCGGCGGTGTGGGTGAAGCTGGCGCACACCCAGGAGGTGCAGGGCTGGGTTCTTGAGAAAGACTTCAAGTCAGACTTCGTGCCGGTGGACAGCATCAGTCAGGCAATACACACATTCAGTAGTAAGAGCGTCGCGTACACGCTCATCATCCTCACGGCGTTCCTTGCCGCATGGCTCGTCAGACTGTATCGCAGACAGCCGTTCAAGGCGGTGTTGGTGAACGATATCGACAGCAGCTATCCTCTGTTCCTATGTCTCATGGTGTCGGCCTGTGCGACGCTGTATGAGTCGATGCAACGTTTCGCGCCCGACACTTGGGAGATATTCTACTATAACCCTACGTTCTCACCCTTGCAGGTGCCGCCCGTGATGGGGGCGTTCATCGTGTGCTTTTGGGTGATTGTAGTGGCGTTCCTCGCATCGTGCAGTGAGGCGTTCGACCAGCTGACGGCGTTCGGTGCCCTGTTCTATGTCCTGGGGCTGTCGCTGGCATGCTTCGCGTGCTACTTCTTCTTCATCCTCACCGTTAGGATTTATGTTGGCTACGTGCTCCTAACAGCGTTTGCGGTGTTCTTCGTGTGGCGCACGGCACGCTCCATACGTAAATATCCGTATGTCTGCGGCAACTGCGGGCACCGCCTGCATCGCAAGGGAGTGTGTCCCCACTGTGGAGCCGTCAACGAGTGACATCACAGCCGTGCGTTTGGCTATGAGGTACGCGCATCTTCCATACGCATCATCCGCGCCACGGCACTCCACAGCGGCATCCGCTTGAATGCCTTGCGGACGGGCTGTACATCCCAAAGCAGGAACACCAAGGCCACGACACAGCCGACGATGCACGTCAGCCCGAACAGCTGGCGCAGGCTGAGCATGGTCAGGCCGGTGGTGTCATAGGGCAGTCCGCGCGACATGTTGTCGGCCGTGAGATAGCGCATCCCGTAGCTGTAAAACCCCGACCACATGGCACCGATAGGGCCGTTGCGCACCATTCCGGCCATGGTCATTCCCATGAAGAAATAACGGAATGGCATCAGCTCCTGAAGATAGATGGTCAGCGTGGTGAAGAAGATGGCATTGCCGAAACTATATAGTGCGATGGGCATATAGAACATCTCCAGACCGGTGCCTGTGTCGATGAGGAAGTACATCATGACGGGATAGGCAGATATGGTCACGGCACCGACGGTGAGCAGACGTGTGTACTTCTGCCGCCACCCCTTGATCCACAGCATCACGAACAGACAGCCGACGATGGCCGACAGCCATTCCACTATGTAGAACACGGACGTGGATGTCCATCCCCAATGGAGCACGCGACCCGTCAGCACCGGCTGCAACACGGTCATGGCACTGCCCATAAGCTCCTCGAAAGCAAAGAGTATGAGCAGCGGAATGAAGCGCGGATAACGCCAGGCATCACGGTCGATGTAGGCATGACGAATATGCACCATGCGCTGCATGCAGAAGTAGGCGGTTATGAGAAACAGCCAGACGCATTGGCGTATAGGACGTCCGTCGAACCAATTATAATGTTCGCCATAGTTGAAGAAGAACACCACCTCAAGCAGCAGCGACGACCACAGCAGCAGACCAAGGTAGTCCACACTGATGAACGGCATGGGCTGCTTCATGAAATGCCGGTCGTGGGTGCACAGCTTCAGGACGATGACTATCAACAACATCAGCCCGATGACGAGCAGATTCATGGCACGCCAGTCCTGCGTGGCGTAGGTGAGTTGTGCCGATATCCACGGACTGAGGAACTGGTTTCCGAGCACAAGGCAGTAGAGCAACGGGAAGAAGATGGTTAAATCACGCTTGGGGGTCATCCACAGCTGGATGTTGGACATGCACTCGAAGCAGCCGCACAGCTTGAAGAAGCCCGAAACGAACGACAGCACGCACATCAGCGGCATCCACTCGACGTACATCATCAGCGTGTTACACAGCGCAATCACCAACGCAGCATTGACGAGCAGCCTGTGGTTGGTGAAGGCGAACTTCATCTTGAACAGGAAAGGGAACGGCATGGCAAGGCCCACGACGTTGCACATGACGATCATAACCACATCCTCACGTATGAGGCTGTACTGCCCCATGACGTGTGCTGTGGTGCCGCCATAGACACCTCCGGAGAGGAGGAAGCAGAAGGCGAAGCACAGGTAAATCCACGGACGGATTTGTTTGGGTACGAAGTTGCGGAACATGGGCATCGCGAACGGTCCCATAGGAGGTCCTGCCATAGTGTGTATGTGTTTATCCGTTATTCGCCGGTCAGTATTCCACCTCTGTCTGCACGTTCAGTCCGGCACGCAGCAGAGCCACGTCGTCGGCCTTGTTGTCGTCGGTGAGCACGATGCGCACCGGCACGCGCTGCTCCACCTTGACAAAGTTCCCCGTGGCATTGTCGACGGGGATCATCGAGTATGCCGAACCTGCCGCCGCCGATATTGCCACGACCACACCATGATAGACCACATCCGGCACGGCATCGGCCGTAAACTCGACCTTACTGCCAACGCCGATGTTGTCCATCTGCGTCTCACGGTAGTTGGCGAGCACCCACACGTCGGCATCGTCGACAATGCGCGCCAGCTGCTGTCCGGGCATCACGAGCTGGCCTTCATGAATATCGAGCGTACCCATGTAGCCGTCGGCAGTCGCCGTGATGACCGTATATGACAGGTTGAGCCGTGCCAGGTTCAGCGCAGCCTCGGCCACACTGACACCGGCCGTCACCTGACTGAGCCGCTCCGTCTGCTCGTCCCGCGAGAGCACCGACGAACGGTGCTGATGGCTCAGTTGTTCATGACGTGCGCGTGCCGCGTCGTAGTGCGTCTTCACGTCGTCGTACTGCTTCTGTGTGACGGCCTCACGGCGCAGCAGCTCCTCATAGCGGCGCAGGTCACGCTCGGCGTTCTCCATGTTGATGCGTGCCTCCTCGGTGCCGGACTCCACAGCCATGACATTGCTTCCGGCGGTGCTTATGCCGGTGGTTGCTGCCCTCTCGCCGAAGCGCGAGCCGGTCACGTTCGCTTCGGCCTGCGCCAGTTGCAGACGGTATTCGGCATCTTCGATGATGACCAGCGTGTCACCACGTCTCACGTGCTGGAACTCCTCATAGCGTATCTCCTTGATGAAGCCCTGTACACGCGTGTTTATGGGCGTGATGTGCCGCTGCACCTGTGCGTCGTCGGTGTACTCCACGTGCCACGGATGCACGAAGTGTGATGTCACCCAACCGAGTGCCACGACCAGCAGCACCATGATCACTACATTATATATTCTCTTTACAAGTTTCTTGTTCATGTCTTTCTCTGTCTTCAAGTTTATCTATATGTGTTTCCGTCTCTCTGCATCACAGTGTTCCGGCGATGTACTTCAGCCTGTAATAGGCGAAGGCCACGTTTATGCGTGCGTCTACCTCCCGTAGCTCGGCATCGAGCCTGACCGCCGACGCATCCAGCATATCAGTGATCAGCGACAGCTGGTTCAGGTATCGCTCGCTTACCACGCGATAGTTCTCCACCGCCAGCTTCACGCTCTGCTGCTGTGTCTCCAGCTCCACGTAGCTCTGCCGATATTGTGTGTAGGCCTGCTGCACGTTGTTGTCCAGCTCCTCGGCTGCCAGTGCGTGTGCCTGACGGCTTTGGAGTGTCGCCGTGCGCGACTGCGACAGCTTCTTGTTACTCTTAAAGAGCGAGCTGACGTTGTAGGTCAGGCCTATGCCGAAGTACCACACGTTGATGTTCTTGTTGATGGGCGGCAGTTCGTAGGTGATGGGGCCGTTGAAGTTGTCGGCTGCCACGAGGCTTATCTTCGGCAGCAGCTCACTGCGTATCTGCTTCTCGTCCTGCATGGCCTTCTGCGTGCCGAGCGATGCCAGCTTCAGCGACGGCGACGACTGCTGTGCCTCGGCGTGCCACCGGTCTTCGCTACTGATGCCGTAGGTGTCGCTGACGACATCGGCGGAAGGCACAATCTCCGTCCGCGTGTCCACCCCCAGCGTGTTGCAGAGGCTATGGCTCAGGATGCTGCGTTGGTTCTCTAGCTTGGTCAGCTGTAGCTGCAACTGCTTCAGCTGCAACTCATATCGCGTGACATCGTTCTGTAGTGCCATGCCCTGCTCCTGCCGTGCCTTGATGTCGCCGATTAGCGTCTCCGTGAGGGCGATGTTGCTGCGCACGACCTCGATGCTGTTGCCAATCTTGTACAGGTCGAGATATTGCGACAGTGCCATGAAGCGCACCTGTTCGCGCGTGCTGTGCATGTCGGTCTCGGCCTTGTCCCGCTGTAGGCGGGCAAGCCTGATGGCGGCGGTGACGGCACCGCCCGAATAGAGCAGTTGGCGTGCCTCCACGGAGAAGCTGTTGCCGAAGTGCGGCGACGACTGCCACTGTCCGTTGCCGAAGTCGCGGTCGGTCAGCAGCACGTTGCCGTTGTAGCTGACAGAAGCCGTGACGTTGATGTCGGGCAGACGTTGGCTCACGGCACTCGCCTCACCCAGGCGGGCGGCTTCGATGCCTGTGCGCTGCACCCGCAGAGCCGTGCTCCCCTGCTCCACAAGGCTGAACAGGCTGTCGACGGTCAGCGTCATGGCTCCCGTCCGTCCTACCACCGTGCTGTCCGCGGTCTGTGCGGCGGCGGCAATGCTTATGCAAGCCGCCGACACGACTGTGACAAAGCGGTTCATGTTCGTCTTTCTCTTTCCCAATCTTTTCCCTTTCGTTGATTCGGCCGCAAAAGTACGGCCTTCCGCGGTCAGCGGGATTAATGATTTTTCGCTTTGCGCGGTGTTTTTGCGAACAACCATGCTGTAATGCTGCATAATATGCCGATATTTGCATCAAAAAAGAGAACAACACAAATCTATGGACAAGGAAACAACAGCCATGCAGGAGGCATCGCTCTACGTCGGTGGTCTCAATGGGTGGAAGGACGAGGCCACGGTGCTGGACTGCGGCGCACTGCTCTACTGCCGTCAAGGCAGCGTCTGCCTGCACGTCAACTTCAGGGCATGGAGACTCGAAACGGACGATGTCATAATCCTCTACCCCGGCGACATGGTGCAGGCCACGGAGGCTTCCTCCACCCTGCGCGTGGAGGTGCTGGAGTACGACGCCTCGCTGCTGCGCGAAGCCTGCATGCAGCTGGAACATACGGTCTACTCGCAGCTGCGCACCGACCGCTGCCGTGGCGGTGACCGCATTGTCAGCCGCATCGCGGGAAGCATAATGGACTTGTTGCGCTTGTTCTTCGACACACCCGGGTGCCGGTGCACCGCGGGGATGACGCTGCTGCAGCTCAAGGCGTTCTTCCTCGGCTTCTACGACTACGTGCAGCGCAACCCCGCCATCAAGACATTCCCGACGGAGAGCAACCGCACCATGGCACTGTTCTCACAGTTCATGGAGCTGCTCTCGGAGAACTATCGCGAGAGCCGCGACGTGAAGTACTATGCCGCACGGATGAACATAAGTGCCAAGTACATAGGCACCATAGCGAGAAAAGTCAGTGGACACACGTGCAAGAGCCTGATCGACAGCTACGTGGTGATGCAGCTCAAGACGCAACTCCGCAGTTCGCGGCTGAGCATCAAGGAGCTGGCATGGCAGTATCACTTCAGCGACAGCTCCTTCTTCTGTCATTACTTCAAGCAGCACACGGGCATGACGCCACAGCAGTACCGCAAGAGGATTTCATAGCTTGTACGACAGTCCGGCGTAGAACACAAAGGCATGGGTGCGCACGTCGTGGTGGTACCTGTAGTTCGTGCGGCGCATCACGTAGCGCATGGAGGCGTGGGCGAACAGGCTGTGCCACAGACGCGCCTCCGCCACCGGCTGGAGCACAAGGAGCGTGGACGTGCTCTTGTCGCCCTGCGCATCAAGGTGTAGGGGGTCGATGTTCTCATAGTCCTTGGTCTCATAGCCCTTCACCGTGTACAGACGATAGAAGTCGGAGAGCAGGCGCAGGTGGAACGCGCCCACCTCGGTGATGAAGCGGTACTTCATGCTGTATCCACTGCCCATGTTGTAGTCGCGGTCGATGAAGCGGTAGTAGTCGGTGTATGCCCCTCCGAGCAGCATGATGCTGACGTAGGCCTGATGTTCCATGCGCTGCAACTTGCCACGCGGGTCGAGCGACACAAGAAAGCCGGGGCCGAGGCTGGCGGCCTCCGATATGCGGTAGGGTACGGTTGCGGAGCTGCCGCGCTCGAAGGGTGCGGAGTCGAAGTAGTTGAAGTGGTGGAAGAAGCCGAACTCACCACGCGCACGCGGCCCTGCATCCATCTCCGTGCCCCAAATTCGTGCCAGCACGTGCAGGTCGCTGACGTGGGGCGCGCTGTTGCTCAGCATGATGTCGCCCGTGAACCAATCGTAGGGATGCGAATCGTCGTTGTTGTAGGCATCGCCATAGTCAAGCAGCAGGTTGACAAACGCCGAGTGCCGGCCGTCGCGCAGTGTTCCGCCGTGCATCCCGCCGCCGGCCATGTAGCGGTGTCCCTGCGTTGCCGTCAGCCTCACAGGCAGTGCGTCGTAGTCGTGATAGCGGTAGTGGTCGTGGCGCACGCGCCATGCGTCGCCCGTCACCATGCGGTTCAGGCCGCGCATGGGGTTGATGACCGTGCCTATCAGCTCACGGAAGAAGCGGCTGAAGCCGCGTGTGGCATCGTTGAGAACCAGGTTGGACAGACGGTAGCTGACCTCACCCAGAGTTAGGCCACCCATGCTCGTCGCCATCAGGTCATTGATGGCAGGCGGCTCTTTCTCACCCATGTACTCCCACATCAGACTACCGGCGATGCTGTATGGCAGTGATTCGTAGAGGTTCAAGCCGTTGCTGCGTGCCGTCGAGTAATACAGTCCGCCGTGATACGGATGGGCGAAGAGGTTGGTCGAGAACTGGTCGTTGTCCCACACCATGCGATGGCTCACGTTGCGCCAGATGTCCTTCAGGCGCACCTGGGCAAAGTCCTCGCCCAGCACGAAGCGGTCGAACGAGTGGACACCGGCGTTGATGACGACCGTCTGCATGGCTGCACGCCACGGACGCTTCACGCGACCGTCGCGGTTGCCGTTGAAGACGTATGCGGGGTCTGACCTCAGAGCGGCAGCGGCATCGCGACGCGCCAGCCGCAACGAGTCCATGTACTGCGCCCGCACGCCCGAAGCAAGCACAAGCAGCAATGCCGTGAGCAACAATCTACTGATCCTGTCCATAAAATAACACATGTCCCTGACCGCAAAGTTACGGATAAAGGATGTTAGAATTTATGCACAAACTTCTCGAAGTGTGACACTTTTCGGCAAAAATCGCCAGACTCGCAGAGGGCACGTCTGTGAACGTTCAACCTCTAAGTTTGCCGAGGATTGCGGCGGAGCCGCATAATAAGCAAA
>CAVHVD010000038.1:0-3429 GCA_963639425.1 Faecalibacterium prausnitzii
CTTGCCCATCGTTAGACCCTAAGAATGGGCATCGTTAGGGCGCTTCTCGGGGCAAACATGGAATTAGTGAACGGAATTGTTCAAAAATGACGATTTTTGAACAAAAACACAGCTTCGATGGGCAATCAGTGACCAATTTTTGAACGGTTAGTAAATATATAGTAAACGCTTTTGAACGGGCTTGCGTGTCTGCGACGAAAATATTAATCCCTCGGTGTACAGAGTGAACCCTCATCTGATTTCCTCGAAATCAACATCATATGCAAAGCGGTCTACACTGTCAAAGGAACACGGGGCAACGTTCGATGAAGGAGGTGACGGAGAGAGGGACAATATCGGCGGAACGAAAAAAAAGGGGAATGGATTTCTTTGATAACTTTGCGTCCGAAGCAAAATGGATGACAAGGCGATGTTATTGAAACGAGAGCAGACATATAACTATAATAAGGAGTAACGAAAGGATTTTCCATGGAGAATGAGGACGATGCGGCGGAGCTTAACGCCCATAACAAGGCGGAGTATCCGCCGATGCACACCACCGAGCACATCGTGAACCGCACGATGATGAACATCTTTGGCTGCGGACGCTCGGTGGAGGCGCACATAGAGCGCAAGAAGAGCAAGCTGGACTACAAGCTCAACGCCTGCCCGACACCGGAGCAGGTGAGCATGGTGGAGAGGGCGGTGAACGACGTGATAGGCCGACACCTACCTGTGACGACAGAGCTTATCACACAGCACGAGGCGGCAGGACGTTTCGAGTTGGGGCGGCTGCCTGAGGGTGCCTCGGAGACAGTGCGCGTGGTGCATGTGGGTGACTATGACGAGTGCTTATGTATAGGTACGCACGTGGAGAACACCCGCGAGATTGGCACATTCCGCATCATAAGCAGCAGCTGGGACGCGGACAAGGGCATCTGGAGGATGCGCTTCAAGCTGGAGCAGGGGAAATAAAAATCCGGCGGGCACCCTCGTGCTTGCGGTTTTAATGCCTACATTTGCAGACCGATATGCGACTGACGGCCGTGTGTCCACGCGCATGAGAGCATCCGTGGAGACAGGCTGTCTTCATGGCTTCAACGAAAAAAAGAATCTTGACAAGAGTGAGCAGAAAGAAGAAAGAGCTACCGCTGTTGGAGGGCATCACCATTACGGACGTGGCTGCCGAGGGCAAGGCAATAGCCAGGGTGAATGACATGGTGATATTCGTGCCGTACGTGGTGCCCGGCGATGTGGTCGACCTGCAGCTGCGCCGCAAGAAGCACAATTATGCCGAGGCAGAGGCCGTGAGGTTTCACAAGTACAGCGGGCAGCGTGCCGAACCGTTCTGCCAACACTACGGCGTATGCGGCGGTTGCATCTGGCAGATCCTGCCCTACGGCGAGCAGCTGCGATACAAGCAGAAACAGGTGGAGGATGCGCTGACACGCATCGGCAAGGTGAGGCTGCCCGAAACGACACCAATCATAGGGTCGGAGAACACACAGTTCTACCGCAACAAGCTGGAATTCACCTTCAGCAGCAAGCGGTGGCTGACCCGCGAGGAGGTGAAGGAGAACGTCGAGTACAACCGCAATGCCGTGGGGTTCCACATAAACGGAGCATTCGACAAGGTGCTGCCGATAGAGAGGTGCTGGTTGCAGGACGACATATCGAACCGAATACGCAACGCCATACGCGACTATACTCAGCAGCACGGCTACACATACATTGACCTGCGGCAACATGAGGGCATGATGCGCAACCTGATAATACGCACGGCATCGACCGGCGAGCTGATGGTGATCATCGTGGCACAGATAAAGAGCGACGCGGACATGCAACGCTTCAACGAGCTCTTGGGATACACCGCCGAGACGTTCCCTCAAATCACGTCGCTGCAATACGTCATCAACAACAAGGTGAATGACTCCATCACCGACCTTGAGACGCACGTCTTCAGCGGCCGAGACCACATATTCGAGCAGATGGAAGGTCTGAGGTTCAAGATCGGACCCAAATCGTTCTACCAGACCAACTCGGCACAGGCATACAACCTGTACAAGACAGCACGGAGCTTTGCCGCACTCACGGGCAATGAGTCGGTCTATGACCTGTACACCGGCACAGGCACGATAGCCAACTTCGTGGCACGGCAGGCACGGCAGGTGATAGGCATCGAGTACGTGCCTGAAGCCATTGAGGATGCACGTGTC
Source organism: Faecalibacterium prausnitzii (assembly GCA_963639425.1). Taxonomy (GTDB): domain Bacteria; phylum Bacteroidota; class Bacteroidia; order Bacteroidales; family Bacteroidaceae; genus Bacteroides. The sequence goes on from CAVHVD010000038.1 coordinate 2,196, forward strand.
AACTCTGCCATCAACGGCATCGGTAACACACAGTTCTATGCCGGTGACATGAAAGACATCCTGACGGACGACTTCATCGCCGAGCACGGGCATCCCGACGTGATAATCACAGACCCGCCACGCGCGGGGATGCACCCCGACGTGATCAGCGTGATACTGAATGCTGCGCCACAGCGCATTGTCTATGTCAGCTGCAACCCCGCGACACAGGCACGCGACCTGCAACTGATGGATGCGGCATACAGCGTCAAGGCCGTACAGCCGGTAGATATGTTCCCGCAGACGCACCACGTGGAGAACGTGGTGTTGCTCGAGAAGAGATGACCAAATCACGTTTTTTTTGAAACCTATGGACACAAGAGGATATAACCGCAGCAAGGGTGCTGCCGTGGCTGCACGGGCACGCAACAAATACACGGACTACATGGTGCATGAGCCTATGGAGCTGATGGCTTTTCTGGCAGCCAAGATGCCACAGGCCAGCAGGACGAAGCTGAAGTCGCTGCTGACGAAACGTGTGGTGTATGTGGATCAGCAGATTACCACACAGTATAACTTCCAGCTGAAGCAGGGCATGAAGGTGCAGATAAGCAGGGCAAAGACAGGGCATGAATTTCACAACAGGCTGATGAAGATTGTCTATGAAGACGCATACCTCATCGTGATAGAGAAAGAGCCCGGGCTGCTGTCTGTGAAGACCGAGCACGAGAAAGAGCGCACGGCAGCGTCGATACTGACGGAATATATCCGCCGCTCAAACAAGCGCGGACAGGCCTATGTCGTGCATCGCCTGGATCGTGACACGTCGGGGCTGATGATGTTTGCCAAAGACGAGAAGACGCAGAACACGCTGCGCGACAACTGGCATCAGATCGTCAACGACCGTCGCTATGTGGCAGTGGTATGCGGGGACATGGAGCAGGATGACGGCACAGTGACCTCATGGCTGACCGACCGCAAGCTGTATGTCTACTCAAGCCCCACCGACGACGGCGGGCAGATAGCCATAACCCACTACAGCACCATAAAGCGCGCCAACGGCTACTCGTTGGTGGAGCTACGGCTCGAGACAGGGCGCAAGAACCAGATACGTGTACACATGGCCGACTTGGGCCATCCGGTCGCCGGTGACGGACGTTACGGACGCGAAGATGACACGAATCCGCTGCACCGCTTGGGTCTGCATGCTTTCAAGCTCTGCTTCAGGCATCCCGTCACCGGCGAGCAGATGCAC
>CAVHVD010000039.1:0-6355 GCA_963639425.1 Faecalibacterium prausnitzii
AAGATGAACAGACAATGAGAATAAACCCGAACTACAAGCTACGCGAGATGGCCGGAGAGACCATCATCGTGAACCAGGGACATGCAGGGGCAGACCTGACCCGCATCATCTCCCTGAACAAGTCCGCACGCCTGCTCTACGAGCGGCTGGCAGGCAGGGACTTCACACAGCAGGATGCCGCTGCCGTGCTGTCAGAAGCCTATGGCATAGACAGTGAACAGGCAGGGAAAGATGCCGCCACATGGGTGGAGGCGTTGAAGAAATATGCCGTGGTGGAATGAACAGATACGAACGTATGCTCCTTGCCCTGCTATGCGGCGCACTGCACGGCAAGCAACCCGAAAGAGAGCCTTTCGACAACGCCACAGAAGAGGAGTGGCGACAGTGCTACCGCCTTGCAGCTGTGCAGGGTGTGCGTGCCTTGGCGTGGGATGGCATCATGCTGCTCCCCGCTGAGCTGTGGCCTCCACGCACCATCAAGCTGACATGGGCAGCCGACGTGGAGCGGTGTGAGCGGAAGTACCTGCGCTATGTGGCTACGGCAGACGAGCTGTCGCACTTCTATGCACAGCACGGCATACGCATGATGCAACTCAAGGGCGTGGGACTGTCACATGTCTATCCCGTACCGGCACACCGCGAGGGCGGTGACATCGACATCTACACATGGTCGGCAGACAGAGACCTCATGAGCGACAGTGAGGCAAACAGTCTGGCCGACAAGCTGATGCGACAACAGGACATAGCGGTGGACACCAGGGCCACACACAAGCATAGCGAATTTTTCTACAAGGGCATCCCCGTGGAGAACCACAAGACCTTCGTGGACGTGGAACGTGGCCGGACAGCCATGACGGTAGAGCGGATACTGCATGAACGGATGCATCCGCAGCTGACCGTGCTGGATGGGGGAGAGGTACTGACCCCTGCGCCCGACTTCAACACACTGTTCGTGGCATACCATGCGCTGTCACACTACGGCAGTGGACTGACGCTGCACCATCTGTGCGACTGGGCATGCCTCTGTATGCGCTATGGACGGTGCATGCCGACGGATATGACCGACCGTCACTTCCTGCACTTCGTATCGGCACTGACGCAACTCTCCAACCGTCTGCTGGGCACGGACATACCCGATGATACGGGTGCGCCGGAGGCTCTTGCACACGAAGTCCTCATGGAGATGCTGCGTCCGCCATTTGCCAAGACAGTGCCTACGAGAAATCCTGCGGGCATCATCATCTACAAGACACGACGGTTTGCACACCGTCTGCGCATCCGCCGCAAGGTGGTTGGCGAGCCTGTCTACATGGAGATACTGCGTTCCATCGTTAAGCATCTGTGCATGCCGGAACTCATCTTTGGGAAGGGGACGTGATGACGGCATTGAGGAGAATCTGCCGCCTGCTGCATCCCGACGAGCGTGCCAAGGTAGGGAGGATGGCATGCACAGCCTTCCTCCAAGCTCTGCTCGATTTCATGGGGCTGGCTGCGCTGTTGCCCCTGCTGTACTATCTGCTTGGTGACGGCGGTGACAGGCGTGCCGCACTCCTCTTCTCACTGGTTGCCCTGCTGGTCGTTATTGTCAAGAGCCTGCTGACGGTGCGCATCGTCCGCTATCAGGACAGCTGTCTGCTGGCCTTCTACCGCCGTCTCAGCTTCTCACTCTTCTCCGCCTACTACCGCCGCGGACTGCTCTTCATCCGCGAACAGGGCAGTGTCCGGCTGGCACATGAGGTCAATGGCATGTGCTACGCTTTCAGCCACAGCCTGCTGGCACCGCTGTGCCGCATGGCCGGTGACCTGTTGCTGTTGCTGCTGGTGACGGCAGGACTGATCGTGTTCGACGGTGCCACGGTGCTGATACTCTATGCTTCTTTTCTGCCTTTTGTCGTTGTCTACATCTTCGGCGTGCGTGGCAGGGTGCGGCGTTACGGTAAGGAAGATATGCGTGCCAAGCGTGAGCAGGCGCGGGTGGTGACAGATGCCCTGCGCGGCTATGCCGAGCTGGAGGTGAACGGTGCGTTCCCTGCCTGGCAGGCCACATTCCTTGAGGGACTGCAACGCATCAGCGGTGTACGCCTAAAGCTCGACACACTGTTACGCCTGCCGCTGTTCCTCTCCGAGCTGTCGGTGGTCATCGGTCTCGGCCTGCTTGCTGCCTTCGGGCATGGCGATGTGAAGCTGGTCGTGGGTGTCTTCGCCGTGGCTTCGTTCCGTCTGTTGCCTGCCATGCGTGGCTTGCTGACGGGATGGACACAGGTGCAGAACGCACTCTGCTGCATAGACGTGATAGAAGAGGGACTGTCCGGCGGCATGGATGCGGCTGTGGAAGAGAGTGGGACGGTGACCTTCAACAGGGAGATCGCCGCCGAGCAGCTATGCTACACCTATCCAGACGGGGCAGAGGTGCTGAAAGACTTCAACTGCCACATCCGCAAAGGCGAATACGTGGGTTTCAGAGGCTTCAGCGGCGCGGGCAAGTCCACGCTGTTCCATCTCCTCACCGGCCTGCTGAGACCCACATCAGGAACGATGAACATCGACGGCGAGACACTGACCGACAGCAACCGTGCGGCATGGATGCGGCATGTGGGCTATGTGCCACAGGAGGTGTTTATCTTCAACGGCACGCTGGCAGAGAACGTGGCACTCGACGGCAAGAGACCCGACGAGCAGAGGGTGGAGCACGTGCTGCGGCAGGTATGCTTAGACACATGGGCAGAGACCTTGCCCGACGGACTGCACACACGCCTCGGCGAGGGTGGTGGCAAGGTGTCCGGCGGACAGAAACAACGCATAGGGCTGGCACGGGCACTGTATAAGGATGCCGACGTGTTGCTGCTCGACGAGGCGACCTCGGCACTCGACAACAGGACGGAGCGTGAGGTGAACGAGACCCTGTGCCGTCTGCGTGACAGCCGCAAGGGGTTGACGATACTCTCCATCGCACACCGTGACAGCTCGTTGGCCTATTGTAACAGGGTCATAACCATAAAGAACGACAATGAAAATGCGTAAGACATACCAAGTGGCAGGACACCGGTGGAGCGTGTCGGGCGAGCGGCTCTGCCGGACGATGGACGGCATCGACGGCTTCAAGCCTTTTGAAGTGGAAAGCGATGATGGCGACACTGACGGCTGTCTCTTCTGTGTGGAGGAAGCCGTCGATGACCATGCCGCGCCGCAGTTCGACAAGGTGCAGTACACCTTCCCCTGCGAAGGTGTGACGAACCGTTTCGGCACTGCTGCCGAGGGCATCTACCTGTTGGAGATGGAGCCGCAGGGAGAGCCGGCGTTGCGACTGTGGACGGCAGAGCGCGGCACGCCATGGCGTATGTCTGTCTGCGGGAACCTGCGGCCTATGCTGCTGCGCTTCGCCCTATGGATGGCATACGGGGTAGCTACGGCAGATGCGAAGACCGTGGCACTGCACGCCAGCTGCACGGTATATCGTGGGCGTGCCATGCTGTTCCTCGGCGAGAGCGGCACGGGCAAGAGCACCCACTCGCGTCTGTGGATAGAGCACATCAAGGGTGCGGAGCTGCTGAACGACGACAGTCCCATAGTGCGTTGCACGGACGGCAAGATTATGGTGTACGGCAGTCCGTGGAGTGGAAAGACGCCATGCTACAAGAACCGGTGCTACCCCTTGGCAGGCTGCGTGCGCCTGCGGCAGGCACCGCATAACCACATAGAACGGCTACCCATGTTGCAGGCGTATGCCGCACTACATCCCTCCTGTCCGCCGGAGTTCGCCTACGACGATGCCTTGAGCGACGCGCTGAGCACGACCATGAACGCACTGCTGTCTGCTGTGCCGGTGTTCCGGCTGGAGTGCCTGCCCGATGAGGATGCGGCACAGACTGTGAGGCGTGCCATCTTCGGCGGGCAGATACCCAACGCCAGCTTCTTCGGTGAGGTGGAGCGGTGTCTGAGTGACGGCCTGCCCGTGCGCTTCCGCGTAAAAGGCACATCCATGACACCGCTGTTGCGCGACGGCAGAGATGAGGTGGTCGTCCATCCTTATGGGGCTGCACAGCCGCAGTGTGGCGACGTGGTGCTGTTCCGCTATCGTGGCAGGCACATGCTGCACCGCATCATCAGCCACAGCGGAGACACCTATACGTTGCAGGGCGATGGGGTGTGGGCATCATGTGAGACATGCCGCAGGGACGACATTCTCGGCGTGGTGCGCGAGGTGATCTCGCCTACGGGGAAGAGCCGATCCACATCATCGCTCATGTGGTGCATGGAGAGCACCGCATGGCGGCGGTTAGGATACCTGCGCCGCTTCGCACTGGGGATGATGCGACGGATGTCGCACCTCTTCAGGCAAACTCCAGAACGAACGTAGTGTTCCATCCGTCGGAGCCGGCAGGGAGTAGCGTGATGCTGCCGCCGGTGAGCTTCATTATCTGACGCGACAGCGACAGTCCTATGCCGTTGCCGCTCTTCTTTGTCGTGTAGAACGGGATGAATATCTGCTCCGCCTCGTCGCGGGCGATGGAGGGGCCGTTGTTGCTGACGCTGAGGAACACGTGCTCGTCGGCAGCGATATAGCTGCGAAGCATGATGCGCCCGCCGTCGGCGGTGCCGATGGCTTCCACGGCGTTCTTCAGCAGGTTGATGAGCACCTGACGGATAAGCCCCTTGTCGGCAAACAGCATCGTGTCCTTCGGCTTGATGTCGAGCAGCAGCCTGATGTTCGGCGGCAGCTGCATTATCTCCGTCACCTGACGCAGCAGCGGCAACAGCTCAAACGTCTCGGGTTGCGGCTTCTGCAGCGACGAGAACTTGCGATAGCTGTCGATGAAGTTCACAAGCCCCTCCGACGTGTCGTGTATGGCCTGAATACCCTTATATAGTGGTGTGCCGACCACGTCGTCGCGGTGCATGAAGGTGTCGCTTATCGACACTATCGGGGCAACGGAGTTCATGATCTCGTGTGTCAGCACGCGCGTCAGCTTCATCCATGAGTCAACCTCTTTCTCATCCATCTCGGCGCGTATGTCGTTGATGACGATTATGCGCTGTTTCTCGTTGTTGAGGACGGCGTTCACTGCCGTTACCGACAGCCGTGCGTGTCCTCTCGCCGTGGTGATGTCGACCAGCAGATGCTCACCTCCCGACATGTTGCGCAGCGTGTCGGGCAGCTTGGTGTCGAACTTCTGCAACTGTTGCAGCGTGCTCAGCATAGGCACTCCGAACAGTCGGGCGGCGGCGGCGTTTGCCTGTATGATGCGTCCGTCATTGTCGAGCACCACGATGCCCGTCGTCACGTTTGCCAGCACCTGCCCGTAGAACTGCTCGCTCTGTTCGCGGTTTATCTTCTGCTCGCCCATCAGCTGTCCGAAGCTGTTCAGCGTGTCTTGCAGCACCTTCTCGTTGTAGCTCAGGTAGTTCGTCGGCAGGCGGAAGGTGAAGTCGTTGTTCCTTATCGCCTCCACGAGCAGACCACACCGCTCTCTCATGTTCCTCACCGATCTGGCCTGCAACGCGGCAAATGCCATGACAAGAAGAACACCCGTCACGGCAGCGGCGTAGCTGTCGCAGATGGCGGCGCACGTCAGCAGCGATGTTCCCACCACCAGTACCGCCGTGCGGAAGAATGCCGAATGTAGCGGTCTGCTAAATGCCATAACGCTTCATCTTGTTGTAGAGTGTCTGCCTCGACACGCCAAGCTTGTGTGCTGCCGCCGACAGGTTACCGTCGCACTGGCTGATGGCGCGGCGCACCATGTCCTCCTCCATCTGCTCCAGCGTCTGCGTCGCATCCGGCGTTCCTATGCTGTTGGGAGCCTTGCCCACCGTCCCCAGCTCCACGGCATCGGGCTGCAGCTCCGTGCCGTCGGACAGTATCACGGCCTTCTCCATGACGTGCTGCAGCTCGCGGATGTTGCCATGCCAGGGGTGCTGCTTCAGCTTGGCGGCGGTCTCGGGGCTTATGGTCTCGAGGCTGCGCCCGTACTGTGCAGAGTATTTCTTCATGAACATGACCGCCAGCGGCACGATGTCGGCGGTGCGCTCGCGCAGTGGTGGCAGGTGCAGGTGTATGGTGTTGATGCGATAGAGCAGATCCTCGCGGAATGTGCCTTCGGCCACCATGCGGTTCAGGTCTTGGTTCGTGGCACAGATAAGGCGTATGTTCGTGGGCTGTGGCGTGTTGCTGCCCACCTTCACGAAGCTGCGCTTCTGTATCGCCGTCAGCAGCTTGGGCTGCATGTGCAGCGGCAGGTTGGCAATCTCATCGAGAAACAGCGTGCCGCCATTGGCAGCCTCGAAGCGTCCCACGCGGTCGGCCACGGCATCGGTGAACGACCCTTTGACGTGTCCGAACAGTTCGCTCTCGAAC
>CAVHVD010000040.1:0-3344 GCA_963639425.1 Faecalibacterium prausnitzii
CCTGAATATAGAATCCCTGCATGATACAAAAATAATGGTCAAAATAGTTGGATGGTAACATAGAAAGCACAGATCTGTGGACGTACAACCATAGCTCTGTGGACGTACAACCATAGCTCCGTGGACGTACAACCACAAATCTGTGGTTGTACGTCCACAAAAGCCCCTTTCACACATGCGTCTGATTGCGGGTACAAATCCGTCGGGACGTGCTCCGCATTTCGCGGCTGTGCGCCCCTGGAGTGCGTTTTGTTTGGGTGTTGGCGGCAGAATTTTTACTTTTGCGCCCAAATAATCCTTGGTTACACAGACACCCTCACAGGAAAGGACACCTCTCGGTATGGAAAACAGGAAGATACGGTTCGGCATTGTCGGCACAGGCAAGATAGTGGAGTGGATGCTCGCGGGTGCGCGTCGCGACGCGCGGTTCGAGGCGACGGCCATCTGTTCGCGCACGGAGGAAAGGGCACACTCGTTTGCCTCTACCCACGGCATACGCCATTGTTTCACCACGATAGAGCAGATGGCCGACAGCGGACTGATAGATGCCGTCTACGTGGCCTCTCCCAACTGTTGCCACGCCGAGCAGAGCATCGTCTGCATGGAGCACGGCCTGCACGTGCTGTGCGAGAAACCCCTTGCCAGCAACGCACGCGAGGTGAGGCAGATGATTGCCGCAGCACGCCGCAACGGTGTCACCCTCATGGAGGCGATGGTGGCGACGCTGAGCCCCAACTTTGCGGTCGTGCGACGCCAGCTGCCGCGCATAGGCACCGTGCGCCGCTACGTGGCAAGCTACTGCCAGTACTCCTCGCGCTATGACGCTCTGAAACAAGGTACAGTGCTCAACGCCTTTAATCCCGCACTCTCCAACGGTGCGGTCATGGACATAGGCATCTACACCGTCTATCCCATGGTGGCTCTCTTCGGCAAGCCGCAGTCGTTGCAGGCAGACGGCATCATCCTCTCCACGGGAGCCGACGGACAGGGGACGGTCAACTTCAGCTATCCGGAGATGAACGCCACCGTCATGTACAGCAAGATTGCCAACTCATATCTGCAAAGTGAGATACAGGGGGAGGAGGGATGCCTGCTCATGGACGACATACACGTCATGCACCATGTCACCTACATCCCGCGGCCGGTGGCAGCATCGGGACGCGGCCCCGCGGAGGAGCGCATCAGCGTGGGCGTGGAGCTGGATAGGGACATCTATACCTATGAGATGAACCATTTTCTCGACCTGCTACAGCAGGGCAGGAGAGAGTCGGATGTCAACACGCTGCAGACATCCCTCGAAGCCATAGAGACCATAGACGAGATCCGCCGCCAGCTCGGCATTGTCTTCCCCGCAGACAAGTGAACAACGCTGTGCACGGCCGTCGTCGAAACAGTAATTTTTACTAAAAAGGAGCGAATTTTTTGCCGTACAGAAAAAAGGGCGTACCTTAGCGTGGTTTTTCACGGATGTGAAAGACCGACACACGAAATTTCATATCTGACGAATGATTGATCAAGACAAGATAATAAAGGTGAACATTGAGGAGGAGATGAAGTCGTCGTACATCGACTACTCCATGTCGGTCATTGTGGCACGCGCCCTCCCCGATGTCAGAGACGGATTTAAGCCCGTTCATCGCCGCATCCTTTTCGGCATGATGGGCATAGGCAACACATCGGACAAACCATACAAGAAGTCGGCGCGCGTCGTCGGTGAGGTGCTGGGTAAGTATCACCCGCATGGCGACTCATCGGTCTACGGCGCACTGGTACGCATGGCACAGCCGTGGGCCATGCGCTACATGCTGATTGACGGCCACGGCAACTTCGGAAGCATCGACGGCGACAGCCCTGCCGCCATGCGATACACCGAGTGCCGCCTACGCAAGGTCGGCGAGGACATGATGCAGGACATCGACAAGGACACGGTGGACATGCAGAAGAACTTCGACAACGAACTTGACGAGCCCACCGTACTGCCCACACGCATACCGAGCCTGCTGGTCAACGGTTCAAGCGGCATCGCCGTAGGCATGGCGACAAATATGCCGACGCACAACCTGCGCGAGGTGGTCGACGCCTGCGTGGCATACATAGATAATCCCGACATCACCATCGAGGAGCTGATGGAGATCGTCAAGGCACCGGACTTCCCGACGGGAGGCTTCATCTACGGACTTGGCGGGGTGAGGGACGCATACACGACAGGACGCGGACGCGTCATCGTGCGCGGACGTGCCGAGATTGAGACGGGCGGAACGCACGACAAAATCATCATCACCGAGATACCCTACGGCGTGAACAAGGCCGAACTGATAAAGTACATAGCAGACCTGGCCAACGAGAAGAAGATAGACGGCGTGGCAAATGCCAATGACGAGAGCGACCGCGAGGGTATGCGCATTGTCATTGATGTGAAGCGCGACGCGAACGCAAACGTGCTGCTGAACAAGCTCTACAAGATGACGCAGCTACAGACGGCATTCAGCGTCAACAACGTGGCTCTCGTGCATGGCCGTCCGCGCACCTTGAACCTGAAGCAGCTGATACAGTACTTCATCGAGCACCGTCACGACGTGGTGATACGCCGCACCAACTTTGACCTGAAGAAAGCACGCGAGCGTGCGCACATCCTCGAAGGACTGATCATTGCCAGCGACAACATCGACGAGGTGATAGCAATCATAAAGGCGGCGAAGACACCGGCAGAGGCCATCACCGGCCTTATGCAACGCTTCGGGCTGGACGACGTGCAGGCACGCGCCATCGTGGAGATGCGCTTGCGCCAGCTGACGGGTCTGTTGCAGGAGCAGCTGCACGCCGAGTATGAGGAGATTGAGCGTCAGATAAAGTACTTCGAGGAGATCCTGACAAACGACGACCTGTGTCGCAAGGTGATGAAGGACGAACTGATAGAGGTGAAGGAGAAATACGGCGATGACCGCCGCTCGGAGATAGTGCTGAACCCCGACGAGATGAACCCCGAGGACTTCTATGCCGACGACGACGTGGTAATCACCATATCGCACTTGGGATACATAAAGAGCACGCCGCTGAGCGAGTTCCGCACACAGGGACGCGGAGGCGTAGGTGCAAAGGGCACCAACACGCGCGACACGGACTTCGTGGAGCACATCTATCCGGCCACGATGCACAACACCATCATGCTGTTCACACAGAAAGGGAAGTGCTACTGGCTGAAGGTCTACCAGATACCACAGGAGAGCAAGACATCCAAGGGACGCGCCATACAGAACCTGCTGAACATCGACGCGGACGATAAAGTGACAGCATACCTGCGCGTGAAGAACCTCAACGACAGGGAGTTCAACGAGAACCACTAC
>CAVHVD010000040.1:3354-7886 GCA_963639425.1 Faecalibacterium prausnitzii
CCACTACGTCGTGTTCTGCACACGCAACGGCGTGATAAAGAAGACGCGCCTGAGCGAGTACTCGCATCCGCGACAGACCGGTGTCAATGCCATAAACATCCTCGACGACGACAGTGTGATAGAGGTACGCCTGACTGACGGTAATGACGAGATAGTAGTCGCCAACCGCAACGGTCGCGCCATACGCTTCAACGAGAGCAAGGTGCGCCCGATGGGACGCACGGCGACGGGAGTGAAGGGCATGACGCTCGACGATGACGGACAGGACGAGGCTGTCGGCATGATATGCACCAAGCCGGGCAACGGGGAGAGCATCATGGTAGTGTCGGAACAGGGCTACGGCAAACGTAGCGACCTCGACGACTACCGCATCACGAACCGTGGAGCCAAGGGCGTGCGCACGCTGAACATCACCGAGAAGACAGGCAAGCTGATAGCCATAAAGGCCGTGACCGAGGACAATGACCTCATGATCATAAACAAGTCGGGCATCACCATCAGACTGCGCGTGGCAGACGTGCGCATCATGGGACGCGCAACACAGGGTGTGCGCCTGATAAACCTCGAGAAGCGCGGCGACGAGATCGGCTCCGTCTGCAAGGTGGACTCCGAGCCGGAGGTGGAAGAGCAGCGGCAGGACGGTGCCGAAGCCACGGATGGCAATGGTGGTGACGGTGCTCCGCAGCAACAGGAATAAACGTGAAAATACAGTAAAAACAACAACATTAATTCACTATTTCAATTTTCAGATTATGAAGAAAGTATTAATTTCGATGGCTCTGATGCTTGCCGCAGGAACATCGTTCGCACAGGTCTCGGCTCTGAAAGAGGCAGACAAGGCTGTTGGCGGTGGCAACTACGCACAGATTGACCAAATGGTGGAACAGGCACTCCAGGATCCTACCGCCGCTTCTTCGGCAGAGGCATGGAACATGGCCGGTAAGATCTATCAGAAGATCAGCTCGAAGCAGATGGAGCAGCAGGTGTTGCAACGTCCGTTTGACACCCTCGCTTTCTACAATGCACCGGTGAACATGTACAAGTACTTCTCCAAGGCTGACGAGTTGGCACAGCAGCCCGATGCGAAGGGAAAGGTCAAGAACAAGTATCGCAACTCGATGGCAAACGCACTGAAGTCGGAGCGCGGCAACCTCATCAACGGCGGTATCTACTATTTCAACCAGAATACTGAGACAACCAACAAGAAGGCTCTTGAGCTGTTCGGCACATACGTCGATATGGCAGAAAGCCCAATGATGGAGAAGGAGAACTACGCTGTCAACGACACGAACTTGAGTCTCATTGCCTACTATGCCAGCCTTGCCGCAATCCGCGTCAACGACTACAACAACGTGCAGAAATATGCACAGGTGGCTATGAACGACAAGGAGAACGGCGAGACCGCTGCCGAGCTGCTCATTGAGGCATACAAGCAGCTGGGACAGAACGACAAGTATGTCAAGGCCATTCAGGAGTCAATAGCAAAGTACCCCACCAACACCACATTCTTTGCCAACCTGATCGACTACTACTCGAACAACAACAAGCTTGACGAGGCCATGTCGTACACAGACCGCATGATTGCGCAGCACCCCGACAACTACTTCTATCCTTATGTCAAGGGATACCTCTACACCAACGAGAAAGACTACGACAATGCCATCGAGTGCTACAAGAAGGCCGTGAGCCTGAAGGACGACTTCGCAGATGCTTACTCGCGTCTGGGACTGATCTACGTCATCAAGGCACAGGACTTCTCCGCAGAGGCAACGACCGATGTCAACGACCCCAAGTACTCCGAGGATCAGAAGACACTGCGCAGCTTCTTCGAGGCAGCACGTCCCTATCTTGAGAAGTGCCGCCAGCTGGTGCCCGACAACCGTAGCCTGTGGTTCCAGGGTCTGAACAGCGTCTACTACAACCTGAACATGCAGAGCGAGTACGACGCATTGCAGCAGCAATAACAACAGCGAATCGAATACTTAACATATATAATAAGGAGTGGGAGGTGTGCCTATTGGCACATCTCCCACTTTTTTTCTTTGTCTTGCACGTAAATATGGGAATCATTAATTTTGCGGTTGCGCACGGCGCAAGAAACGGTAAAGAGATGAGGAAGATACTACGTAACATAATGCTGCTTGCAGCACTCATGGTCTCGCTGCCAGAGGCGGCACAGGCGCAGAAAGACGTGCTCGAAGCCGCCAAGACATCACTGGAGGCCGGTAAGATACAGCAGGCAGAGACGCAAATCGGAAAGGCACTGCTGCACGACGAGACACGCAACAGCCCCGAGACATGGAGCGTGGCAGGACACATACAGATGCTGAAGAGCGAGGAGCAGCACAAGAAAGCCTATCTTGGTAAGGCATACGACACACTCGTAATCTACAACAGCACGCTGGAGATGTGTCGCGACTTCATGCGGTGCGACTCTCTGGCACAGCTGCCCGATGCCAAGGGACGTGTGCGCAACAAGTACCGCAAGGGCAACTCACAGGCTGCTGCGGAGGCACGTGCCAACCTGCTGAACGGAGGCATATACTACTACAACAAGTCCGATGCCGACGGTGCCAACGCCGTGCATGCTCTGGACTTCTTCGGGACATACGTCGACCTGTCGCAAAGCCCGCTGATGAGCCGCATCAGGATGACGGCGGCAGACTCGGCAGAGGTGTGCCGCACGGCATACTATGCCTGCCTCGCAGCCATGAAGACAGACAACTACCGCGCCGTGACGAAATACTACAACAAGGGAGCATGCCACGACAGCAACCACGGTGCCCTGGCGGCACTCTACTGCTCACAGGCATACAAAGAGTTGGGGCAGAAAGACTCTATACGCACGGTGCTGACGGAAGCTCTACGACGCTATCCGGACAATGAGATGCTGTTCACGGCACTGACGGATCACTATACCTCCGAGCGCGACTACAACAGCGCAATAGCACTGACCGACAGCATGATCGTGCGCGATGGCGGCAACTACATGTACCACTACATCAAGGGCTACCTCCTGTTCGGACTCCGTGACTACGACGGTGCACTGCGGCAGTATGCTCAGGCCATCGACCTGAACCCGGGATATGCCGAAGCCTACTCGAACACAGGACTGATCTATCGCATCATGGCGCAGGACTATGCCGACCGTGCCACGAACGACATCAACGACACACGCTATGTCGAGGAGCAGAACGTCATAAGAGGCTACTATCAGAAAGCGCGGCAGAACTACGAGAAAGCACGTTCCCTGAAGCCCGACAGCAAAGACCTGTGGCTCGACGGGCTTTACAGCGTCTACTACAACCTCAAGATGGGTAAGGAGTTCGGTGAAATAGACCGCATGCGCTGACACGCACAAGTCCTATAAGCGTGGGCGGTATGGACGGTATGGGCTTATAAATAGCCCCACCCATCATGCCTATCAAGCCCATTCAGCCTCTCCGAGGCTGGTACACGGTGCAACCCGATGTTACATATCCTTTAGCATGTGTACCTCTCCGAGGCACGTATATGTGCCTGCGCTGCCCCGGTCTGCGCTTTGCTTAGACTGGGGTTATGTATGAAATCAGCCTCTCCGAGGCTGGTGTGCGGCGCGCGCCCGAGGTACATGTATCTATCTATGTCTGCCACGTATAGTGATGATGCCAACTCATGCCGTAGTGCCTCCTCCGAGGCTGGTATGAGGAGCACATCCCACCCATTGTGCCCATCTGGCCTATCTGGCCTATCAAGCCCATTCAGTCTTGAGTGCCCCGACGGGGCACACTCATGCCTAACCCTGACTAAGCAAAGCGCAGCGACCGCAGTCAGGGAAAAATGGGAGTGCGCCTCGCACCAGCCTCGGAGGGGCTGACACGCCACAGGAATCGGTGCTTAATGTACGGCATCCCGTTCGCATAAAGGAAAATCATTTATCTTTGCGGTGCGGACGTTCAGCAAGAGACAGAGCGAGACACCAATCGAGACACCAATGAAGAAGAGAGGGACACTGATAGTCGTAGACGACAACAAGAACATCCTGACATCACTGCAATACCTGCTTGAGGGATATTTTGAGGACGTGCTGACGCTCGGCTCGCCGGTCACCCTACCCACAACCGTCAGGCAGTACAGGCCGGAGGTGGTGCTGCTCGACATGAACTTCTCGTCGGGACAGAACCTCGGCAACGAGGGGCTGTACTGGCTGCGCGAAGTCAAGCGCATCAGTCCCGCCACGCAGGTGGTGCTCTTCACGGCCTATGCCGACATAGACCTGGCTGTGCGTGGGCTGAAAGACGGAGCTACGGACTTCGTGGTGAAGCCGTGGGACAACGACAGGCTGGTGCGGACGCTGCTCGATGCGTCGGACAAGGCTCAGTCTGCCTCGGGCAGGAAGACGGCGAAGGGCGGCGTGCAGCCCGAGGCCGAGAGACAGGAGATGTACTGGGGCACGTCGGCAGGGATGCTGTCTCTGAAGCTGACGGTGGAGAAGGTCAGCACGACAGACGCGACGGTGCTCATCACCGGCGAGAACGGCACGGGCAAGGAGC
>CAVHVD010000041.1:0-2746 GCA_963639425.1 Faecalibacterium prausnitzii
TTCCCTGTAAGTTGCCGTATAGTGATTGATGAAATCTGTTGCTTGCCTTGTGGAGATGACTGTGTGATAGAAGCTACTGCTCAAATCGGATGCAATGCCTACAAGCGATCCGCCATTGGAATGGATTTGTCGATCTCCTGCCCGCCCTCTCCCATAAGATGATAGACGGCCTATCTTCTCCGATAACTCAATGGATCTCTTTTTCAGTCGCGTCCGTGCTACTGTTATCGTAACAAGCAGAATGGCTATGACACAGGGTACTATGACAAACGGCAATGACATCTGATGCTTCTTTCACAAATCATTCATTGCGCTGTGTCGCACGGTTGCACGCTCATGAGGTCACTGATGATGGCATCGGAGATGAAGATACCGATAGGTGTGAGGTGCAGACGGTCGCCGTCAATCTGCATCCTGCCGGTCGAAAGATATTGCTTTGACATATTGAGACAGTAGTCATGCAGCTCTGTGCCGAAGCGTGCCGATAGTTTGCTGAGGCTGATGCCTTGGGACGTGCGCAGTCCTGTCATGACGAACTCGTTGTACTGCGTCTGCCCGTCCAGCTCCTCGAAGCCGTAGTCACGCCTGCCGTCCTCTATGCTTTCCACGTATCTCGTCAGCGAAGCCACGTTCCACTCACGACGTGTACTGCCGTTGTAGGAATGTGCCGCTGCTCCAAGTCCCAAGTAAGGCACGCCGTGCCAGTAGGAACTGTTGTGCACCGCCTGATGCCCGGGCTTGCAGAAGTTGGAGATTTCATAGTGCTCATAGCCGGCATCTATCAGCTCGCGGCGCAACAGGCTGAAGAAATCCAAGCTCGTCTCTTCGTCCACAGGTTCTATCTTGTGGTGCTTCTCCATATTATATATAGGTGTTTCCTCCTCGTAGGTCAGGCTGTAGGCCGAGATATGCTCCACACCAAGAGCAGTGGCGGTGCGTAAATCGTTCTGCCATTCGGTCGTTGTCTCACCCGGAAGCCCGTAGATCAGGTCAATGCTTATGTTGTCAAACCCCGCCTTGCGGCATCTCTCCACGGCGGCAATGGCTTCGGCGGCATCGTGCCGCCGGTTCAGGAAGTGCAGCTTGCTGTCGTCGAACGTCTGCACACCCATACTGATGCGAGTCACCGGCAGTATGCCGAGCATGGAGACATAGCCTTCGGTGAGGTCGTCAGGATTGGCTTCTATGGTGACTTCTTCGCATTGTCCGATGCCGAAGGTGCGGTCCAGCGTGCTGAATATAAGCTCAAGGTTGCGGCCTGACAGCTGCGACGGCGTTCCACCTCCTATGTAGACAGTCTTGAGGTCATTGCTTCCGTCCTCACCGCAGCGCATCTGCATCTCACGGCACAGTGCGCGCACATAACGATCCATGTATTCGCTGGTGGTGGTGGAGTAGAAATTGCAATAGATGCAACGCGTCTTGCAGAAAGGAATGTGAATGTAGATCCCCGCCATTGTTTTTCTGTCTGTCCGGGACAAATGTAATTAAAATTCCTACATTTGTACATTGTTAATCTTAAAACAGGGAATACATATATGATTACAGCAAGACAATTTGCCGCTGGACTGCTGATGGCTCTCTCCATGCAGGCTTTTGCCCAAAGCAACGAGTGGCAAGATCCCGGCAAGAATGAGGTCAACAGACTGCCGATGCATGCCGATTTCTTTGCCTACGAGAGCCGTCAACTGGCAAGCCGTGGCGACAAAGAGCAGTCTGCCAATTACATGACACTCAACGGCACATGGAAGTTTCATTGGGTGAAAGATTCGGATGCACGTCCGCTGGACTTTTGGAAGACCGACTATAACGACCGTGGATGGGGCACCATGCCTGTGCCCGGAGTGTGGGAACTTAACGGATATGGCTCGCCACAATACCTGAACATCGGCTATCCGTGGCGCGAGCAGTTCAAGAACAATCCGCCGCAGGTACCCGTAGAGGACAATCATGTGGGTTCTTACCGCAAGGAAATCACCGTTCCTGCCGACTGGAGCGGCAAGCAGATCATTGCACACTTCGGTTCCGTGACATCGAACATCTACCTGTGGGTTAACGGACGCTTCGTAGGCTACAGCGAAGACAGCAAGCTGGAAGCGGAGTTTGACCTAACATCATACCTGAAGCCAGGGAAGAAGAACCTCATAGCCTTTCAGGTGTTCCGCTGGTGTGACGGCACCTATCTGGAAGATCAGGACTTCTTCCGCTATGGCGGCGTGGCACGCGACAGCTATCTGTATGCCCGCAACAAGCAGCATATCACCGATGTGCGCGTGACTCCTGACCTTGACGCACAGTATTCCGACGGCACACTCGATGTCCGTTTCTCGGCAACAGGCGGTGGAACAGTCAGCGCACAGCTGATTGATGCCGACGGCACGGTGGTTTCCGAACAGGAAACCAGTGCTTCAGCCAATGGAAAGCTGCGGTTTGAAGTGTCTAATCCGGCGAAATGGACAGCCGAAACACCTTATTTGTACACGCTGATGCTGAGCCTCAAGAAAGGCACGGACGTGACGGAGTATATTCCGGTAAAGGTTGGCTTCCGCAAGATTGAGATTAAAGGTGCACAAGTGCTTGTCAACGGACAGCCGGTGCTGTTCAAAGGTGTGAACCGTCATGAGATGGATCCCGACGGCGGCTACGTCGTCTCACGCGAACGCATGATACAAGACATTGAGATCATGAAGAAGTTCAACATCAATGCAGTGCGTACCTGCCACTACCCCGACGACAACTTCTGGTA
>CAVHVD010000042.1:0-2795 GCA_963639425.1 Faecalibacterium prausnitzii
ACGGCCACCAACGTCTCACATTCTCGGAACGCGACAGATCTATGCTAACAACAGTATTGTCCGGTGCTTCGGCTCCCATATGGGCAATCATCTCTCCCTGCGGCCCGCACACGAAGCTGTTGCCCCAAAACGTTATGCCGCCGGTCTGTCCCGACGGGTCAGGCTCATGTCCCACCCTGTTCACGGCAACCACAGGCAGTCCGTTAGCCACGGCATGTCCGCGCATCGACAGCATCCAGGCGTTCAGCTGGCGTTCTTTCTCATCATCGGTGTCAGTACTCTCCCATCCTATCGCCGTCGGGTAGACAAGCATCTCTGCACCACCGAGAGCCATGATGCGTGCTGCCTCGGGATACCACTGATCCCAACATACCAGTACACCAATCTTGCCTAACGAAGTCTGTATGGGGCGGAAGCCCATGTCACCTGGAGCGAAGTAGAACTTCTCATAGTAGGCGGGGTCATCGGGGATGTGCATCTTGCGGTACTTGCCACAGATGCTACCATCGGTATCAAACACCACGGCGGTGTTATGGTACAGTCCTGCGGCACGACGTTCGAAGAGCGATGTCACCAACACTATATGTCTGTCGGCGGCAACCTTGCTGAACAGCTCTGTCGACGGGCCGGGTATCGGTTCTGCAAGGTTGAACAAGTCAACATTCTCCGTCTGACAGAAGTATCGTGTGTTGTGCAGCTCCTGCAACACCACCATCTGTGCGCCCTTGTCGGCACATTGGTTTATGTTCTTCACAAGGCGTTGTCTGTTGTCATCGGCATCGGCTCCGTTCTGCTGCTGCACCAACCCAACGTTTATAATCCTCTTGTCCATAGTTGTCCGTGCGTTATATGGTATAAAAAAGATGTGCGTCAACAACATTGCAACGCATATGTGCAAATGTTGCGACGCACCATCTCAGTGTGTGTATGCGTGTGCCTCAGACGAGCTTGACAAGCAAGTCCTTTTCTGCTGCATCAACAGAGACCTTGCCCTCCCTGAGCAACCAGCCCAAAGCCAGGTATAGGTCTTTCTCTTTCAATCCGCTCTCTTTCTTGATCTCCTTGAATGCCTTGCCTTCCGTGCCGTTCAGTATATTCCAAACGACACCGGCATTCTCTCCAACTTTTTCCTGAAACATCTTCTTTGCCTTTCAGTCATTAGTTAAACAATCTTTTTTCTCTTGCATCTCCGCGAAGCATCAAACCAATACCCGCAGTACCGCAATGCCACCGGAATGCTCTGCAAAAGTAAAGGTTATATCAATAACAGCGTAATTATCCATTACTTTTATTCTCTTCAGCATACAACACCATGCACGCAAATGTACAATTCAGACATAATGTCATGCACAAGACCTTGTGTAACTGCAATTTTGTCATAAACAATAAACAACTGTCTGCATCCGGCAGTGCAATACCCATTGGCACACCACTTGCAAATCCATGAGTGAACAGCGGTTCACGGAGACGTGAAGGCACAGCAAACCGTAAGCGTTAACGTGAAGGTTGCTCAAGGAAAATAGAACAAAGAAAAAACTTAAAGAATAGGAGATTTGATTATGTTACCAACAATGAGGAGAAATCAAGAATGGTTACCGAGTATTTTCAATGACTTCTTGAACACCGAATGGATGCCACGTGCAAATGCCACAGCACCTGCCATCAACGTATTCGAGACAGAACATGACTACGAGATAGAGCTTGCGGCTCCTGGTCTCAACAAGGACGACTTCAACGTACACGTAGACGAAGACAACAACCTCGTCATCACCATGGAGAAGAAGAGTGCCGACAAGGAAGGGAAGAAGAACGGACGCTACCTGCGCCGCGAGTTCTCCTACAGCAAGTTCCAGCAGACAATGATACTGCCCGATGATGTGGACAAGGACAAGATTTCTGCACACGTTGACAGCGGAGTGCTTAGCGTAGTTCTGCCCAAGGTCACCGAAGATGACAGGGCCAAGACCGTGCGCTCCATCAACGTCGAGTAAAAAGGTGTAAACTCTAATAATAGACAGAGGGTCGTGTCAAATATGACACGACCCTCTGTCTATTATTTGTTATAGCATCACCCTCGCAGGACACAATTTCTCAGCTCTTTATAACACTTCTCTTGCGCCGCCAACATCTGTGGAATCGTGAAGTTCTCCACAATCCTCTTATGTCCGGCAGCACCATATCTCTCATTTAGCACCTTATCACTTACCAGTCGGTCTATCGCCCCAGCGTAAGCCTCATCATCGCCATTTGCCACCTCAATGCCGGTCTCTCCATTCAGTGACACCCAGTTCACGCCGCTACCAGGGATGGTGAAGGTGACAGCAGGAGTATGGCAATACATTGCCTCTGCCATCGCCACACCAAACGCCTCATTCTTGCTGATGGATGGGAAAGCAAAGACAGAGGCAGCATAATGATAGAGCTTCAGCTCCTCGTCGCTAAGTCTGCCCACAAAATGAACACGTTCCGACTTGCATTGCGCTTTCAGCTTCGCAGTCAACGGACCGCTACCAGCTATCACAAACACACAGTCAGACTTCACAAGCCGCTCTGCATGGATAAGATGTGGCAATCCCTTGTACTGGATATGGCGACCGACAAAGAAGACTATCGGCTTATGGCCATACTTCGCCTTGACAGCCTCAATCCTTACCTCATCTCCATCATGCAGGATGAATTTATTCTCGTCCATCGCATTTGGCACGATCCTCACCTTATCCTTGAATGGTTGAAGCGGAAGAGAATCATCCCGATATTGCGGACTGGTGACGCATACCAGGTCGGAACGTCTCAGC
>CAVHVD010000043.1:0-18758 GCA_963639425.1 Faecalibacterium prausnitzii
AAGTGTGTCAGTGCATGCCCGATGGGGTTGGAGCCATACCTGATAGCCCAGCTTGCCGAGCACGGCGAGTTCGAGAGACTTGAGAGAGAAGATGTGATGGACTGCTTGAGTTGCGGCGCATGCCAGTTCACCTGTCCTGCCAACCGTCCGTTGCTCGACTTCATTGCACTCGGCAAGGCAAAGGTGGGAGCGATAATACGTGCCCGCAATGCAAACAAATAAAAATCAGACGAAGAGATGGAAAATAAATTGTTAGTGTCGCCTTCGCCCCACGACCATGCCGACGACAGCATAAAGAAAAATATGTATGGCGTGCTGATTGCCCTCATTCCGGCATTCATCGTATCGCTGTGCTTCTTCGGTCTGGGAGCATTGATCGTAACCCTTACTTCGGTCCTGTCGTGCCTCCTGTTTGAATGGGCAATAGTCAAGTTCATAATGAAACGGCCGACGACGACCATCACCGACGGTTCCGCCATCATCACCGGCGTGCTGCTGGCATTCAACCTGCCGTCGAACCTGCCCATCTGGATCGTCATCCTTGGTGCTCTCTTCGCCATAGGTGTGGCAAAGATGCCGTTTGGCGGTTTGGGCAACAACCCCTTCAATCCTGCATTGGCGGGACGTGTGTTCCTGCTCATCTCGTTCCCCGCACAGATGACCACATGGCCTGTGCCGGGACAGCTCTTCGCCTATACCGATGCCACGACGGCAGCTACGCCGCTCGGTCTCATCAAGGGCATAATCAATGGTGCCCCCGGTGCCTCGCTCGACCAGCTTCCGGCTTCGTTTGAGATGCTTGTCGGCAACAACATGGGTGGCTCGTTGGGCGAAATCAGTGCGTTGGCACTGCTGCTTGGCGGAGCATTCATGATTTGGCGGAAAATCATCACATGGCACATCCCCGTTGCCATCATTGCCACGGTGTTTGCCTTCGGCGGAATAATGTATTTGGCTAACCCGACTGTATATCCGTCACCCATGACGCAACTCTTCACCGGTGGCCTGATGCTTGGTGCCATCTTCATGGCCACAGACTATGTGACATCGCCGATGAGCCATCGCGGACAGATTGTGTATGGCATCTGCATCGGACTCATAACCGTCATCATCCGTCTGTTCGGTTCCTATCCGGAAGGTATGTCGTTCGCCATTCTCATCATGAACGCCTTTGTGCCTCTTATCAACATCTACATTAAACCGCAGCGTTTCAGCAGCAGAGCAGTAAAAGCAGTAAAGAAATGAAGAAGTTAGAATCGTCACTGAAGAATATGGTGCTGGTGCTCACGGGCATTACAGTCATCACCGTAGGCATACTGGCTTTTGTCAATGAGCTTACCAAGGCTCCCATCGCCGCTGCCAGTGCCAAGACACTGAGCGATGCAGTGAGTGAAGTCGTTCCGGGGTTTGACAACGACCCCATAGCCGAGCAGCAGACCGTCAGCTCCAATGGCTCGGAGTATATTGTTTATCCGGCCTCCAAGGGCGGTGAGAGCATAGGCGCAGCCGTGCAGTCGTCTGCAATGGGGTTTGGCGGTGAGCTGACCATCCTCATCGGCTTCGACAAGGACGGCAACATCAATGACTACTCAATCCTCAGCCATTCGGAAACTCCGGGATTGGGAGACAAGGCCGGTCTGTGGTTCAAGAAAGGAGCCAAAGGCGACATCATAGGCAAGAACCCCGGCAAGGACAACCTCATCGTCACCAAGGACGGCGGCGACATCGATGCCATAACAGCATCGACCATCACCTCAAGGGCATTCCTCAGTGCGGTGAATGCCGCGTATGCCGTCTTCAACGGCCGGACGGCCGATGCCACATCGGGTGCATCGCAGCAGAGTGGTAAATCAGAAAACAAATAATGGAGGGGAGATATAAGAAATGAACAATTTGAAAGTATTCCTTAACGGTCTCATCACAGAGAACCCCACATTCGTGCTGATGCTTGGCATGTGTCCCACGCTCGGAACGACATCGAGTGCCATCAACGGCATGTCGATGGGCTTGGCCACAGCCTTTGTGCTGATATGTTCAAACACCGTGATCGCTGCGGTGAAGAACCTCATCCCCGACATGGTGCGCATACCGGCCTTTGTGGTCATCATAGCCTCGTTCGTGACGCTGCTACAGATGGTCATGCAGGCCTATGTCCCCGGTCTCTACAAGACCCTTGGGCTTTTCATACCGCTGATTGTGGTCAACTGCATCCTGCTGGGACGTGCCGAAGCCTTTGCCTCGAAGCACGGGCCGCTGCCGTCGTTCTTCGACGGATTGGGAATAGGCTTGGGCTTCACCGTGGCTCTGACGATACTCGGTTCCATACGCGAGCTGCTCGGCACGGGCAAGATATTCAACACAACCATCTTCCCCGAAGACTACGGCATGCTCATCTTCGTGCTTGCCCCGGGGGCATTCATAGCCTTGGGATTTCTCATTGCTGGCGTGAACCGGCTGAAGAAGTCGAAGGCGTGAAAGTGGTGCAGAGCTAATATTGACGTTCAATCTTAATACAAACAGAATAAAATGGAACTTATATTGATATTCATATCGGCGATATTTGTCAACAACGTGGTCTTCTCGCAGTTCCTCGGCATCTGTCCGTTCCTCGGCGTCTCCAAGAAGCTCGACACGGCCATGGGCATGGGTGCTGCCGTGACTTTCGTCCTCACCATGTCAAGCATCGTCACCTTCATTCTTCAGAAGTATGTGCTCGACACGCTCGGACTTCAGTATCTGCAGACCATTGCCTTCATCCTTGTCATTGCAGCCCTGGTGCAGATGCTCGAGATCGTGCTCAAGAAGGTGTCTCCGGCACTCTATCAGGCACTGGGCGTATTCCTTCCGCTCATCACCACCAACTGCTGCGTGCTGGGTGTTGCCATATCGGTCATACAGAAGGACTACGACCTGCTCACCGGCACCGTCTATGCTTTCTCCACAGCTGTGGGCTTCGGGTTGGCACTGGTGCTCTTTGCCGGCATACGCGAGCAGATGAGCCTCACCAACATACCCAAGGGCATGCAGGGCACGCCTATCGCACTTGTCGTTGCCGGTATGCTTGCCATGGCTTTCATGGGCTTCAGCGGTGTCGTGAAGATCTGACGTGTGCACATACACTGCCCGCAGGGCGTGAAACAAAAAAGGAGGATGGTTGCTTCGCAGCGGCCATCCTCTTTCGCGTATTGTGAGAAATACGCAGAACTAATTCGTTCTCATTAACAACCTTAAATCAATATATCAATTTTGTTCGTTTCAGTCTTTGGCATTGTCTGACGCGCCACTCCGCACGCGCCTGTCTTTCATCTTGTTCCAGTCGGGACGCTTCAAGCTGTTACCCTCTCCGTGTCTGCCGCCATCGAATTCCATGTGCCGACCACCTCTGCGTCCGTCCATGTTCAGCACGCGGGCAGTCTGCCGTGCTGTCAGGAGCTTCCTGAACTCCTTGAAGTACCTCTCCTTCACCTCTGCCCTTTTCTTTTCATGTCCGATGCTCTCTTCCGTCATCTTGTCTATCTCGGCATCGGTCAGTGCCTTTTGTTCGCGTCTGCCGTCCTTGCCGCCTTCGGGCTTCTGTCCTTTGGCTTTCTCCATCTCCTCGATATATCTGCCGAACAGCTCCTTGAAATCCCTTGATGTCTTGTCATCCAGCCCCATGTCCTCTGCCATGCGCCGTGCCTGCGTCTCCACGAACGGTGTCTTGTCGTCATTGCTGTTCTGTGCCGTCAGCGTCGTTCCTGCCGACAGCAATGAAAAAACTAATACCATTGAAAATCTGTTACCTCTCATAGTCTTACCTCTTTTGTTAAACTTCACCCTTTTGACAAGTATGTCCGTACCCAAGTTTAACCGGCATTGTGTTATTTGCTGTTAACGTATATGTAGTGGGCGTAGTACTACTTACTTGATGAAGTAAGTATATCCCCTGCGGCACAGACAGAGTAAAAAAACAAGCCCGTTCAAAAACGTTTACTATCTGTTTACTAACCGTTCAAAAATTGGCCACTGATTGCCCATCGAAGCCGTGTTTTTGTTCAAAAACCGTCACTTTTGAACAATTCCGTTCACTAACCCCGTGTTTGCCTCGAGAAGCACCCTAACGATGCCCATTCTTAGGGTCTAACGATGGGCAAGCATAGCACCTAACGATGCCCGTTTAAAGAACCTAAGAATGCCCATCCTTGGACAGCAACGATGGGCATCGTTAGACTGCGACGTTGAACATCATGGTGCATGCCCTCATGGTCTATCGCTGTCGCCTCACCTCACCCCACGCCACAGGCCGGTGGTAACACCCGCGGGGACGGAAGGCGGGAAGGGCAGCTCACACGTGTGTCACTCATTTGACGATGGTAACAGAGGTCTTGAAGACACGAGTGTAACCGTAGTCGTCGGTAATGGTGATCGCAATCTTGTCATCCTGCGGGAACGAGCCGAGGGTCTGGTCATTCTTCACGTAGACGATGTAACCGTCGTGGGTCACGCCGTCTTCATCAGTCCACGTCTCGGTGGCATCTTCGCCGTCAGTCTTCACGTAGGTGCCAGCACCGAAGGTGACGCTGCTGCCGCTCCCAGCGAGGCCGTCAGCCGTGTACTTGGCAGTGCCGTCCTTGCCGGCAGCCTCAGCGGTGGTCGCCGAGGAGAACTTGAACAGAGAGTATGTCTCACCGTTGGCACGGATACCCGTGATGGCGGAAGCGGTGAGATGGACACCACCGTCGCCAAGAGCGGAAGACGACAGCTTGAGGGTGACAACAGGTGCCTGGCCACTGGCAATAGGACTAGAAAGACGGATCTTGAAGCTGCTCTGGCCGTCCTTATCAGCATACTTGAAGCCGGTCTCGCCGTAAGTCGTAGCCTCGGCGGTGACAATGAGGTTCTTGCCGTAACCGGAGTAGATGTACGACTGACTCTTGACCTTAACAGGTGCATCGTCATCGGGGTCGATCTGGTAGTCATCATCCGTGACAAGCGTGAGCTTGGTCTCGGTAGCGGAAGAGCCGAACTTGGCAACAAGGTTGGAGGCGACACCAGTGCCGGTGTTGTTCTTGGCGACCTTGGTCACATCGTCCAAATCGAACGCAACCGTGGTCAGGGCAGTACCAGTGCCGATCTTAACATCGTTTGGACTTGAACCGTCAACAAGGTCCGTGAAGAGGTTAGTGAGGTTGACACTGCTCGAGTTATCAGTGAAGTAGCCAAGGAGGGTGCCGTCGGTCTTGTCAACAAAGCCAGGAATAGCATGATCGTCAAGAATGGTCTTGAGGGTAGGTGCCTTGAAGACAACAGGGACAGTGATGGTGCTGATGACTTCATCATCCGTGGTCTGGGACTCTATCTTGATGTAGTACGTCGTGTTGGCATAGGCTGTGACATAAGTTGCCTGTGTGACAGCAAGGGTGACCTTGATGGCGGTGGCATCACCGGCGGAAGCGGCCTTGCCCTTAGCATCAACAAGAGAAGCAGTAAGGGTGTTGCCCTCACCAAGCGTCTCATCTGCTGCCGTATTGCAGCTCTTGTCAGAGAACAGAGACTTAACGACGAACTTGTCGTGGTTGTTTACCCAGAAGTCACTGTTGATGCCGTACTTCGCGAGGTCAACGGTGAAGTACCACTCATCGTCATCCTTGCTAAGGTCGATCTCCTGCTCCGAAGAGGTGACAGCGCTGTCCTGAAGGGATAGGCTGACCTTAAGAGAGGTCTCCTTGACAGTACCCAGAACATCGATAGTAGTCAGAGTGAAGGGGACAGTAAGACCGGAGGCCGTCTTCTGGTCGGGCATGGTGCCGACAGTGAACGTGAACGGGTCATTCTTCTGGTCATACTTGATGCCGTAAGTACGGACATCGACATCCTTGAAGGTGAGGTAACCGTCGTAGATGTAGCCTTCAGAGAACTCGATGGTGTTCTTTTTGCCGACCTCGACAGTCTTCAGGTCACCGCCTGTGGTAAACTCAACCTTGGTGCCGTCGAAGGCATTGATGTAGAGCTGGCCAGAGCCCGTGCCGTAGGTGATGGTCAGCTTGGGAAGAGAGTTGTAGCCGGAGGTGGCGTAGCCATAAGAGGAACGCAAAACACCGTCGGCAGCCAAGCCGTACTGGATGTTCTTGCCATTATCGCTACCGGTGGCAGCAGAACTGTCGGTGCGGAGAGCATAACGGAGAGAATCAACAGCGGCAGCAGTGACCTCCTGGAAAGGAACAGAGAGAACGTAGAGACCGTTAGAAGAGGCACATCACGTGGTGGGGCATCATGTAGTGTTGCTCTTTGATGAACACGTCCAGCCATATCCAGTAGCATGTGTACCTCTTCGAGGGTGCGCGGCGCACACCCAACTAACCCCAGTCTGCGCTATGCTTAGACTGGGGTTAGGGGTGTGATTCAACATCTATGAGGCTGGTGCGAGGCACGTTCGTGTCTGGCCTCTGACTGTCTCTGTCAGAGGTTCACCGTTGTTTGATTGCCGTTGTAGGACACTGTCTTGCCATTGACGTTGTCAAATTCGAGGCTCTGCGTTTCAGTCGGCGTAACTGTGACCACATGGAACTTGCGGTTCTCCAACATACCGTCAAACGAACCGTTGCGCTTGCCGAATGTCAGCGTCTTGGACGATTCATCATAGTGGATGTTGATGGTCGCATATTTCCCTTGCTCATAATTGTAGTTTGTACCCTCGTCCTCATATAGCAGGAAATCGGCATCCTTTCCTGTGTAGACATAGAGTGTGATGAGTTCGGGCTGCTTCTCGTCGCTCCACTGTATCTCAGGGCCATAAGGCACGATGGATCCTTCGCGGACATACACCGGCATCCGCTCGTATGGGGCATCTGCGGTGATGGTCTGTCCGCCTGCATAGTGCACTCCGGTGTACAGATCGTACCACCCGCACTGCTTTGGCAGATAGACCTCCCGCGTGCGGGCTTTGTAGTACCCGACGGGACAAGCCATGAATGCGGGGCCGAACATCCATTGGTCGCCTATGTCATTGACCTTGGCATCACCCCCGAAGTCCATCACAAGGCCGCGCATCAGTGTGTAGTCCTTCAGGTTTGCCCATGCTGCGATGCTGTACAGATATGGCATCATGCGGTAGCGCAGACGGTCGTAGTAGACGATGGACTGATAGCAGGGGTGATCCTCCGGAGCGATGTTCCAGACTTCGCGCAGCGGCCACTGTCCGTGTGTCCTGTACAGAGGTATGAAGCATCCGAACTGGTTCCAGCGTGTCTGTAGCTCACGCCATTCTTTCAGATCCTCGTTCTCCTCTCCCGTGCGGTCGAAGATGCTTTGTGCCTGTTCGAAACGACTCTCAACAGAGAATCCGCCCTGATCCATCCCCCAGAATGGGATGCCCGACATGGAGTAGTTGAGTCCTGCCGTCATCTGTGCACGCATGTCCTCCCATCTTGTCCCGATGTCGCCGCTCCAGGAGGCGGTGCTGTAACGCTGCAATCCTGCAAATCCACTCCTCGTCAGCAGGAACACGCGCTTGTTGTTGCCTGTTGCCCGTTGTCCGTTGTATATGGCATCGGCATTGACAAGGGAGTAGGCGTTGAAGTATTCCGTGCTCGACCCCATTGCCGTCGGCCCACAGAGAGCTTTGCGATAGCCGATGGGTGTGCAGTCGCGGACGTTAGGCTCCGAGGCATCCATCCACCAGGCATCTATGCCGTAGTCATATTTCTTGTAGAGGTTGTCGTTTATCTGCCTCCAGAACATGTTGCGGGCGTCATCGGAATAGGCGTCATAGAAGCCTGCGATATAGCCCGGGCCGACCCAGTCGCGCAGGGAGTCTTTCACTGCCTGTGTGTACATCCATCCGTGCGACTGGAGCTCCTTGTAGTTGTCGGTGTTATGGTAGAACTTCGGCCAAACGCTTATCATGAAGCGGCCGTGCATACTGTGTACATCGTCGAGCATCTTCTGCGGGTCTGCATACCTGTCATCATCGAAGACATGGCTTCCCCATTGGTCATCCTTCCAATAGTTCCAGTCCTGCACAATGTTGTCGACGGGGATGCGCCGTTTGCGAAATTCGCCGAGTGTCTGCGTGACCTCGTCCGCCGTGCGATAGCGTTCGCGGCTCTGCCAGAACCCCATGACCCATTTCGGCATTACCGGTGCCTTGCCGGTGAGGGTGCGATAGCCGGAGATAACGCCGTCCATGTCCTGCCCCGCGATGAAGTAGTAGTCCATGTCCCTGCTCATCTCACTCCAGATGCTGATCCTGTTCTGCTCCTCGTCTGTCGTGAGAGATGCCACACGCAGACCGCAATAGGACACGTCTCCGTCGGGTTGCCATTCTATGCGCAAGGGGACTCTCTTGCCTTTCTCAAGACGGACTGCGAACTTGTGCGAGTTGGGATTCCATGCCTTGCGCCAACGCTCCGCAACGACCTCCTTACCGTCTATGAACACCTTGGTATAGCCGGCGTAGTAGAGTATGAAGTGATAGTCGCCACTCTCGTGAGGCTCAATCTCGCCCTCATACACCACGTTGGAGCCGACGAGACTGATCTCCCGCGGCAGACGCTTCACCTCTTCGCTATTCTCATAGTAGATGGAGTCCTCATCGCGCACTACCTTTCTACCGTCGCTCTGGGTGTACGTGCCCGACAGAACTCCCTCTTTCCCCTCCTTATTATATAGCGTGAATTCCTGTCCGAGTTGGCGATAAGGATTGGGATTGCCCCAGCGACACAGCGAGTAGGAATCCCAAAGCAGGCCGTAGTTCTTGTTGGACATGACAAAGGGAACGGAGATTTTGGTGTTATACTGGAACAGCTCCTCATTCTTTCCCTTGTAGTTATATTCGTCAGCCTGGTGCTGCCCCAGCCCGTAGAATGCTTCGTCGTCAGGACTCTCGAAGACGACATTCCACGACCATCCGTTGCGCTGTGCGTCGGTGAGTGTCCCGTCGCCGATGTCGTCTGCCGGAACGGTGTAGCGGCTGAAGGTCATGCCGTTCTCGCTACCATTGAGCAGAAGATGGCCTTCGGCATCATAGAACGCCACATGACCGGTCGCTGCATCCACGACGGCCTTCACGTTTCGTGCGCTTACGGTCACGGTGTTCCCCTCCTGAGAAACGTTGTATGTGGCCTTCTGCGTCTGCGGGACAATCATAAGGCTCTTTTGCTTGTCGGGGAAGGCCTCCTCATTGGTGGCACGAACACGGATGATGTTGTCGTTGATGACTTCCATCCTTAGAAGCTTTGCACCGTTGGGTGTCGGTTGGCTCACTCTGACGGTGATGTTCTTTCCATTGTCGACATAGTCGGTTGTACAGGCTGCGGTCGCGCTCAGCAGTAACATGAACGGAACCAGATAATGCTGCATCTTCATGGCTGTTTATGTATTTTTTAAGGTCTGTATCGCGCCTCCCGACATTCCGCTTCTTGTCACAAGCCCGCACAGGTCATGACAGGTCTCCATCTTGCCGGTCAGCATGCGACAAATTTAATGTCTTTCTTTCAACAACCAAGTTCTTCCCGTCGCAAAAAAAATGGCGGCAAACGCTCTGACTGGCAGGCACATCCCACAGCACGGTACCACGCCGTGATGATGCCCACTCATGCTGTGGTTCCTCGGAGAGGCTGACACGCCACAGGATATGGAGCTCCGCGGACGTACAGCCATAAGTCCGTGGACGTACAACCACAGTTCCGTGGACGTACAACCACAGTTCCGTGGACGTACAGCCACAAATCTGTGGACGTACAGCCACAAGTCTGTGGACGTACAACCACAAACCTGTGGCTGTACATCCGTAATTATAGCCTTGGGAGCAGGAGAGTATCCCCTTCGCGCCTTATAGAGTATGGCGGTTCAGATGCTGACCCTTGAGAATGCGGGGGCATCAATGTCGCAGAAGTTGTGGTCCAGGTACTTATAGTAACTAGTGATGGCGATCATGGCTGCATTGTCGGTGGTGTAGCTGAACTTCGGTATGAAGATGTTCCACCCGAAGCGTGCGGCATGGTCGCGAAAGGCATTGCGCAGACCGTTATTGGCACTCACGCCACCGGCCAGTGCCACGTCCTTGATGCCATATTGCTTCACCGCACGGCGTAGCTTGTCCATCAGTATGTCCACTATCGTGGCCTCGAGCGATGCCGCAAGGTCTTCCTTGTGGTGTTCCACGAAGTCGGGGTCTGTCTTGACCCACTCGCGCAGGGAATAGAGGAATGAGGTCTTCAGTCCGCTGAAGCTGTAGTCCAGTCCGGCGATGTGCGGCTTGCTGAATGTGAAAGCCTTCGGGTTGCCCTGCCGCGCCAGCTTGTCTATTATGGGGCCACCAGGATAGCCCAACCCCATCACCTTTGAGCACTTGTCTATGGCCTCACCGGCAGCGTCGTCGATGGTCTGTCCGAGGATCTGCATATCGTTGTGGGCACGCACGAGCACAATCTGCGAGTTGCCGCCGGACACCAGCAGGCAGATGAACGGCAGCTGCGGCTGCACGTTCTCCTCACCCTCCACCTTGATGAAGTTGGCAAGGATGTGTCCCGTCAGGTGGTTGACATCAATCAAAGGAATATCGAGAGAGCACGCCATGCCCTTGGCGAAGCTGACACCCACGAGCAGTGAACCCATGAGTCCCGGTCCGCGTGTGAAAGCTATGGCACTGAGGTCGGTGCGGTCTATGCCTGCCTGCCTCAAGGCTTCATGCACCACAGGTACGATGTTCTGCTGATGGGCACGCGATGCCAGTTCCGGCACCACGCCGCCATAGGCCATGTGTACCTTTTGGCTTGCCACAACGTTGCTCAGAAGCCAGCCGTCGCGGATGACGGCTGCCGACGTGTCGTCGCACGACGACTCAATGCCAAGTATGTATGTGTTGTTCATTTCTCTCTTCTCCTTTCGTCGATGCAGGGTGCATCACTGCGGTTGCAAAAGTAGTAAAAAAGGGTCTCGGTTAACATATAAATACCTACTTTTGCCCTGTTTACTCGGGGAGAGGGCAGCCGTATAAAGACATTCAAGAACATAGTGACGTGGTTGGTGGCGATTGTGCTTGTGGCATACATAGGCACGGTTGCGGCTTTCAACATCCCCGTGATGAAACGCGGAATATCGCGTGCCGTGGCGGCAGAGCTGTCGTCATGGCTCGGGGTGGAGGTCAGCATCGGTGACATAACCCCCGGATTCCTGAACCGTCTGATAGTGGAAGACGTGCTGCTGCACGACCGTCAGGGACGTGAGATGCTGCGCGTGGCGCGCTTCTCTGCCAAGTACAGCCTAATGCCGTTGCTGGAGGGACGTGTGGCGATAAGCACGGTGCAGCTGTTCGGGTTCAATCTGCATGCCGCAAAAGACAGTGCGGATGCACGGCCAAACTTCCAGTTCCTGATAGACAAATTCTCGTCCGACGACAATACTGAGCCGAGCCGCCTGGATCTGCGCATAAATTCCCTGTTGTTGAGGCGTGGCACCGTGACCTATGACGTGGGCGGTGCCGACAGTACCCCCGGCCGTTTCAACACATCCCGCCTGGCCTTTTCCGGCATACGCGGCAACATCTCGCTCCGGCCTCTGCGCAACGACTCGCTGAACCTCTCGGTGCGTCGCCTGAGCCTTGCCGAACAGAACTCGGGATTTGAGCTGAGCCGCCTGGACATGCACCTTGTGGCAGGAGGTAAGGGGGCTGTGGTTGACGGCCTGCAGATTGAACTGCCACAGACGGTATTGGCGTTCGACACCATACGTGTCCGTTACAGTGACATCGCCGACCTGACGGCGCGCCCTGACAGTGTGTATTTCGACGCACGCCTGCTGCCATCGGGCATAACGCTGAACGACATCCGTGCCTTCGTGCCCGAGTTCTCGCAGTTCAAGGACGAGGTGCGTGTCGAGATGGCGGCACGCGGCACGCCCGACGATATAGAATGCACCCTGCTGAACATCGACGGCGACCACCTGCGGGTGCAGGGCAGGGGTGAGGTCTGTGGACTGACGGGAGCCGCCGAGGGCAGGCTGCATGTGAAGGCCGAGCTACAGCAGGCACTGGCAGACTCGGCAGGCGTGGCGTTCCTGACGCGCAACCTCGGGAGCACCGGCGGTGTGCCGGCGGCAGTGAGGCACATGGAGTACATCGACTTCAGTGGATATGTGGAGGGGCCAATGGACAATATCGCCGCCAGAGGACTTGTCCGCACCGACTTGGGAACCGTGGCGGCAGATGTGCACATCAACACAAGCACCGCCGGCGGCAGACTGCGCGGCAGGATGCAGACCGACAACTTCAAGCTGGGACGTCTGACGGGCAACAGGGATTTGGATGCCATCACCTTCAGTCTCGACATCAACGCCGGTAACATGACGGCGCAATATCCGTACATGACAGTGCGCGGATTGGTCGACTCGCTGCAATACCGCGGCTATACCTATAAGGACATAGAGCTTGACGGCGAATACCGCAACGGCGGCTTTGACGGACAGGCCAGCCTCAACGACGAGAATGCCCGCGTGGGCTTCAGCGGCAGCTTCAACACTGCCGGAGCGACAGACGTGTTCCGGTTCAGGGGTGTCGTCGACGGGCTGCGTCCTGCGGAGCTGAAGCTGAGCGACAAATATCAGGGTTGCGAGATGTCGTTCCGCATCAATGCCGATTTCACCGGCGGAAACATAGACGACATGATGGGGCGTCTCAGCCTTGACAGCATGGTCTACATTACCCCCGAGCGGACATACACCCTCGACAGCATAACCCTGTCGGCACACCACACCGACGGTGGCGGCAAGCTGTTGCGGCTGGAGTCGGACTTCGTGGATGCCGGCATCGAGGGTAACTACTCATACCGCACGCTCTACTCCAGCGTGGCGAGCGTGCTCGGACGTTATCTGCCGGGCTATTTCCCACAGACGGGAGTGCGCACAGCCGACAATGACTTCAGCTTCGATGTCACGGTGTCGAACACCGACTTCGTGGCAGCCGTCATGCAGGTGCCGCTGACGGTGTATTCGAAGTCGACGCTCAAGGGCTTCTTCAGCGACAATGCCGGTCGTATGCGCATAGAGGGCTACTTCCCTCGGCTGCGCTATGACGGACGGTTGATAGAGAGCGGCGTGGTGCAGTGTGACAACTCCGGTGACCGCTTTCAGGCCAACGTGCGTTTCAGCAACCGCCGTGCCGATGATGCCCTGAACGTCTCGGCCACGGCCACGGCACGCAACGACAGCATCGAAGCCACGTTGAACTGGGGGAACACAGGAGCCATGACCTTGAGCGGAAGGCTGGACGCGCTGATTCACTTCGCACAGAGCGAGGCTGTGGAGGGAGAGGCGGCGAAGAGCACCGTCATAGACGTGCTGCCGTCGGATCTGATACTGAACGACACGTTGTGGAACGTGCATCGGAGCCGCATCACCATAGAGAAAGAACGCACCGTGTTCAGCAACCTGACGGTCAACAACGCCGACCACCACATACAGATCGACGGCGTGCTGGGGCCGGAGCGGGGGGACTCGCTGCTGATAGACATGAACCGGATGAACATTCGCTACATCTTCGACATTGCCGACCTTGGGGTGACTTTCGACGGTGAAGCCACAGGACGCTCCGTGGCTTCGAGCGTGACGGGCGAGCCGTACCTGCTTTCGGACCTCTTCATAGGAAACTTCGGCTACAACGACAGCATTATAGGCGACATGAACATAATCGGCGAGTGGCACAACGACAGGAAGGGGCTGTATGTCGATGCCGACATCAGGGAGGGCGACGTGGCACGCACGACGGTCGACGGATATATCTATCCGTTGAAACCCATCAGCTCGCTCGACCTCCACGTGCATGCCGACAGCACCAACGTGGGATTCCTCCAGAGCTTCCTAAGCAACATAACGTCCGACTTCCACGGTCGCGTGTCGGGCGACGTGAATCTATATGGTAAGTTCAAGGCCTTGACCGTGAGCGGTCGCGTGTTTGGCGACGCAGGCATGAAGATCGATATGCTGAACACGACATACAGTGTGCGCGACAGCATCGTGGCGTTGCCCGAAGGACTGTTCTTCAGCAATGCCGCCATCTACGATGAGCGCGGCACGCGCGGCTTGATGAACGGACAGATCCTATGGACACACTTCAGGGACGTGAGCTATGACTTGTCGTTCGACGTGAACAACATGCTCGTGATGAATACCGCGCAGAATGCCGACTACACGTTCTACGGCACCGTGTTCGGCACGGGAAGCATCAGTCTGACGGGCAATGATGCCGACGGCATGAGCATAGACATGGGTCTGACCACAAACCGCAACACCACGTTCACCTATGTCAAGGATGGTGTGGCCACAGCCGCGGCAGGCGAGTTCGTGCGCTTCGTTGACCGCACACCACGGCGCACCGTGCCCGTCCCCGTGCTTTATGATGCGGAAACCACGGCGCAAGAGGCAGAAGGGCGCAGCTATGCCGGTGGCTCCGGCGGAGACATAAGGCTCAATATACTGGCAGAGATAACTCCCGATGCCGTGATACGCATCGTCATGGATCCGCTGACGGGTGATGCCATAATAAGCCGCGGCACGGCAAACCTGCGCATCGACTGGTACAACAAAGGCAGCTTCACCATGTTCGGTAGCTACAGGATGAGTCAGGGGACGTATAAGATGAGCATTCAGGAGATCATACGTAAGGACTTCGTCATTCAGGATGGCAGCACGCTGACCTTTGCCGGTGACCCATTTGAAGCCGGCATAGACCTGCACACCAAGTATCAGGTCAACTCTGTGTCGCTCAACGACCTGATACCGAATGCCAGCTCCTACATCACGCAGACATCGGTTCGCGTGGATTGCCTCATGGACATGACGGGCAGCATCACGCAGCCGCAGCTGTCGCTCGGACTGGAACTGCCGCTTGAGAACGATGAAATTCAGGCACTGATAAACAACTATATCCCCACCGAGGAGCAGATGAACATGCAGATCCTCTACCTGCTGAGCATCGGTAAGTTCTATACGCCTGAGTATGTCAACGTGACGCAGAACTCAAACGTGATGAGTAGCGTGGTGTCTTCGACGCTCAGCGGACAGCTGAACAATGCACTCTCGGCGGTCATCAACAGCGACAATTGGAACTTCGGAACGAACTTGAGCACGGGACAGAACGGGTGGACCGACATGGAGTTTGAGGGCATACTGTCCGGCACGCTGCTGAACAACCGCCTGATTGTGAACGGCAACTTCGGCTATCGCGAGAATCGGATGTCGAACACCAATTTCGTCGGTGACTTTGACGCACAGCTGCTGCTGACACCGTCGGGCGACATACGTTTGAAGGCATACAACGAGACCAATGACAAGTACTTCACGCGCACGAACCTCACCACACAAGGCATCGGCATAATATTCCGCAAGGACTTCGATTCGTGGAATGACTTCACCATGCGCTCGCATCTGAAGTCCCGTCGCCGCAACGCTTCTGCCGCAGACAGTACAGCCTTGCAGCGTGACACGTTACTACAGCCGTTGCCTGTCGTACAGCCGGCAGACACGCTACAGCCTGTGGCAAAACCCGAGGTACAGCTTAAGCGCGAACGCGGCACCGACTGACCGGACTTGGAAAAATATATTGGCAAAAGTTTTCCTGTAACACCCGAAACCACTATCTTTGCGCTCTGAAAAACAAGAAGTATTGTCTAAACAAACAGATAACGATATGACAAAAGCTGATATTATCAACGAAATAGTCTCCAGCACGGGTATTGACAAGAAGACAGCCCAGCAGACGGTCGAGTCTTTCATGGAGGCTGTCAAAGGTTCGCTGACGAAGGGTGAGAGTGTCTACCTGCGTGGCTTCGGTAGCTTCATCATAAAGAGACGTGCCCAGAAGACGGGGCGTAACATATCCAAGAATACTACGCTCATAATCCCCGAGCACAATATTCCGGCTTTCAAACCATCGAAGACATTTGTGGAGCAGGTCAAGGAGAATTGACTCATATTTAAATATACCGTTTAACCAATTAAAATTTCAAGAAGCTATGCCAAGCGGAAAGAAGAAAAAAAGACATAAAATGTCTACGCACAAGCGTAAAAAAAGACTGAGAAAGAATAGGCATAAGAGCAAGTAAACTCTTTCTTGCAGAAAGGTCTTTTTAAGAATTGATAAGCACAAACGGACAAACTTATGAGGGAACTTGCACAACAGAGATAAGCCAACACCTCATGGGTTTGTTCTTTTGTTTTTAGGAATTAAATTAAACCACGCCGACTGCAACGGCAGCCGGCAGAGAGAGTTCTAAAAAAGATAGTGAACTGTGACAAACGAACTAGTAGTAGACGTAAAGCCTACCGAGGTATCCATCGCGCTGCTTGAAGACAACAGCCTTGTGGAGTTCCAACGCGAAGGTCATGAGACGGCTTTCAACGTAGGCAACATTTATCTTGGGCGTGTCAAGAAGGTCATGCCCGGACTGAACGCCTGCTTCGTGGACGTGGGTTACGAAAAGGAAGCTTTTCTTCATTATTTGGACTTAGGTCCGCAATTCAACTCTTTGGAGAAGTACGTTAAACAGACTTTAAGCGACAAGAAGCATCTGACATCAATCAGCAAGGCCAAGCACCTGTCAGAACTGCCAAAAGAGGGAGCCATCAGTGAACTCCTTACCGTCGGACAGGAGGTGGTGGTGCAGATTGTCAAGGAGCCGATCTCGACCAAGGGACCGAGACTGACATCGGAGCTGTCGTTCGCCGGACGTTATTTGGTGCTGATGCCATTCGATGATAAGGTATCGGTATCGCAGAAGATCAAGTCGGCCGAAGAACGGGCGCGTCTGAAGCAGCTGCTCATGAGCATCAAGCCGAAGAATTTTGGTGTTATCGTCAGGACAGTGGCCGAGGGCAAGCGTGTGGCAGAACTTGACGGCGAGCTTAAAGTATTGGTAAAGCGTTGGGAAGACGCGATGGCTAAAGCACAGAAAGCCACGAAATATCCGACACTGATCTACGAGGAGACGAGCCGTGCCGTAGGCATGATACGTGATCTATTCAATCCCTCGTTCGAGCACATCTACGTGAATGATGAGGCTGAATATAGGGAGATAAAGGACTACGTGACGTTGATAGCTCCTGAGCGTGCCGGAATCGTGAAGCTGTACAAGGGCGACATTCCCATCTTTGACAACTTCAGCATCACCAAGCAGATAAAGGCCTCATTCGGACGCACGGTGTCCTACAAGAACGGAGCCTACCTGATTATAGAGCATACCGAAGCGTTGCACGTGGTAGATGTGAACAGCGGCAACCGCACGAAGACAAACAATCAGGAATCCACTGCACTTGAAGTGAACCTCGGAGCCGCCGACGAGCTGGCGCGACAACTGCGTCTGCGCGATATGGGCGGCATCATCGTTGTCGACTTCATCGATATGGCTCTTGCCGAAGACCGTCAGAAGCTTTACGAACGCATGTGCACCGACATGCAGAAGGACAGGGCACGTCACAAGATCCTGCCGCTCAGTAAGTTCGGGCTTATGCAGATTACAAGACAAAGGGTAAGGCCGGTAATGGACGTAGACACCACAGAAGACTGCCCCACGTGTTTTGGCACGGGCAAGATAAAGTCGTCCATCCTCTTTACCGACTCTCTGGAGAGCAAGATTGACTACATAGTGAACAAACTCGGGAAGAAGAAGTTTTCCTTGCACGTCCATCCGTATGTCGCTGCCTATATCACCAAAGGCATCGTATCGTTGAAGCGCAAGTGGCAGATGCGATATGGTGTTGGCTTCAAGCTGATACCAAATCAGAGCATGGGCTTCTTGCAGTACGTGTTCTACGATGCCGACGGACAGGAGATTGATATGACGGAGAAGCACGACGTTTGATTCCTACGGCAGCACAGTGAACCTTGAAGGGATGTGCGGTCGATAGAGTACAGTCAACAAGAGACTGACGTACAAGAGCCTCAGCGCAGCTATTATGTAAGGCTGCGGTGAGGCTCTTGTTGTATATATGCGCATCATGAACGGCACAGGGGCGGACGTACAGCCACACGGCTATGGACGTACAACGATAGATAAATATAAAGCGAAATGTTTTGCCGTTATGTTGGTATGCCGTACATTTGCAGCGCATGGTTTGCCAAACCCAGCAACGGGCGCGGCGATCAAAAGGGAATCAGGTGCAAATCCTGAACAGTCCCGCTGCTGTGAGTCTCCGAAAGACAGGCCGTGAGGCAACTTTTGAGCCACTGTGCATGTTCGGTATGCATGGGAAGGCGCGCCTCAAGAACATTGGCCGAGACGAGTCAGAAGACCTGCCATGCGATTACTGCTTATCATTGCTTTCGAGGAAAAAGCGTTGACACACGTGAGGTGGGGATGTTCGGCCCGCCGCATCAATCAACATGCACTTCCGTTGGAAGTCAGTAGGAAGCAAATAAACTGCCCTATGTTTATTTGAATGAAGGTAATGGGATGATGTGACATCATCCCATTATCGTTATGTTGCTGTTTGGCGACTGTCCGCTTGGTGCGACGTGTCCTGTTGTCTCCTGACGTGTCCGGCGGAATGGCTTGGAGGGGGCACGCGGCAATGGTGATATTCTCGTAACATGGTGGTAATCAGTGTGTCTATGGCTTCACACTCACGGCTATGCGGTTGTGCGTTCATAATCTCCGTGACTATACAGGCACAGTCTTCATGACCATACAGGCACGGTTTTCGTGACCATACAGGCACGGTTTCTGTGGACGTTCAACCTCTAAGTTTGCCGAGGATTGCGGCGGAGCCGCATAATAAGCAAAGGACTT
>CAVHVD010000044.1:0-6039 GCA_963639425.1 Faecalibacterium prausnitzii
CCACCGTCTTGAACCGTAAGATTACGGAGATGGGCATCTATCCGGCGGTAGACCCGCTGGAGTCGACATCAAGAATACTTGACCCGCACATCGTGGGCGAAGAACACTACAACGTAGCACAGCGCGTGAAGCAGATACTGCAACGCAACAAGGAGCTGCAGGACATCATCTCCATCCTTGGCATGGAGGAACTGTCAGATGCAGACCGCACGGTCGTCAACCGCGCCCGTCGCGTGCAGCGTTTCCTTTCGCAGCCATTCGCCGTGGCAGAGCAGTTCACAGGGGTGCCCGGGACAACGGTATCGATAGAAGATACCATTAAGGGCTTCAAGATGATTCTCGACGGCGAGGTAGACTACCTGCCGGAGCAGGCATTTCTCAATGTCGGCACCATAGAGGAGGCCATCGCCAAGGGCGAGAAGATTCTTGAACAGACTAAGGGAACGCAGAAGCAGGGCTGACAGAGAGGAAGCACTGATTTTGATTGGAATGGAATATGAAGGCATTGCATCTTGAAATATTGTCACCCGAGAAGCAGGTGTACAGTGGCGACATCGACAGCGTTACTTTGCCAGGTTCTGCCGGACGGTTCACGATTCTGCCGGAGCACGCGCCTGTCATCTCGTCGCTTGCGGCGGGGAATGTGGTCTATGTTGCCGGAGGTGAGGAACAAAGCATTGGCATCAGCAAAGGCTTTGTGGAGATGAATGGCAACGACGTAACCGTGTGTGTCGAGTTGTCCGAAGACAAACTGTAGGGTGGGGACGTATAGATGAGGAGAGAATGATGATGGAATGTTTGAGGAAGTTTTGGGTCGTGCTTGTGGCTTTGTTGCTGGCGGCTACTACCGTTCCTGCCCGTGCGCAGGAACAGGAGACCGATAGTGGTGGGAGCGATGTGGATATGCGCGGAATAATATTCGGCCACATTCTTGACTCGTACCAGTGGCACATCACCACGTGGGGCGACACAGAGATTACCATCCCCTTGCCGGTGATTGTCCACAGCAGCACCGGTTGGCACATATTTTCGTCTGCACGTCTGGAAGAGAACGGCGGTAGCTACGAAGGACTTAGCATGGCTGCCGAGGGCAGTCCTTACGAAGGTCACCTTGTTGAGTATGACGCACAGGGCAACGAGGTGCGTCCTTTCGACCTCTCGATAACCAAAGATGTGCTGTCGCTCTTCATGAGTTCGGCTCTGCTGCTTGTTGTTGTCTTAGGCGTAGCCCGTTGGTACAAACGCCATCAGGTCACCGACAAGGCTCCTGGTGGCTTCATGGGATTCATGGAGATGTTCATCATGGCCATCAACGACGGAGTGATAAAGGAAAGCATAGGACCGAACTGGAGGAAGTTCTCGCCATATCTGCTCACGGCGTTCTTCTTCATCTTCCTGAACAACGTCATGGGACTGATTCCGATATTCCCCGGTGGTGCCAACCTGACGGGCAATATTGCCATCACTTTCTTCCTGGCTCTGTGCTCGTTCTTCGCAATCAATCTGTTCGGCACGAAGCGTTATTGGAAAGACATATTTTGGCCTGATGTACCGTGGTGGCTCAAGATGCCAATACCCATAATGCCCATCATAGAGATTTTCAGCATGCTCACCAGGCCGATGTCGTTGATGATACGACTCTTTGCGAACGTCATGTCGGGACACATGTCGATATTGGTACTGACGTGTCTTGTGTTCCTGACGGCCAAGATGGGTGCTGTCATCAACGGCTCATCGACGGTCATTGCAGTGCTCTTCAGCATATTCATGAACGCACTTGAGGTATTGGTGGGGTTCATTCAGGCATACGTGTTCACACTGCTCTCGTCGGTCTTCATTGGACTGGCGCAGGAGGGCGGTGAGGAGAAACATGAAGGAGAAACCACGGTGAGCCGGAACACACTGGGGGAGAAACAAAGAATCTAATTTAATCAAACAATAAAGGAGGTAATTATGTTACTGTCAACATTGTTATTGCAGGCTGCTACGGCAGCAGGTCTGTCTAAGTTCGGCGCAGCACTGGGTGCAGGTATTGCAGCTATTGGCGCAGGTATTGGCATCGGTAAGATTGGCGCATCGGCAATGGAGGCAATAGGCCGCCAGCCGGAAGCAACAAACATCATCCGTTCCAACATGATTGTCGCTGCGGCACTGGTCGAAGGTGTTGCGTTGCTGGGAGTTATTATCTGCCTGCTCTGCATATTGCTCTGATGTCTTGAACCATAAAAGATATTTGTGATATGTCGTTATTGGTACCGGACAGTGGGTTGTTGTTTTGGATGCTCTTGTCGTTTGGCATTGTGTTCTGCATTTTGGCCAAGTTCGGCTTTCCCGTCATCGTAAAGATGGTGGAAAGTCGGCAGAGCTACATCGACCAAAGCTTGCAGGCTGCCAAGCAGGCCAATGAGCAACTTGCCAAAGTCAAGGAGAGTAGCGATGCACTCATAGCACAAGCCAACCGCGAGCAGGGACGCATTTTGCGTGAGGCGGCGGCCGAGCGTGACAAGATTGTGGCTCAGGCTCAAGAGCAGGCTCGTCAGGCCGGAGAGAAAGAGCTGGAGGAGATGCGCAGGCTGATTAAGCGGGAGAAAGATGAGGCCATCATGAGCATACGCAGCCAGGTGGCTGTGCTCTCCGTGCAGATCGCCGAGAAGATTATCCGTCAAAAGCTGTCGGACAGCAAGGAGCAGTCCGAGATGCTTGACAGGATGATAGATCAGGTGCTTCAGGAAGCCAAGGAGAGTTGACACTATGGACATAGGAATAGTATCAATGAGATATGCCCGTGCACTGATGGCGTTTGCACAGGACACCAAGAGCGAGGAGGCACTCTATCCGGCCATGGAGATGCTGGGATACAGCATGGGGCATAATCGGAGTCTGCGTGCTGAGGTCGGTAATCCGACGCTCACCGAGGCACAGCGTCTCGGACTTATCTGCACCGCCGCCTACGGTAAGGCCACGCCCGATGACAGCTTCGTCAAGTTCATCAGGCTTGTCATCCGCAATCGGCGTGAGGATATGTTGCAGTTCATCTGTCGGGATTATATGGATCTCTATCGCAGGCATCACAACATCGGTACAGCGAAGCTGACGACAGCTTTCCCCATATCGAAAGAGAAACTCGACGAGATCGACAGGCTGACGGGAAATCTGCTGCATGCACACATGGAGGTTGAAACCGAGGTGAACCCTGACATCATTGGAGGCTTCGTCTTCGACATCCTCGACTACCGCCTTGATGCCAGTATTGCCACACAAATATGGAAAGTCAAGCAGCAGTTCCTTGACAAGAACAAGCGTGTGGTCTGATTGCAAAGAACTTATTTTTAAGGAAATCCAACTATGTCGAATTTGAACATAAAGGTTAGCGAAGTAAGCGACATCCTGCGTGAGCAGCTCGAGGGCATTGACACCCGCGTAGAACTCGATGAAGTCGGCACTGTGCTACAGGTCAGCGACGGTGTGGCACGCATCTATGGCCTGCGAAACGCGGAGGCAAACGAACTTC
Organism: Faecalibacterium prausnitzii; assembly: GCA_963639425.1. Classification (GTDB taxonomy): domain Bacteria; phylum Bacteroidota; class Bacteroidia; order Bacteroidales; family Bacteroidaceae; genus Bacteroides. The sequence goes on from CAVHVD010000044.1 coordinate 3,512, forward strand.
TGGAGTTCGAGAATGGCGTGCGTGCCATTGTGATGAACCTTGAGGAAGACAATGTGGGAGCTGTGCTACTCGGCCCGACCGACAAGATCAAGGAGGGCTTCAGCGTGCGTCGCACAAAGCGCATCGCCTCAATCATGGTGGGCGATGAGATGGTGGGACGTGTCATCGACCCCTTGGGTACGCCGCTCGACGGCAAGGGCGATGTCGGTGGCAAACGTTATCAGATGCCGTTAGAGCGCAAGGCACCCGGTGTCATCTTCCGTCAGCCCGTGGGCACACCGTTACAGACTGGACTGAAGGCTGTCGATGCCATGATCCCTATAGGTCGCGGACAGCGTGAGCTTATCATTGGCGACCGTCAGACAGGCAAGACCGCCATAGCTATAGACACCATCATCAACCAGCGTTCCAACTTCGAGGTCGGCAAGCCGGTATATTGCATCTATGTCGCCATCGGACAGAAAGGCTCAACCGTGGCCTCAACCGTTGAGGCACTGCGCCACTACGGTGCCATGGACTATACCATCGTTGTCGCAGCGACAGCCAGCGAGCCTGCCGCCTTGCAGTATTACGCCCCGTTTGCCGGTGCTGCCATCGGCGAATTCTTCCGCGACACCGGTCGTGATGCGTTGGTGGTCTATGACGACCTGTCCAAGCAGGCTGTGGCCTATCGTGAGGTGTCACTGATTCTTCGTCGTCCGTCAGGACGCGAGGCCTACCCTGGCGACATCTTCTACCTACATTCGCGGCTGCTTGAGCGTGCGGCACGTATCATCGACCAGCAGGAAGTGGCAGAGCAGATGAACGACCTGCCCGAAAGCCTTCGCGGCATCGTCAAGGGCGGAGGCTCACTCACTGCGCTCCCCATCATTGAGACACAGGCCGGTGACGTGTCGGCATACATACCTACGAACGTCATATCTATTACCGACGGACAGATATTCCTGAGCACCGACCTCTTCAATCAGGGCAACCGTCCTGCCATCGATGTCGGCATCTCCGTCAGCCGCGTGGGAGGCAATGCGCAGACTAAGGCGATGAAGAAGGTGGCGGGAACGCTGAAGATAGATCAGGCACAGTATCGTGAGTTGGAGGCGTTCACCAAGTTCAGCGGCGATATGGACCCTGTCACGGCACTCACCATCGACAAGGGACGGAAGAACACGCAGCTGCTGGTGCAGCCGCAGTACAGCCCGATGCCGGTGGAGAAGCAGGTGGCCATACTCTATTGCGGCACGCACGGGCTGCTCAAGGACATCCCGCTCGACAAGGTCTCCGACTTTGAGACGCAGTTCCTCGATAGCCTTGACCGCAACCACAAGGACGATGTTCTTGCGCAGCTTAGGCAGGGCATCATAGACGATGACGTGCAGAGGCTGCTTGAGGAGACCGCAGCCAAGGTCGCCACGCAATTCACCTGACGTGACGGATAGAGACATGGAAGGAGACTTAGTTATATGTCACTGAAGGAAATCAAGACCAGGATAAACTCCGTCAAGAGCACAAGGCAGGTCACGTCGGCCATGAAGATGGTGTCGTCGGCCAAGCTGCACCATGCACAGCAGCGTGTGGAGCATATGTTGCCCTATCAGCAGAAGCTCTGCGGCATGTTGCGGCGTTTCCTGACCTCTGCCGATTCTGTGCAGACGGTCTATACCGAGCCACGCGAGGTGAAGAAGGTTGCCATTGTGGCATTCTCGTCGAACACGTCGCTGTGCGGCTCGTTCAACTCCAACGTGGCACGCGCCCTCGATTCAGAGCTGGATAAGTTCAAGAGCTTGGGACACGACAACATCACCGTCATCCCCGTGGGGAAGAAGATTGCCAAGGCCGTGCGTAAGAGGGGCTTCGACTTCTCCGGCGACTATGAGGCGGAAATGGACAGACCGTCGTTTGCTCTCGTGCAGCCGTTGGCGCAGAAGCTTGTGGACATGTACCTCAAGCACGAGGTCGACCGCATTGACCTCATATATCATCACTTCCGTTCGGCAGGTTCGCAGCAGCTCGTCACGCGCACCTATCTGCCCATAGACCTGTCTGCTTTCTCCGCGACGGATGGTGCTGCGGAGGCAGGCAGCGGCAGGAAGTACAACGACAACTACATCGTCGAACCTTCAATGGAAGGTCTCCTTGAGAGTATGCTGCCCGTGGTGCTGGACATGCAGGTGTTTGCTGCCTTTCTTGACTCGTCGGCATCGGAACACGCGGCACGCATGATGGCCATGCAGACCGCCACCGACAATGCCAATGAGCTGATTTACAACCTCACCATTCAATACAACAAAGGTCGCCAGCAAGCCATCACCAGTGAGCTGTTGGACATCAGCTCTGCCACGGCGGGACAATAAGGCCGGACGATGCGTGTGGACGAAGGAGAAAGGATAGAAAGAAATATGCCGAGAAGACTGTTGATGTGCCTGCTGTGCCTCGCCCTTGCGCTGCCTGTGCTACGTGCACAGACGGCCTATCGTATTGAGGGCACTGCACCTCGTGGTGTGCGTCTTGTCACGCTCAGCACCGTGCAGAAC
>CAVHVD010000045.1:0-6659 GCA_963639425.1 Faecalibacterium prausnitzii
GGGCGAGATGTGCGCAAAGAGAAGAAATACGCGCCGTAATCAATACTTGAAGCTGCTGCCGCCGATGAACTCCCGCATCAGAGATGTGGGTGGAATCTCGTTGTCGCGTATGGGTGTGAAGTACCTGATGAATTTCAGCAGACGGTGTGCTTCGGCATACTCCTCACAATCGTTGCGCACCATGTTGAGGATTGGCTCTATATGTGAACGGAATACGGCAAACTCATATAGCATCGACGAATTGAACATGACATCAGCATTCTCCTGATAGGGGAATATCCACTTATTCTCACCGGCACGCACACTTGCCCAGCGCGATATGGTCTGTTGTGCGGAATAGCCACGGAAGTTAAAGTCGCGTATGATGCGTCGCACCAAGCGATTGTCGGTGGTGGGAATCCAGTTGTGATCGTCAAGCGAGATGGTGGTAAGAGCCGAAACATAGATCCTGAACTTGTTCTCCTCGGGGATTTGAGGTGTGAGGTCAGGGTTAAGCCCGTGATTGCCCTCAAGGATGAGAACCATATTATCCGCTATGCGCAGTTTCTCTCCGCGGTATTCACGTAGACCTGTATTGAAGTTATAGTAAGGCAGTTCCACCTCCTCGCCTCTTAATAGCGACTTCATTTGGCTATTGAAGAGATCGAGGTCAAGAGCATAAAGCGATTCATAGTCGAACTGACCTTGCGCATCGCGCGGCGTATCGTTGCGATTGACGAAATAGTTGTCTAACGATATAGGATAGGGAATGATGCCATTGGTCAGCAGCTGCACCGATAGCCGTTTGCTGAAAGTCGTCTTGCCCGATGACGAGGGACCTGAAATCAGCACAAGCCGAACGGGCTGTCCACCGTCCCTGCCGCGCTGCACTATGGTATCGGCTATCTGTGATATTTTCTTCTCCTGTAGAGCTTCGGCCACATTGATGACCTGTGTAGCCAATCCGCGCTGACAGATCTCGTTCAGGTCACCAACATTGCCCATGTGGAGAATATAGTCCCACTGGAGGTGCTCCTTAAAAGCTGTGAGCATCTTCTCCTGCTTGACAATATCACCCACTTTATGAGGATTATCCTTCGTGGGTACACGTAGCAGCAACCCATCATAATACTTCACGATGTCGAACACCTTGAGGAAGCCGGTACTGGGCACCAAAGCACCATAGTAGTTGTCAATCGTGTCACCAAGCCTGTAATATGTGGTATAAAGGGAACCGGAGGTCTTCAGCAGCTTAACCTTATCGTCCATACCGGCCTCACTGAACAGGTGCATCGCCTCTTCAGTGCGACATTCCTCACGCAGGAACGGTATGTCTTCGGCAATAATCTCCTGCATACGTTTGCGTATTGCTTTGGCATCATCCACCGTGACGGCATCGCCGTCAGCCTTTATGAGACGACAATAGTAGCCATTGGAAACAGGATGTTCGAGCAACAACTTGCAGCCGGGGAAGAGTTCGCGGACAGCTTTGTAGATGACAAAACAGAGTGAACGCACGTAAGTGCGCATGCCTGACGAAGAACGCACATCAAGGAACTCCACATCCTTGTTGTTGTAGACCCTAAACGTCAGTCCCTCAGACACGTTGTTGACACGTGCACTGATGACCTGATAGGGGAAATCAAGTCCGAAGCCATTATAAATCTCCAAAAGAGTGCTGCCTATCGGAAATTCCAGATACTTTTTTCTATTTTTGCAGTAGATTTGTAACATATGTTTCATGTACGCACTATTTGTGTCTTTTCTGTCAAAGGTAGCATTTTATCATGAAACTCCCGTTGCTGTTTTATGATATTTAAATATGGACAACACCCTTTTGTACGTGTTCAAGATTGTCGGTTCATTGGCATTGCTGATGTTCGGCATGAAATCGTTGAGTGAGAGTTTGCAGAAAATGGCCGGTTCGCAGTTGCGTCTCATTTTGCAGAAAATGACAAAGAACCGGATTACAGGAATAGTGACAGGTACACTGATTACATGTGCCGTACAGTCATCATCGGCCACAACGGTGATGACTGTGTCGTTTGTAAACGCAGGACTGCTGACGCTGGCGCAAGCGATATCGGTAATCATGGGTGCCAACATCGGCACCACGCTGACGGCATGGATCATGTCGCTGGGCTACAGTGTGGATCTGACGATGATGGTATTCCCTGCTTTTTTCATCGGCATAATACTGATTTATTCCAAAAGCAAACGCTACATCGGCGACATGCTGTTCGGCATTGCATTCCTCTTCTACTCGCTGGTACTGCTGAGTGACACAGGCCGCGAAATGGACTTGCAGCACAACACCACGGTGATTGAGTTCTTCTCATCGTTCGACATCAACAGTTTCTCGTCGATAATAGCTTTCCTCCTCATCGGCACCATCATCACGTGCATCGTGCAGTCTTCGGCTGCCGTGATGGCCATCACCATTCTGCTTTGCTCGACCGGCGTGCTGCCGATCTATTTGGGCATCGCCCTTGTTATGGGAGAAAATATCGGAACCACAGCGACGGCCAACATCGCAGCTTTAGGTGCTAACGTGCAGGCACGGCGTGCCGCATTGGCTCACTTAGCATTCAACGTGTTTGGTGTCATTTGGGTACTGTGTGTGTTCTATCCGTTTGTCAACATGGTGTGCTCCCTCGTGGGATACGATCCCGCAGGAACGACATACACGCAGGCACAGAAAGCAACTATTCTGCCTGTAGTTTTGGCTGCGTTTCACACGTGTTTCAATGTGACAAACACGTTCATTTTGGTATGGTTCGTGCCGACGATTGAAAAATTTGTGTGCTGGATTCTGCCAGCAAAGGAAAATAGAGACGAAGAAGATTTCCGTTTGTGCTACATACAGAGCGGTCTGCTGAAGACCCCTGAGCTTTCGGTTTTGGCAGCCGATAAGGAGATACAGTCATTCGCCAACCGCATTCAGCGAATGTTCGGTATGGTACGTGAGCTTTTCGACGAGAAAGATGACGAAAAGTTTGTGAAGCTGTACAGCCGAATCGAGAAGTACGAGAACATTTCAGACAATATGGAGATTGAGATTGCCAACTACTTGGGCAACGTGAGTGATGCACACCTGAGTGACGTGACAAAAGGCAAGATTCGGGCCATGTTGCGCGAGGTCAGCGAGATCGAAAGCATCGGTGACAGTTGTTACAACATTGCCCGCACAATCAACCGCCACAAGCAGAGCAACGAAGAATTCACCGCCGGACAGGCAGAGCACGTGAAATTCATGATGGGACTTGACGCGAGCGCACTGTCGAGGATGGAGGCTGTGATACAGCACCCTGAAGACGGAGTGGCAAGCGTGAACAAGACGTACAACATCGAGAACGAAATAAACAACCTGCGCGACCAGCTGAAAAGCCAAAACATCGCAGACCTGAACAAAAAAGAATACTCTTACCAACAGGGCGTTTACTACATGGACATCATCAGCGAATGTGAACGTTTGGGCGACTATGTGGTGAATGTGGTCGAGGCAAGTACAGATACAGAGAAGAAGATGTGACAATGAAAGATGAAGCATCAAGATATGCAGACCTGCTGCTGTGCCACGGCATCAAGCCCACGGCCAACCGCATAATAATAGTGGAGGCACTGGCCGGTGCAGACCGTCCTCTCTCAATGACAGAGCTGGAGGATAAGGTGGAGAGCATCGACAAATCAAACGTATTCCGCAGCCTGAACACATTCAGAGAGCACCATTTGGTACACACCATAGAAGACGGCGGTGACAGCGTGCGCTACGAATTATGCTTGAGCACCGACGAGGGACATGATGATGACATGCACGTACACTTCTATTGCGAGCGGTGCCACAAGACATTCTGCCTTTCAGACACGCCCGTTCCCCCTGTGGATCTGCCGGAAGGATACATCATGGACTGCGTGAACTATGTCATAAAGGGTGTGTGTGCCGATTGCGCGGCGAAGATATAAGGAATTAGGGGGCACGGCACCAACGGATTGTAACACCTTTGTAACGCCGGTGACACGTGGCGGTATCACAACACACAATACCTTTGTCAATATGTGCAGAATATGCCGGTGTGATGTTTAACTATAACAATTGACATGCAATGACAGAACAGGAGATAAAAATAAAAGGGCTTAGCGACAACGAGGTACTTGAGAGTCGCGCAAAGCATGGCGAGAATGTGCTGACCCCACCCAAGCGCAAGCCCATGTGGAAGCTGTATATAGAGAAATTCAGCGACCCTGTGATACGCATTCTGCTCTTTGCCGCATTGCTGTCGCTGGCGGTGTCAGTGGTCGAGAACGAGTACGCCGAGACCATCGGAATAATTGCCGCTGTGTCGCTGGCAACCGGCGTAGGATTTCTGTTTGAATATGATGCCAACCGCAAGTTCGACCTGCTAAACGCCGTGAACGACGACAACAGCGTGCGTGTGATGCGCAACGGTGCTGTGTGCGAAGTGAAGCGGCGCGACGTGGTAGTGGGAGACATCGTGCTGGTCGAGACCGGTGATGAGATTCCCGCCGACGGCAGGCTCTTGGACTCGCTATCGATGCAGGTAAATGAGTCTTCGCTGACGGGCGAACCGGCAACAGACAAGACCGCATCGGAAGCCGATTTTGACAAGAACGCGACATACAAGTCAAACCGCCTGATGCGCGGCTCAACGGTGCTTGACGGGCACGGCACTATGGTTGTCGAAGCTGTCGGTGATGCCACGGAGATCGGGAAAGTGGCACGTTTGAGTTCGGAAGAGACACATGAACAAACACCGCTGAACAAGCAATTGGAGAAGCTGGCACGTCTGATTGGCTACGTGGGCTTTGCCACCGCCGGCATTGCTTTCGTGCTCTTCTTCGTGAAAGATGTGGTGCTGGCATACGACTTCGGGCAAATGCACACGTTCGCCGATTGGCTCCCTGCCATAAAGACAACGCTACAGATCTTCATGATGGCCGTGACACTGATAGTAGTGGCTGTGCCTGAAGGCCTGCCGATGAGCGTCACGCTGTGTTTGGCACTGAATATGCGGCGCATGCTCGCCACGAACAATCTCGTGCGGAAGATGCACGCGTGCGAGACCATGGGAGCCATCAACGTGATCTGCACCGACAAGACCGGCACACTGACGCAGAACAGGATGCGCATCAGCAAACCACATTTCAGCGGGCTGGATGAAGGGGACGACAGTCTACAGACATCAGAAGCAGGGAAGCTGGTGGCAGAAGCTATCAGCGTGAACACCACATCTTTTCTCGGCAAGGCCGACGACGGGAAGATAGAGGGAATAGGCAATCCGACGGAGGTGGCACTGCTCCTATGGCTACAGGACAAAGGCACGGACTATCTCGGCATACGCAGCAGCGTAAAGGTTGTGGATCAGCTACCATTCTCGACCGAGCGTAAGTTCATGGCAACAATGGTTGAGTCGGCAGTAAAGGGCCAAAAGGTGCTATATATAAAAGGTGCACCGGAGATCATCATCGGCAAATGCCACAAGGTGCAGACAGCCGACGGCGCGGAAGTTGCTCCCGAGGACTTCAAGAAAGATGCCGAGACATTCCTGCTGGAATATCAGAACAAAGGCATGAGGACATTGGGATTCGCGTATGCGGTCATAGATGATGACAGCACCAAATGCGCCGATGCCATTGCAAATGCCGACTTCGTGTTTCAGGGCGTAGTGGCAATCAGCGACCCGATACGTCCTGAGGTGCCTGCGGCCGTGGCACGATGCTGCAAAGCCGGCATTGAAGTGAAGATTGTGACTGGCGACACACCTGCCACGGCACGCGAGATTGCCCGACAGATAGGACTGCATGCCGACAGTGACAAGGACATAATATCCGGTCCTGATTTTGCCAAACTTGATGATGCCGAAGCGCAGAGACGAGCCGCGGAGATAAAGGTGATGAGCCGCGCACGCCCCGGTGACAAGCAACGCCTGGTGCAACTTCTGCAAAAGAGCGGAGCGGTCGTTGCCGTGACTGGCGACGGCACCAACGATGCCCCTGCATTAAACTACGCCCAAGTGGGACTGTCAATGGGTTCAGGCACTTCCGTGGCAAAAGAGGCAAGTGACATCACCCTGCTCGACGATTCGTTTGTCAGCATCGGGACGGCCGTGATGTGGGGACGTTCACTCTACAAGAACATACAGCGGTTCATACTTTTCCAACTGACGATAAACTTCGTGGCACTGTTGGTGGTGTTGCTCGGCTCACTCTTCGGCACCGAACTGCCGCTCACAGTGACGCAGATGTTGTGGGTGAACCTGATAATGGACACCTTCGCGGCCATGGCACTGGCCTCGGTTCCGCCCAGCGACAGCGTGATGAACGAGAAGCCACGCAAATCCACAGACTTCATCATCACGCGCGGCATGTGGACAGACATCATTGTCTATGGCACAGGATTTCTCGTGGCACTGCTCGTGTTGCTCTACTACTTCAACCACGCCACCGGAGGCATGACGGTACACCGGCTGACGGTGTTCTTCACGGTGTTCGTAATGTTGCAGCTGTGGAATCTGTTCAACGCCAAGACATTCAGCACGAACGAATCGGCATTCAAGGATCTGAACAAATCCTACGGTCTGGAGGCCATAGCCCTCATCATCTTGGTCGGACAGCTGCTGATTGTCCAGTTTGGCGGGGACGTGTTCCGTATAGAGCCACTC
>CAVHVD010000046.1:0-20157 GCA_963639425.1 Faecalibacterium prausnitzii
GTACGTCCACGCGGCTATGGTTGTACGTCCACGCGGCTATGGTTGTACGTCCACGGAGTTGTGGCTGTACGTCCACAGATCTGTGGTTGAACGTCCATGGAGGCACTGATTTTCAGCGTGTTGCGACGGCTTCTACGTCTGCCGGTGTGCCGTCCGTGCGCGCACGTATGTGCGGATGCGGATATTGGGGTGTAGAAAACGGAAAACCGGAAAAGCTCCGCTGTTGGGGGAACTCTTCCGGCTTCGCCGTAATCGGTATTTCTAATGAGGCGGCAGGCTCTTATTTCTTCACCTTGCCGTAGCGGCTCATGAACTTGTCCACGCGTCCGGCTGTGTCGACCAGCTTGGACTTGCCGGTGTAGAACGGGTGCGACGAGCTTGAGATTTCAAGCTTCACAACAGGGTAGGTCTCGCCCTCGAACTCCACTGTGTCACTTGTCTTGCAGGTTGAACGCGACAGAAACATATCGCCGTTCGACATGTCCTTGAATACTACAGGACGGTAATTGTCTGGATGAATGCCTTTCTTCATTATCGTAGATGTTTTAATTGTTCTTGTCTGACAGATATATTGGTAAAAACGTGTAATGGTCTCTTCCCGCTTTCGGAGCTTTCCCGATTTTCAAGGCGCAAAGTTATGGCTTTTGTTGCAAACGCAAAACGTTTTACGTGCAAAATTCTTCGTCTGTCGGGAAAAACGCACTTTCCGACGTACAGCCGTATTGCCGTGTCGCGTGGAAAACGTAACTTTGGCATCAGAACCCCAAAGACAGGATTGTAGCAATGGAAATCATAAAGACAGAGATAGACGGTGTGGTCATCGTAGAGCCGCGCATCTTCGGCGATGCACGTGGCTACTTCTTCGAGTCGTTCTCGCAGCGCGAGTTCTCCGAGAAGGTTGCCGAGGTGGTGTTTGTGCAGGACAATGAGAGCAAGTCCTGCTACGGCGTGTTGCGCGGTCTGCACTTCCAGAGGCCGCCGTATGCGCAGAGCAAGCTCGTGAGGGTGGTGCGTGGTGCCGTGCTCGACGTGGCTGTGGACATACGCCGCGGGTCTCCGACCTATGGTCGCCACGTGTCCGTCGAACTGACCGAGGACAACCACCGCCAGTTCTTCATCCCGCAGGGCTTTGCACATGGCTTCAGCGTGCTGACACCGGAGGTTGTGTTCCAGTACAAGTGCGACAACTTCTACGCCCCGCAGAGCGAGGGCGCACTGGCATGGGACGACCCCGACCTGGGCATCGACTGGCGTCTGCCACGACAGGACGTGCTGCTCTCGGACAAGGACCGCCATCACGGCAGCCTCAGAGACATGGACAGCCCGTTTGAATACAGGCACCCGTGACCCCCGACCAATAACGACAAAATTCAACGAACACAAATGAAAGGAATAGTACTTGCAGGCGGTAGCGGCACCAGGCTCTACCCGATAACCAAAGGTGTGTCGAAGCAGCTCCTGCCGATATTCGACAAGCCGATGATATACTACCCGATTTCGGCTCTCATGCTGGCGGACATCAGAGACATACTCATCATCTCCACGCCGCACGACCTGCCGAGCTTCCGTCGGCTGCTGGGCGACGGAAGTGACTATGGCGTGCACTTCGAATACGCCGAACAGCCGTCGCCCGACGGACTGGCACAGGCTTTCATCATAGGAGAGGAGTTCGTGGGCAACGACACGGCGTGTCTGGTGCTTGGCGACAACATCTTCCACGGTGCAGGGTTCGGTGCCATGCTGAAGGAGGCCAGGAGGACGGCCGAAGAGGAGGGTAAGGCAACCATCTTCAGCTACTGGGTGAGCGATCCCGAACGCTACGGCGTGGCCGAGTTCGACCGCGAGGGCAACTGCCTCAGCATCGAGGAGAAGCCCCAAAACCCGAAGTCGAACTATGCCATCACGGGATTGTACTTCTACCCCAACCGCGTGGTCGACATTGCCAAACATATCAAGCCCTCGGCACGTGGCGAGCTGGAGATTACGACCGTCAACCAGCAGTTCCTGACCGACGGACAGGTGAAGGTGCAGCTCATGGGGCGCGGCTTCGCATGGCTCGACACCGGCACGCACGACTCGCTGTCGGAGGCCTCGACGTTCATAGAGGTCATAGAGAAGCGCACGGGACTGAAGGTGGCGTGTCTTGAAGGCATAGCCTACCGAAAGGGGTGGATCAGTGCCGACAAACTGCGTGAAGTGGCACAGCCCATGCTCAAGAACGAATACGGGCAGTACCTGCTGCGCGTCATCGATGAGGTGGAGCGTACCGGCAACCCGAACATCTGAAAGCATCAGGCACATCGTCCGCAAGGACACAACAGAAAAAGAGAAAGGGACAAAACCGATGAATATACTTGTGACAGGGGCCAACGGACAGCTCGGACACGAAATGGAGCGCGTCGCCGGAATGAGCCGGAACAGATACTACTTCACCGACATAGCAGGCGACTGGATGCCGCTGGACATCACCGACCGTGAGGCCGTGTGCCGCATGGTCAAGGACTTGGGCATAGATGTCGTCGTGAACTGTGCCGCCTACACCAACGTGGACAAGGCCGAGGACGAGCCGGACAAGGCCGACATGATAAACAACCGTGCAGTGGAGAACCTCGCCGTCGCAGCCAAGGAAGCCGATGCCACGCTGATACACATCTCGACAGACTATGTGTTTCAGGGCGAGCGGTGCATGCCGTGTTCCGAAGACTGGGAGACACAGCCCAACGGCGTGTACGGCAAGACTAAACTGGCAGGAGAGAAGGCAATAGAACGCACAGGGTGCAAGCACATCATCATACGCACCGCGTGGCTATACTCGCAGTGGGGCAAGAACTTCGTCAAGACCATGCGCCGTCTGACGGCGGAGAAGTCCGAGCTGAAGGTGGTGTTCGACCAGGTGGGCACCCCGACGTTTGCCGGTGACCTGGCAGACGTGATTGCACGCATCATCGAGAAGAACCTGCTGCATAACACGGGCATATATCACTTCAGCAACGAAGGTGCAATATCGTGGTTTGACTTTGCCCATGAGATTTGTGAGCTGAGTGGCAACACGTGCGACATACAGCCTTGCCACAGCGATGAGTTCCCCAGCAAGGTGAGGCGTCCGCACTTCTCCGTGCTGGACAAGACGAAGATAAAAGAGGTGCTGGGCATCAGCATACCATACTGGAAAGACTCCCTGAAGCTGTGTCTGGCACAGATAGAAGACCAGGAAGAGCAGTAGCCGCGCGTCGGGGAGAGACAGCAGAGACAAAGTGTACAATAGATACATATAACAATCAGCAATATGGAATACAAGAGACACATACTGATAACCGGCGGTGCCGGATTCATAGGCAGCCATTTGGTGCGCCTGTTCGTGAACAAGTATCCGGACTACAGAATAATAAACCTGGACAAGCTGACCTACGCCGGCAACCTCGCCAACCTCAAGGACATAGAGGACAGGCCGAACTATCGCTTCGTGCGGATGGACATCTGTGACTGTGAGGGCGTGTCGCACCTGCTCGCCGAGGAACACGTTGACGGGATTATCCATTTGGCTGCCGAGAGCCATGTCGACCGCTCAATAAAAGACCCGTTCGCATTTGCGCGTACCAACGTGTTGGGCACGCTGTCCATGCTTCAGGCCGCCAAGACCTATTGGGAGGGGCTGCCGGAGGGCTTCGACGGCAAGTTGTTCTACCACATATCGACCGACGAGGTGTATGGCGCACTACGGCTGACAGACCCCGATGGGGTGCCCTCGCCGTTCACCACGAAGGCATCAAGCTCGCTGCACCACAGTGCCTACGGCACGGAGTTCTTCACGGAGACCACACGCTACACGCCGCACTCGCCATACAGCGCGTCCAAGGCGGGCAGTGACCATTTTGTACGTGCCTTCCACGACACCTATGGTATGCCGACACTGGTGACCAACTGCTCGAACAACTACGGCCCCTATCAGTTTCCCGAGAAGCTGATCCCGTTGTTCATCAACAACATTCGCCACCGCAAGCCTCTTCCGGTATATGGCAAGGGCGAGAACGTGCGCGACTGGCTGTTCGTGGAAGACCATGTGCGTGCCATTGACCTGATATTCCACAAGGGCAAGGCGGCAGACACGTACAACATCGGAGGCTTCAACGAATGGAAGAACATTGATATTGTCAAGACCCTGATAAGGACAACCGACCGCCTGTTGGGACGTGCGGAAGAGGCTGACATGGATCTGATAACCTACGTCACCGACCGCCCGGGTCACGATATGCGCTATGCCATAGACTCACGAAAGTTGCAACGCGAGCTGGGGTGGGAGCCGGAGTATCAGTTTGAGGACGGCATAGAGAAGACTGTACGTTGGTACCTGGACAATCAGGAATGGATGGACAACGTCACCAGCGGCGACTACCAGCGATATTACGATGATATGTATCGCAACAGGTGAGGCCACTGCCTGTGTCTGTGATGACGGACACACGGCGTAGCAGAGTCGGACGTATTGAATTATAGTTTGTTAAAAGATGGAGCGGCCTATTGCGGCTTGCTCCATCTTTCATATTTTTGCTATATGATTTATGGTGTAAGACCCGCCGGACGTGGCAGAGCATCGGCGTGGCATAAAATTTGTCAGTGTCTGATGCAATGATGCCGATGTTGCGGCGTTTATACCATAAAGAAATGTTTCATCTTAAAAGAACTACAGATATGAAGAAGTCAATTGTTTTACTGCTTATGTCAATGTGCATGCCGTTGATGATGGTGGCACAGAATGTAGTTGATGATCTTTATTATGTTCCGACAAAGACGAATAAGGAGACAAAGACAACGGAGAAGGACGGACGTGCGACGGCTACGCGCAAGGCCACAGTCGTGCAGTCCGACGATCAGGTGACGACAACTGTCGTTGTTCCGGACAACGCTACGGTCGTCGTGAAGAATAACAAGAAGAGAGGTGGCCGTAGTGTCGATGAATATAATCGCCGTTACAGCTCGAACGACAGTGCCGATGCGCAGAACGATTACAGAGAGTATGACAACGGTACGGACGGGGAATGGGTGAACGGCTTTGACGGCTCTGAATCCGACTATGAGTATGCCACACGCATCATACGCTTCCGCAACCCGCGCTTCGCCGTCAGCATCACCAGCCCTTATTATTGGGACATCGTCTATGGACTGAACTCATGGGAGTGGAACGTCTATGTCGACGATTTCTATGCTTACGCATTTCCTACATACACCAATCCGCTGTGGTGGAACTGGCGTTTCAATTCCTTCGGATGGGGATGGGGGTATGCCTACAGCCCGTGGTGGTATGGCAGCTGGGGCTGGTATGATCCGTGGTACAGCCCATGGTACAGCCCATGGTACACACCATGGTACGGCGGATGGTATGCCGGATGGTACGGAGGCTGGTATGGCGGATGGGGTGCTCCTCATCATCACGGCCCGTACTATGGCTGGGGCGGCTCACGCCTGCATCCGGAGAACCATACGTTCCGTGGACAGCCGGGCTACGCCAGCAGCTATGGACGCGGCATGACGGAACGCGGTCGTGATGGTGTGATACGTGGCAACAACGGGTCTGTACGCAGCGTGGCCGGTACAACGCGCGGTGGCAATGTCAACAGGCGTGTTGTCGGCACCCGTAACAGCAGCGGCGTATCGACAGGCACTACCAGCCTGTCGAGGGCGAACCGTCAGGGTGCTGTGAGCCGCAGCAGCAATGGCACGACCGTAAGGGAAAGTTCGGCAAGTCGTAGCAACAATGCGGCAACAGGCAGTTCGCGGTACACGCGTGCCACGGACAGCCGTAGCGGACAGTCATCGTCGGTGGGCGTGAGAAACCGCGCAACGTCATCGCGCTCGTACAATAACTCAGGTAGTAGCTCCATGTCACGCACACGCAGCAATGTAGGTACGTCATCATCACGTAGCAGTTCGTTTGGCAGCGGCTCGTTCAGCAGTGGCTCAAGCCGTGGTGGTGGCTCATTCAGCGGCGGCGGTTCGTCACGGTCGGGCGGTGGCGGTGGTGGCAGCCACGGACGTGGACGTTGACCGCAGAGATTAATCAAGAAAAAGGACAAAAGAGATGAAAAAGAATATTTTGTTGGCGGCTGTCGGCGCACTGACGCTGGCAGTGGCGGCACCGGTCGGTGCACAGACCGTCTACGACGGAGCCAAGATTACGGATAAAGACCTCAACGGCACGGCACGCTTTGTCGGTATGGGCGGAGCCATGAATGCCTTGGGCGGTGACATATCGACCATGGGCACCAACCCTGCGGGTATAGGAATATACCGTAGCAATGATGCCATGGTGAGCTTCGGGCTGTCCGCCCATGAGACCAAGAGCGATACGTGGGACGGCAGCTACAGCGTGTCGAAGACGCGCGGCGACTTCAACAACATCGGTTTGGTATATTCCACAAAGATTGGGAACACCACGCCACTGCGCTATCTGAACTTCGGCTTCAACTACCACCGTGCCAAATCATTCTACAGCAACCGGCGTTTCTCAGGTAATCTCGGCACAACGTCGCAGACATACCAGATGGCGGCGCAGGCGGCAGGCATCTCCAACTGGGGCAGTGCGCCGTTTGATGACAACAACATCGGATGGCTTTCGGCTTTCGGCTATGAGGGCTACGTCATTGACCCCGTTGGCGACGCTACGGACTCCTATGTCGGCATGTACGACGATGGCTATGGCAAGCTGAACGTCGCAGAACGTGGCGGACTTGATGAGTATGACTTCAACATGGGAATGAACATCAATGACCGTGTCTACCTCGGTCTTACAATTGGTGTCTACGACCTGAACTACAAGAAATACACCTACTACGAAGAGTCATATACAGGGAACTATCAGGGAGAAGGGTACGACCTACAAGGATGGAACCGCATCGTCGGCACCGGTGTCGACCTGAAACTTGGTGCCATAATCCGTCCGTTTGCAGACTCACCGTTCCGCATCGGGCTGGCTATGCACACGCCCACGTTCTATGAGCTGGACTACAAGACGAGTGGCTACCTGACCTCGACCGTTTATAGCGTTGCAGACAATGCCTTGAAGGACTATGCCGTGGATTCGCGCGAGCAACTCAGCAGCGGCGGTGAGATGGTGCGCAGCTTCCAGCTCAGTACGCCGTGGCTGTTCAACGTCAGCATAGGCTCCACCGTCGGCTCCCGCTTTGCCTTTGATGCGGAGTATGAGTATCAGGACTACTCGACGATGAAGTTCAGCGACATCGACGGCTATGATGCCACGTTCGACTACGAGAACTCGACACGCGACATGCTGAAGGGCGTCAGCACATTCCGCATCGGCGCGGAGTACAAGCCTCTGTCGCGGTTCGCAATCCGTGCGGGGTACAACTTCCGGTCGACTGTCTTTGAGGACAACGCTTACAAGGATCTGCCTTACTACTCCATCCAGACCGATACGGACTATGCCAACACCAAGAACCGCCACACCGTCACTTTCGGTGTGGGCTATCGTGGCAGCGTGGTGTACGCCGACCTGGCGTTCAAGTATGATGTCTGCAAGTCGGATATGTATCCGTTTGTCAATATCGACAACAACACCATCTATCCAGGAACCGCGACCGGAATCACCGACAGTCGCGGCCAGGCACTGCTGACAATAGGAGCGAGGTTCTGAAGGCTCTCACGCCTCGCTCCCTTGTCGGAGTAGCATCTTCTATTTGTTCACCACATTCACAGGCGTACCCTCGATGTAGGCTCTGACGTTATCCGTCAGCACCTGCATCAGGCGTGTGCGTGCTTCGCGGCTTGCCCATGCGATGTGTGGCGTGACGAAGCAGTTGCGTGCTGTCAACAGCGGGTTGTCGGCGCACGGCGGTTCCTGTTCCAGCACATCCATACCGGCAGCCATTATGTGCCCGCTGTTCAGCGCGTCGGCCAGGTCTTGTGCGTTCACCAATGCTCCGCGTGCCGTGTTTATGATGATTGCCGTCGGCTTCATCATGCTGAGACGTTCGGCATTCACCAACCCGCGCGTGCTGTCGTTCAGCGGACAGTGCAGGCTCACGATGTCGCAGTCGCTGAATATCTCTTCGAGCGATGCTTTCTTGATTTCATGTACCAGCTGCAGGTCCGACTTCGATGTGTAGGCATATACCTCCATGCCGAAGCCTATGGCTATGCGTGCCGTTGCCGAGCCGGTGTTGCCCAGTCCGATGATGCCTATCTTCTTGCCGTGCAGCTCCATGACGTGCGTGTCCATGAAGGTGAAGTCCTTGCTTCGCGTCCACCTGCCCTCACGCACCTCCTCGGTGTAGTGTTCCACGCGGTCGCAAATCGCCAGGATGTGAGCGAATGTCATCTGTGCCACGGAGTTGGTGCTGTAGGCGGGGATGTTCGTCACCACGATGTTGCGCTCGCGGGCTGCGTCGCAGTCGATGACGTTATAGCCTGTGGCAATCACGCCTATATACTTCAAGTTTGGCAGCCGGTCCATCTCGGCGGCACCCAAGCACACCTTGTTCGTCAGCAGGATGTCTGCATCCTTTGCATGTTCCATGAGTTCTGCCGGAGACGTGCGGTCATACACCGTCAACTCGCCGAGCGACTGTAGCGGCTCCCACGACAATCCGTCGGGATTGCCTGCATATCCGTCCAATACTGTTATCTTCATGTTGTGTCGTACCCTTTTACGAGGTTAAAAACAATTTGTCTGATGCGAAGCAAGAGCCGTACACGTCTCATGCCTTTTCCTGAGCACGTACAGCTTTACCTCCGTGCAAAGGTTGCCAAAATCCTTGAGACCCGCAAACAATACTCTCAAAATCCAGCTTATGAATGGGGTGAATGATATTGTATGGCTGCGCGTCACAGGACATGGAGAGCTGCGCCTGTACAACCACAGGTCCGTGGACGTACAACCACAGGTCTATGGACGTACAACCACAGGTCTGTGGACGTACAACCACAGGTCTATGGACGTACAACCACAAGTCTATGGACGTACAACCACAAGTCTATGGACGTACATCCACAAACCACCTGATTATACATATATGAATGTGGCTTCTAACGATATATAACTGTGGGGGTCACAGTTATATATCCTTACCCCCTAATCATATATAACTATGACCCCTAACGATATATATCCTTGACCCTCACGGATATATATCTTCAGAACTCACGATTTGTATTTCTTGCTGTTGCCCCACAGCTGCGCTATACGTTCCTTGTGTCGCTCCTCGGCGGCATTGTCCTGCGGGTGCCAGAACATTGTGCCCTTCAGACTGTCAGGCAGATACTGCTGGTTCACGAAGTGTCCGGCAAAGTCGTGCGCGTACTTGTAGTCTTTGCCATACCCCAGTTGTTCCATCAGTTGGGTAGGGGCGTTCCTGAGATGCAACGGTACGGGCTGGTTGCCGGAACGTCTCACCTCTGCCAGGGCATCGTTTATCGCCTTGTATGCCGAATTGCTCTTGGGGCTTGTCGCCAGATAGACCGTCGCCTCCGCCAACGGGATGCGTCCTTCGGGCCATCCCAGCTTCATCACCGCATCGAAGCAGGCATTTGCCAGCAACAGCGCGTTGGGATTGGCAAGACCGATGTCTTCGGATGCCGAGATCACCAGGCGGCGTGCGATGAATGCGGGGTCTTCGCCCCCCTCCACCATGCGTGCCAGCCAGTAGATTGCCGCATCGGGGTCGCTGCCGCGTATGGACTTGATGAATGCGGAGATGATGTCGTAGTGCATCTCTCCGTCTTTGTCATAGGCCAAGGGGTTCTGTTGCAGCCGGCTCGCCACGAGCTTGTCCGTGATGACCACCGGATCTTCTGGCTCCGACTGTACCACCAGCTCCAGGATGTTCAGGAGCTTGCGTGCGTCGCCGCCGCTGTAGCGCAACATATCCGTGGTCTCGTCGAGGCGTATGTCGCGCTTCTTCAGTTCCGTGTCTGTTGTTATGGCGCGGTTCAGCAGTCCCAGCATGTCGCCCTTGTCTAACGGCTCCAGGGTGTACACCTGACAGCGTGACAGCAACGGACGTATCACTTCAAACGAGGGGTTCTCCGTTGTCGCCCCGATCAGCGTCACCACACCTTGCTCCACGGCACCGAGCAGCGAGTCCTGTTGCGACTTGCTGAAGCGGTGGATTTCGTCGATGAACAGTACGGGGTTGGCCTGCGAGAAGAAGCGGCTGCCCTTGGCACGCTCTATCACGTCGCGCACATCCTTCACGCCGCTGGTCACTGCACTCAGCGTGTAGAACGGTGTCTTGAGTCGGTTGGCGATGATCTGTGCCAGCGTGGTCTTGCCGACACCAGGAGGGCCCCACATGATGAACGACGACACCTCGCCTGAGTCAATCATCTGTCTCAGTATGGCTCCCTTGCCCACGAGATGTCTCTGTCCCACATACTCGTCGAGTGTCTTCGGTCTCATGCGTTCTGCCAGCGGTTGCATAGTGTTCTTCTCCTTGACTGTATGTGTGTGTCAGAATGTCATCATCACCATGAACCGTATGCCGCCCTTCTTCACGCCAGGGATGTCCGTGTACGTCAGACGGCGCACGTACTCCACGTGCAGCAGCTTGAAGATGTTGTATATGCCCACGCTTGCCTCGAGATAAGGCTCTTTCTGATCCATGATGAAGCTCGTTGCCGTCCCGTTTCGCATCGGGAAGAGGAACAGGTCGGAGCTGGTCTGCTTGTAGGGGTTGTTCTGGTCGGTCAGCGTGCCCCACAGTCCGCGAATCTTGAACGTCTCGCGCCACTTCAGCTTCTTTATGAGCGGGATGCGGTTCAGCAGCTTGCCACCCATGTCGTACTTCAGATGCAGCGACACATAGCGGTCGTTCAGGAACTCCATGTTGTTTATGAGGCTGAAGGTCTCGTTCAGCTGGTTTATGTACGACAGATTGGCCTGTGGCAGATTCAGGAACGGAAACGGTACCTTGTTCCACTGTGCTCCTGCACGCAGCGTGGCATCCAGCTTGCCCCATGAGCCCAGCCAAAAGCGGCGGTGGACGCTTGCCTCCGTCAGGTTGAAGTTGTACTCGCCTCCCAGTACGTTCTTCAGCCCCACCGTGTGCGAGATGGTGTATATCGGCGCGTCGAGCGATACCGGCACGCGCCTCTGCTTGGTGTTGACGAATGTCTCGCCGGGGGCATAGCGCAGCGTGAACGACAACTCTGTGGTCGTGATGTCATGCACGCGTGTGTTCGTCCCGTCAAGGTACCCGGGTGTCTGTCCGTCGTTCTTCCAGTACTCCAGCGCACCGGTAGGCTGGTCGTTGCGCCGTCGGCCGATGGCCTTGAACGACAGTCCCGCATTTGTCTCTATGACATACGACAGCTCGGCATCGCGTATGTAGGACATCTGATCCACCGTGGTCCATCGCCATCCCACGAACATATTGTCCTTGTCCGTAGCAAGGTACTTGTCCATCGGCGACATCACGTCATACTGGTATCGGAAGGCTATGTAGTGTTGCGGGAACTCCCACAGCACGTAGTCACGCTTGTTGAACGAATATGCTAATTGTCCCTGGTAGAACCACTTCTTGTCCTTGAATCCATAGGCTCCGTAGCCGCTTGCCAGCCAGTGCTTGCTCAGGTTGCCGGTGGTCAGTCCGCTGAGTCGCAGGCGCAGTCCGTTGATGTAGTTGCTCGTCACCATGGTGTTGATGGGGCCAATGTCGAACTTGCTCGGGTGCTTCCGTCCTCCCACCTCGACGAAGTTCTGAATGACGGCCTTTGCGCCGAATATCATGTACTTGAAGCCCGGTATCTGTTCTATGCGGTTCATGAACACATCCATCGTGCTCTCGTTCTTCGTCAGCGGTACCTGCCTCACCTCTGCCCAGTACTCGTCGCTCTTGTTCATCATGTCGGCTTCCTTGATCACGTCACCCTTCAGACGGAACAGGCGTGGCTCGACGGCATCGAAGTTGTATTTCGTGTATTTCGTCGTTCGCTCTATCTCCATGCCCGACGTGCCTTTTATCAGGCTCAGTTCCACGGTCATGTCGTCGTCCGTCAGCACCCATGTGCTGTCCGGCAGCTGCTCGTAGTTCTGCTCAATGTCGAGGTTGTCCACGAAGTTCACGCCGGTCTTCTTCGGCAGGTTCATAGTGCAACGCTTCACGGCGTATGTCGAGTCATAGGCCACATAGATGTGTCCGGTGAAGCCGAAGTCCTGCGAGTTCTGCGGCACGAAGTTCAGATGTACGCACATCTGCTTGTCCACCATTATGGTATCCACCAAGTAGAACTGGTAGAACGATATGGCTCCGCTGCCTATCGGGCTGACGAAGTGCTGTTGTAGCAGTCGTATGTTGTCGTCGTAGATGTTTATGTTCGTGAACACGTCGTTCAGCACCGTGCCCAGCATATCGCCGTTGTTGAAGAACTCGTCTATGCCGTTGGATGTCATGCCTTCGATGATTTCCTTCTTGCTCTCGGGCGACTTGCGGTATATGGTGCGCGAGTTGGTCTCCTTCACCGATATGGGCAGGATCATCTTGCCTGTCTTCGGCGACTCCTCAACCTGATCCTTGAAGAACGAGAACTTCTTGTACACACCTTTCTCCATCTTCTCCGCCGTGACGTTGTTGAGCGAGGTCTTCATCTTCTCGTACTTGTAGTATGAGTAGTGGTCTTTCTGCTCCAGCTTCAGGCCTCTCTTGTGTGCTATCACCTTCCGCATGAAGTCCACCGCCGGATTGTTGCGCCTTGAGTAGTGCTCGCGCTTGGGCTTCACCACCACCTCACCCAGCATGATGTCGCTTGGCTTCAGCTTCACATTGATTTCGCGTGTACCCGGCTGGAACGTCACCTGCTTGGTGTCATAGCCGATGGCACTGTATGTCAGCGTGTACCAGCCACGATGTGTCTCCACCTCGTAGTACCCGTCGTTGTTCGACACCGCGCCTACGCCCTTGCCCTCATACTGCACGGTCACATACAGCAGAGGCTCGTTTGTCAGCGAGTCGGTGATGATGCCGGTAATCTTCTGTGCCTCGGCACCCGATGCCAGTCCCAACAGTATGAAGGTGAAAAGTATATGTAATAGATGTCTGCGCATGAGCGTTTCCTGTTGCCGTGTCTCTCGCGGCACATTCGCCGACAAAGGTATGTATTTCCACCGTAACAGCCCAAGCTGCCGTGTGTTCCTTATTCTCTATTAACTGTTACGGATGTACTGAACCACGGCTTTTAAGGATTTTTATTCGAACAGTGTCCTGCCGGTGATGCCGTCACGGTTCATGTAGGCATACTGGTTCACGCGCCTGTACTTCTGCGCTTCGGCCGTGAGCTGCCCGAACATCCGCTCCCGATAGTCGTCCATCTGCCCTCGGTTTCGCATCTTGCGGTTCTGCTTCGCCCAGTTCGTGAGAATCCGTTCCTCGCCTTTGTATTTGGACGGTCTGCGTTTGTTCTTGAGCATGAAGTACATGTAGTCCTTCCACATCTTCAGCCATTTCTCTTCGTTTGTCATGGTCGGCTCAATGAATAGGTTTCTACGAAAAGAGAAAGGCGGAAAGGCACTGTGCCTCTCCGCCTTTGCAATGTGTGTATTTCTGAACCGTCGTGTCAGATCAAGAAGCCGAGGAGGACACCGGCTGCAACGGCAGAACCGATGACACCTGCGACGTTCGGGCCCATGGCGTGCATCAGCAGGTAGTTGGACGGGTCATACTCCAGTCCGACAATCTGCGAGATACGTGCCGAGTCGGGTACAGCCGACACACCGGCATTGCCGATGAGCGGGTTGATCTTGTTATCCTTTGACAGGAACAGGTTGTAGAACTTCACGAACGACACGCCCGCTGCTGTTGCAATCATGAACGACAGTGCACCCAGACCGAAGATGAGCAGCGAGTTGATGGTGACGAACTCCGAAGCCTGCGTGGAGCAACCCACGGTGAAGCCCAAGAGCATCGTGACGACATCTATCAGCTGGTTACGTGCAGTGTCTGCCAGACGGCGCGTCACGCCGCTCTCCTTGAGCAGGTTGCCGAAGAACAGCATACCCAGCAATGGCAGACCCGACGGCACGAGCATCGCCGTGAGCAGCAGTCCGACAATCGGGAAGATGACCTTCTCGTTCTTCGACACCACGCGCGGAGCCTTCATGTGGATGACGCGCTCCTTCTTCGTGGTGAGCAGACGCATGATAGGCGGCTGGATCACAGGAACCAGTGCCATGTACGAGTATGCTGCCACCGCAATGGCACCCATGAGGTTAGGAGCCAGCTTGGACGACAGGAAGATGGCCGTAGGGCCGTCGGCACCACCGATGATGCCGATTGCACCTGCCTGCTTCGGGTCGAAGCCCAAAGCCAACGCCAGCATATATGCACCGAAGATACCGAACTGTGCCGCCGCACCGATAAGAATCAGTCGCGGCTGCGAAATCAGCGCGGAGAAGTCCGTCATGGCACCGATGCCGAGGAATATCAGCGGCGGATACCATCCGTTGGTCACGCCTCCGTACAGAATGTTGAACACGGAGCTGTCCTCGTAGATACCCACTTTCAGACCTGCGTCCAGATTGAAGGGGATGTTGCCGACCAAGATACCGAAGCCGATAGGAATCAGCAGCATTGGCTCGAACTCCTTCGATACGGCCAGGTATATGAAGAACAGACCTACTGCGAGCATCACCCAGTGCCCCACGGTAGCATTGGCGTAGCCCGTGAAGTTCCAGAAGTCCAGCAGGTTGTGTCCCAAGAAATTCAAAAACTCTCCCATATTCTTTTACTCTATTACGATTAAGTCTGTACCCTCAAGGATTGAATCGCCCTTGGCCACGTTGATGGCTGTTATCTTGCCATCCCTGTCTGCAAGGATGTTGTTCTCCATCTTCATGGCTTCGAGAACCATAAGAACCTGGCCCTTCTTGACCTCGTCGCCCACGTTGACCTTGACCTGCAGGATGACGCCGGGCAGCGGGGACTTGATGCCCGACTTGCCGCCCTTGGGTGCAGCGGGCTTGTCGACCTTAGCCACCGGTTCGGGTGCGGGGTTGGACTGTACGGGACGGCGCACAGCCATCTTGGGTGCAGCCTTGGGAGCCTTCTTCATTTCCACTTTGTATGGAGCACCGTTGACCTCTACGTTGACAACGTTCTCCTCTATCTCGCCAACGGCTACGGTGTACACGTTGCCATTGATCTTATACTCGTATTCTTTCATTGTTCCGTTTAATTATTTTCTGTGAGGTAATTGACGCATTGTTATTGACTTGGCGTTCCAGGGAGAGAGCGTGCGCTCGTGCTCGGCATCCATGGTGAGTACCATCTCCTCCATGTCGTGGACATCGTTCTGCATCTCGTGCAGAGCCATACCGATGGCGGCATATACTTCGCCGGGGACGTAGTCCTTGGCGGTCGTGCTTGCCGCTGCCGTTGCTGCAGCTTCCGGAGTCATGCCCTTGGCCTTAAGCTCGTTCTTCTTTGCCATCTTCATCGAGATCTTGCCGATGAGGCTGAATGCCCTGTACAGAAGCAACAAGCAACCGAACACGACAATCATGGCCGTGATAGTCATGCCGATACCCACGGGATCCTGCGTCTCGAAGTTGCGCATCTTGGCGGTGGAGTCAACGACAACGTTTGCCACGCCGGCGGTCGTCGGGCTGTTGTGGTCGTTGTGGTCGAAGACCTTCCATGCGTCTGTCGCATTGCCGGAGTACAAGTCACCGTTGCGGCCGTACGACTGGTCTGCGTTGAGGCTGTTGGCGGGGATGGTCACCTCGTCTATCAGATCCTTGTTGCTGTCATACAGGCGGACGGTGGTCGTCTTGCCGGGATCCAGCGTGAAGTTGGTGTGCAGCGTCCCGTGCAAGTCGTTGTTGTCTGCCCACAGCAGGATGTGCTGGCGCGGCTGGACTTTCGTGGCAACGTCGCCGGTCGGGATGATGTAGCTGGTTTTCTGGCCGTCGGCCTCAGTCTCTACAACATACCCGGCAACGTCTATCGGGCCGTAGTATTTGACGAACAATTCAATCCATGGCGTGTGCTGTCCGTAGTCGTTGACTACGCCGTTCACGTTCTCCATGCAAATCTCGTTCAGCAATACCTTGCTGGACGTGGACTGCTGACGGCAGGACGTGAGGCTGAATACCAGCGCACATGCAAGAATTATTCCGATGTTTAATTTCTTCATAAATTCTCTGTTTAACGATACGTGGAATTAAAGTGGAATATTGCCGTGCTTCTTGGCGGGGTTTTCCTGTCTCTTCGTCCTCAGCTGCTGCAGGGCGCGGATGATGCGGAAGCGCGTGTTGCGCGGTTCGATGACATCATCGATGTAGCCATACTGTGCTGCGTTGTACGGGTTGGCGAAGAGCTTCTGGTATTCAGCTTCTTTCTCTGCGAGGAACGCCTTGGGGTCTGCTGCGTCCTTTGCTTCCTTGGCAAAGAGAACCTTGACAGCTCCTGCTGCGCCCATGACTGCGATTTCTGCTGTCGGCCATGCGTAGTTGATGTCGCCGCGCAGCTGCTTGCAGCTCATCACGATGTGCGAGCCGCCATAGGACTTGCGCAGTGTGACCGTCACCTTTGGCACTGTTGCCTCGCCGTAGGCGTAGAGCAGCTTTGCGCCGTGCAGGATCACGCCGTTGTACTCCTGGCCTGTGCCGGGCAGGAAGCCTGGAACGTCTACGAGCGTCACCAATGGGATGTTGAATGCGTCGCAGAAGCGCACGAAGCGTGCCGCCTTGCGCGATGCGTTGCAGTCGAGCACGCCTGCCATGATCTTGGGCTGGTTGGCTACGACACCCACCGACTGTCCGTTCATGCGGGCGAAGCCGACGATGATGTTCTTCGCATAGTCCTTGTGAACCTCAAGGAACTCGCTGTTGTCGACGACGGCACTGATGACCTCATACATGTCGTATGCCTGGTTAGGATTGTCGGGAACGATCTCGTTCAGTGAGTCCTCAAGACGGTCTATCGGGTCTGCACACGGAACAGAGGGAGCCTCCTCCATGTTGTTCTGCGGTATGTAGCTGATGAGCTTGCGGATAAGAGCAAGTCCTTCCTCCTCGGTTGCGGCTGTGAAGTGTGTCACGCCGGACTTTGCCGAGTGTACGCTCGCACCACCCAAGCTCTCCTCGTCTACGTCCTCGCCGGTGACCGTCTTGACTACCTTCGGTCCGGTCAGGAACATATATGATGTGCCTTCAATCATGACGGTGAAGTCGGTGAGGGCGGGGGAGTAGACTGCGCCGCCGGCACACGGGCCGAAGATGCCCGAGATCTGCGGGATCACGCCTGAAGCCAGTATGTTGCGTTCGAAGATCTCCGAGTAACCGGCCAGTGCGTTCACTGCCTCCTGAATGCGCGCGCCACCCGAGTCGTTGATGCCGATGCACGGAGCACCCATGCGCATTGCCAGGTCCATGACCTTGCAGATCTTCTGCGCCATCGTCTCCGACAGTGAGCCGCCGGTCACTGTGAAGTCCTGTGCGAAGACATAGACCAGACGGCCGTCTATTGTGCCGCTGCCGGTCACAACGCCGTCGCCCAGAAAGTGCTTCTTGTCCATGCCGAAGTTCGTGCATCTATGCTTGACGAACATATCGACTTCCTCGAAGCTGCTCTCGTCGAGCAGCATCGTGATGCGCTCGCGGGCTGTGTACTTACCTTTGGCGTGCTGCTTCTCAATAGCCTTCTCGCCACCACCTAAACGGGCTTCTGTGCGAAGCTCGATAAGCTCTTTAATCTTTTCAACCTGATTGCTCATTGTGTACAAATGATGATTATGTTATTTATTCGGTTTCTCGCAAAGTTCGGTCAGCACTGATGCTGTTGACTTCGGATGCAGGAATGCGATGTTGAGCCCCTCGGCTCCCTTGCGCGGAGCTTTGTCGATCAGCTTCACGCCCTTGGCCTCTGCCTCTGCCAGTGCGTTTGCCACGCCGTCTTCGATGCAGAACGCCAGATGGTGCATGCCGCCGTGTCCACCGTTCTTCTCAATGAACTTGGCGATGGTGCTCTCCGGGCTTGTTGGCTCCAGAAGCTCAAGCTTCACCTCACCGACCTTGATGAAAGCCGTCTTCACCTTTTGGTCGGCAACTTCCTCAACACTGTAACACTTCAGACCTAATACATTCTCGAAATAGGGCAACGCTTCCTCAATACTTGGGACAGCGATGCCAAGATGCTCAATGTGTGAAATTTTCATTTCGCTTACTGCTTAAATTAGATTAATAGATTTCTTACCCTATGGTCTTTCATTCCAACGGCAAAAGTACAATTTTTTGCTCTAAACAGAAAAAAAACACTTTTTTTTGTACCGTGGCTATACCCCTGTGCGACGGTGCTTTTCCGCCCTGCGGTTCTGTTCATTTTCGTTCACTGGCTGTTCACTAACTGTTCACTGACCCTGCGTCAGACGCATCCTGAAGCGGCATGCCGTTCACCAACCGTTCACTTTTCCACACTTCCGTTCAATAATTTCCCGTTTGCCCCGAAAGGCACTCCAAGGATGCCCATTCTTAGGGTCTAACGATGGGCAAGCATAGCACCTAACGATGCCCGTTCAAACGACCTAAGAATGCCCATCCTTGCACCCCAACGTTGGGCATCGTTGGAGGGTGGTGCTTGGTGTTGCTGTAAGATGCTGAAAATCAGTGCTTCCGTGGACGTACAACCACAGATCTGTGGCTGTACGTCCACGCGGCTATGGTTGTACGTCCACGGAGTTGTGGCTGTACGTCCACAGATCTGTGGTTGTACGTCCACAAATCGGCGGTTGCAGAGCTGCAAAAACGTGGTCTGTAATATATAATAAGGTATAGGGAGATGTGCCGCCTCATAGCCTGTCCGTGCGCAGTGCACGCATCGCGTTCAGGACGGCAAGCACCGTCACGCCCACGTCGGCAAAGACGGCCATGTACATGCCTGCAAGTCCGACGGCGGCGAGCACGAGCACCAATGCCTTTATGCCTATGGCAAAGCCGATGTTCTCGTGCGCGATGGCGAGCGTGTGGCGGGCAATCCTCATCGCCGTGGCCACCTTCGACGGCTTGTCGTCCATCAGCACCACGTCGGCGGCCTCGATGGCGGCGTCGGAGCCAAGTGCGCCCATGGCAATGCCCACGTCGGCACGTGCCAGCACGGGTGCGTCGTTGATGCCGTCGCCGACGAAGGCCAGTGTTGTGCCGCGTGGCTTGGCGGCCAGGAGCGTCTCCACGCATCCCACCTTGTCTGCCGGCAGCAGGCCGGAGCGGTATTCGTCGATGCCCGTCTCCGCCGCCACACGCCGTGCCACGCTGTCCCTGTCGCCGGTCAGCATCACGGTCTTCCTCACACCGGCAGCCTTCAGCAGACTGACAGCCTCGGGCGCGTCGTCCTTGACACGGTCGGAGATGAGTATGTGTCCGGCGTAGGTGCCGTCGATGGCCACGTGTATCACGGTGGCGGCTCCCTGCTGCGTACATTCGTGCCAGCGGGCACCGACCTTATCCATCAGCCGTCCGTTGCCCACGCTCACGCTGCGCCCGTTGACGGTGGCGGTGACCCCCAGCCCTGCATCTTCGTGCACGTCGCCGACGGTGCATCCGTCGTCCTCATGGGGATATGCCTCGCGCAGAGACAGGGCTATCGGGTGACTGCTGTTGCGCTCTACGTGTGCCGCGAGGTGCAGCAGGTGAGTCTCATCAATCATCTGCGGATGCACCGCCGTGACGCTGAACACGCCCCGCGTCAGCGTGCCGGTCTTGTCGAACACCACGGTGCCCAGCCTTGCCAGGGCTTCCATGTGGTTGGAGCCTTTCACCAGTATGCCGCGTCGCGAGGCTCCGCCAATACCGGCGAAGAACGACAGTGGGACGGAGATGACCAATGCACAGGGGCAGGAGACGATGAGGAACGTCAGCGCGCGGTACAGCCATACGGGCAGTGCCTCCACGTAGCCATGACTGCCGAACAGCGGCGCGACGAACGCCAGCACCGCAGCGGCGACCACCACCGCAGGGGTGTAGACACGTGCGAAGCGCGTCGTCAGGCTCTCGCTGCGCGACTTGTTGCCGCTTGCCTCCTCGACCAACTGCAATATCTTCGCCGCCGCCGACTCCCCCGCCGGACGGCTCACGCGGACACGCAGCAGTCCGCTCGTGTTGACGAAGCCCGCCAGCACCTCGCTGCCTGCCGACACGTCGCGCGGCAGGCTCTCGCC
>CAVHVD010000047.1:0-5772 GCA_963639425.1 Faecalibacterium prausnitzii
GTCACAAGGAAAGAGTCACAAGGAAAGAGTCACAAGGAAAGAGTCACAAGGAAAGAGTCACAAGGAAAGAGTCACAAGGAAAGAGTCACAAGGAAAGAGTCACAAGGAAAGAGTCACAAGGAAAGGGTCACAAGGAATGGGTCATAAGAAAAGGGAGACTTGAGCTGCCTTGCAGCATCAAGCTCCCCCTCGGGACAGAGCGGAAAACGAGACTCGGACTCGCGACCCCAACCTTGGCAAGGTTGTGCTCTACCAACTGAGCTATTTCCGCATATTCGCAAACGAACCACTGACAATCGCACCGACAAAAGACATCCTCCGCAAACGGAGAACCCCCATGCCGACAGGAAGAACGGAATGAAACAGCGTGAAGAGGAGGAGACTCGAACTCCCACGACACAATTGTCACTACCCCCTCAAAGTAGCGCGTCTACCAATTCCGCCACCTCTCCAATGTGTTCATCCACATAAATAATGGAATGAATCATTCTCCGTGTGTGCCCAAAACAGGACTCGAACCTGCACGTCTCTCGACACACGCACCTGAAACGTGCGCGTCTACCAATTCCGCCACTTGGGCAAGTTTCCTGACATGATTCATTCCATCAGAGCGGAAAACGAGACTCGGACTCGCGACCCCAACCTTGGCAAGGTTGTGCTCTACCAACTGAGCTATTTCCGCATGTTCTTTCCAATGTGAAACTTTCAGTGTTTCAAAGAACGTTTTTCGCTTTTGCGGTTGCAAAGATAGGTGCTTTTTGCAAACCGGCAAACCAAAGGCAAACTTTTTTCCATTTTTTTGTCTCATCACCATGCTGCCGCCTGCCGTGTGCGGCGCACGCCGTCGGGGGCACCGGCTTTTTTGCCTGCCTGCCTGCACTCGTTTCGGGCATTAATACGTACCTTTGTCGGCACAAAATACAAACAACACTTTTTTTACGATACACTGTTATGTGCGGAATTGTTGGCTACATCGGCTCCCGCGATGCCTATCCCATACTCATAAAGGGACTGAAACGGCTGGAATACAGGGGCTATGACAGTGCCGGCGTGGCACTGATAAACGCAGAGGGAAGCCTGAATGTCTACAAGACGAAGGGCAAGGTGTCCGACCTTGAGAACTATGTTGCCGACAAGGATGTGTCGGGCACCGTCGGGATTGCCCACACGCGCTGGGCCACGCATGGCGAGCCGAGCATGCAGAACGCACATCCGCACTACTCGCAGACGCGGCGGCTGGCACTGATACACAACGGCATCATCGAGAACTATGCCACCATCAAGTCCAAGCTGCAGGAAAAAGGATATACGTTCCAGAGCAGCACCGACACCGAGGTGCTGGTGCAGTTCATCGAATACATACTGACCACACACCACCTGAGCCTGCTGACATCGGTGCAGCTGGCGTTGCAGGAGGTCATCGGTGCCTATGCCATAGCCGTGCTCGACTGCGACAACCCCGACGAGATAATAGCCGCCCGCAAGAGCAGCCCGCTGGTGGTGGGCGTGGGCGACGGGGAGTTCTTCCTCGCCAGCGATGCCACGCCCATCGTGGAGTACACCGACAAGGTGATATACCTGGAAGACGGGGAGATAGCGGTCATCAACCGCCATGGTGCTCCGAAGATCGTCAACCTTGAGAATGTGGAGTGCTCGCACGAGGTGAAGACCGTGACGATGAATGTCGGCCAGCTGGAGAAAGGCGGGTATCCGCACTTCATGTTGAAGGAAATCTTTGAGCAGCCGTCGTGCATCCGCGACTGTATGCGCGGGCGCGTGAATGTCGACGGCACCAACGTGGTGCTGTCGGCGGTGATAGACTACAGGAAGCAGCTGCTCGGCGCACGGCGTTTCATCATCGTGGCGTGCGGCACATCGTGGCATGCCGCACTGATAGGCAAGCATCTCATCGAGAGCTTCTGCCGCATACCCGTCGAGGTGGAGTATGCGTCGGAGTTCCGCTATCAGAATCCGGTGATAGACAAGGACGACGTGGTGATAGCCATCTCGCAGAGCGGCGAGACGGCCGACACGCTTGCTGCCGTGGAGCTTGCAAGGAGCCGTGGCGCGTTCATCTATGGCATCTGCAACGCCGTAGGCTCGTCCATACCGCGTGCCACGCACACCGGCTCGTACATACACGTGGGACCCGAGATTGGCGTGGCATCCACAAAAGCCTTCACCGGACAGGTCACCGTGCTGACGATGCTGGCCTTGGCACTGGCCAGGGAGAAAAACACCATTGACGGCTCGACATACCTGCGCATGGTCGGCGAGCTGCAACAGATACCGGACAAGATGGAGGAGCAGCTACGGCTGAACGACACCATCGCACAGCTGGCCAGGATATTCACCTATGCGCACAACTGCATCTACCTGGGACGCGGATATTCCTATCCTGTGGCTCTCGAGGGTGCGCTGAAGCTGAAGGAGATTTCCTACATACATGCCGAGGGCTATCCGGCGGCAGAGATGAAGCACGGCCCCATTGCGCTGATCGACGGCGAGATGCCCGTGGTCGTGGTGGCTCCGCACGACGACCTGTATGAGAAGGTGCTCAGCAACGTGCAGGAGATAAAGGCACGCCACGGACGTGTCATAGCACTCGTGACGCGCGGCGACAAGCTCATCAGCCGGTTGGCAGACTTCTGCCTGGAGCTGCCCGTCACGCCGGACTGCCTCAGTCCGTTGCTTGAGGCCATCCCGTTGCAGCTGCTTGCATATCACATTGCGGTCTGCAAGGGCAAGGATGTCGACCAGCCACGCAACCTCGCAAAGAGTGTCACCGTGGAGTGAACAGCGGCGGGGAAGAGAGACGTAACACACACACTGTATATTCAAGAGAGGAGAAACAACGATAAGACGATGGAAGTGCTTAAACATGAGTGCGGCGTGGCGATGGTTCGCCTGCTGAAGCCGCTGGAGTACTACGAGAAGAAATATGGCACGTGGGCATACGGCCTGAACAAGCTGTACCTGCTGATGGAGAAGCAGCACAACCGTGGACAGGAGGGTGCAGGCATGGCATGCGTGCGCCTCACGGCGAAGCCCGGAGAGGAGTATATGTTCCGTGAGCGTGCCCTGGGTTCCGGTGCGATAACCGAAATCTTCGGCAGGGTGCACGAGCAGCTGAGGAACTTCAGCGCGGAGCAGGTGCATGATGTCGTGTTTGCCGAGCACAATATGCCGTTTGCCGGTGAACTGCTCATGGGGCATCTGCGTTACAGCACGACGGGCAAGTCGGGCATAACATACGTGCATCCCGTGATGCGCCGCCACAACTGGCGCGCACAGAATTTGGCTCTGTGCGGCAACTTCAACCTGACGAATGTGGACGAGGTGTTTGACAGCATCACGTCAATGGGACAGCACCCGCGCCAGTATTCGGACACATACATAATGCTCGAGCAGATAGGCCATATGCTCGACCGTGAGGCAGAGCGGCTGTACCGCGTGGCGAAGGAGGAATTAGGACTTGACGGGCTGGAGCGTACCAAGTACATCGAGGATCACATCAACATTGCCAACGTGCTGCGCAGCACGTCGCCGATATGGGACGGCGGCTACGTCATGTGCGGACTCTCGGGCAGTGGCGAGATGTTCTGCCTGCGCGACCCGTGGGGCATACGCCCTGCGTTCTGGTATCATGACGACGAGGTGGTGGTAGTGGCCAGCGAGCGGCCGGTCATACAGACGGCGTTCAACGTCACAGCCGACAGGGTGGAGGAGGTGCAGCCCGGACAGGCCGTGATCGTCAACAAAGGTCTGCGGGTGCGCACGGTGCAGATTAACCGCCCGAAGCAGGTCCGCAAGTGCTCGTTTGAACGGATATACTTCAGCCGCGGCAGCGACATGGACATATACCGTGAGCGCAAGCTGCTGGGGGAGAAGCTGGTGCCAAGAATCTACAAGGCCATAGACGGCGACTTGGACAACACCGTGTTCTCGTTCATACCGAATACCGCCGAGGTGGCGTTCTACGGCATGGTAGAGGGCTTCAACAACCTGCTGAATCAGGAGAAGGTGCAGCAACTCGAGGCTCTCGGGCACGTGGCCGACCACGAGGAATTGGAGAGGATACTGTCACGCCGCGTGCGCATTGAGAAGGTGGCACTGAAAGACATCAAGCTGCGCACGTTCATCACCGAAGGCGGCAGCCGCGATGACCTGGCGGCACATGTCTACGACATCACCTACGGCAGCCTGCGCCCGGGCGTGGACAATCTCGTCATCATCGACGACAGCATCGTGCGCGGCACCACGCTGAAGCAGAGCATAATCGGCATTCTCGACCGTCTGCAACCCAAGAAGATCGTCATCGTGTCGTCGTCGCCGCAGGTCAGATACCCAGACTATTACGGCATCGACATGGCACGCATGACCGAGTTCATAGCGTTCAAGGCGGCCATCGAACTGCTGAAAGATAGTGGCATGACCGATGTCATTGCCGGTGTCTACCGCAACGCCAAGGCGCAGGAGGGGATGTCGAAAGAGAAGATGGTGAACTGTGTCAAGAAGATCTACGAGCCGTTCACCGACGACGAGGTGTCGGCGAAGATCGTGGAGTTGCTGACACCGGCGGGCACGCAGGCCAAGGTGCAGATCGTGTATCAGCCGATAGAGGGACTGCACGAGGCATGCCCCGGGCATCGCGGTGACTGGTACTTCAGTGGCGACTATCCCACTCCTGGCGGTCTGAAGCTGCTCAACAAGGCATTCATCGACTATATCGAACAAATATATCAATTCTAAGTCAAGACCTATGGACGCTATCGAAATGCTCACGACACGGCGCAGCTGCCGGTCGTACAAGCCGGAACAGATCAGCCGACAGGAACTGGATACCATACTCGAGTGCGGACTGCACGCTCCGAGTGGAAGCAACAAGCAGCAGGTGAAGATCGTAGTGGTGCAGGATGCAGAGAAGATACGCTTCCTCTCCGAGCTGAATGAGCGCATCTTGCAACATCATGCCGACCCGTTCTACGGAGCACCCACGCTGTGTCTCATCGTGGCTCCCGAAGATGCCGGATATGACGGCAACGCGACATCTGCACTGAACCCTGTCAAGGACGGCTCGCTGGTCATCGGGGCGATGCAGGACGGAGCCTTCGCTTTGGGCATCGGCTCATGCTGGATCAACCGCTGCAAGGAGATGCTTGAACTGCCCGAAGGCAAGGAGTTCATGCACAGCCTCGGTCTTGACGGCTACATGGGCATCGGCTGCTGCATCCTGGGCTATCCCGACAAGGCTCCCGGCGAGAAGAAAATCAAGGAAGGACGTGTGGTATATGCCGACTGAGCGAGTGGGGGAGCCCCCGCATAAAAAGTGAGGCTATTGTTTGCAGGTATGATTTTTTTAGTACCTTTGCACCCGCAAACCGAGCAGGCAGCGTCATTGTCATGACGACGGTGTCGCGTCTCGGAGGGCAAGGAGAGATGGCTGAGTGGTCGATAGCGGCGGTCTTGAAAACCGTTGAACTGAGAGGTTCCGGGGGTTCGAATCCCTCTCTCTCCGCAAAAAACTTTGAATGTTAGGGATTTACGAATCAAGTACCCGAAAAAGTACACGAAGTGGCTTTTTCGGGTATTTCTTTATAGAAACTTCCGTGCAACATAGATGCCAAAGGTCATGAATACATTGTCGGTGTTATGACTATCTCCGTGTATGCGGCAGTGGAGCAACTATGCTCCTGCCGCCTGACTGTTCATGTGTCTCTCCATATCTGCACGGCTGCGGCTGGAGGTCACGAGGTACACGCCACTGAAGAT
>CAVHVD010000048.1:0-51511 GCA_963639425.1 Faecalibacterium prausnitzii
GTCATGATCTCCTTGTTCTTTACGGCAAGGGCATCGTCTATGGCCTTGATGTACTTGTCGTGCAGCTTCTTGAGCTGCTCCTCGCCATCGCTTTGGAAGTCCTCCGCCAAGCCCTCTTTTACCGACTTCTTCAGGTCATCAATGCCGTCACGCCGTGCGTTGCGAACGCCCATCTTGGCATTCTCACCCTCACTCTTGCACTGTTTCGTCAGCATGACACGACGTTCCTCGGTGAGTGGGGGGATGCCTAAGCGTATTATCTCTCCGTTATTCTCCGGCGTGATGCCGAGGTCGGAGTCCATAATAGCTTTCTCTATGGCCTTGAACATATTCTTGTCCCACGGCTTTATGGCAATGCTGCGGCTGTCGGGTGTGGTCACCGAGGCGCAGTTGGTGATGGGCTGCATGCTACCATATTGGTTCACCTTGATGCCGTCGAGCAGGCGAACATCGGCCTTGCCGGCGCGTATGTGTGCCAAGGTGTCTTCTAAGTAGAGCAATGACATGTCCATCTTCTCCCTGGCTTCATTTACTATGGTCTTAACGTCTTTCATAATATGTGTTTGTTTAAGAGTGAATTCACGGTTGTGTGTAAATCAAAGCGTCCTATCAGTTGTGCACCAACGTGCCAATATCCTCACCTTCAATCACTTTCTTCAGGTTGCCTGCAATGTCCATATTGAACACGATGATTGGTAGATTGTTCTCGCGGCACATGCAGATGGCCGACAAGTCCATCACCTTCAGTCCTTTCTCTATCACGGCATCGTAGGTTATCTCGTCATAGCGTACCGCCATCGGGTCTTTCTCCGGGTCAGCGGTGTACACTCCGTCCACGCGTGTCCCCTTGAACATCACGTCGGCTTCGATCTCCACTCCGCGCAGGCTTGAGCCTGTGTCAGTGGTGAAGTATGGATTCCCTGTTCCGCATGACATGATGCAGATGTCTCCCGCTTCCATGTATTCTATGGCTTTCCACTTGTTGTAGAATTCGCCGATAGGCTCCATGCGAATGGCTGTGAGGACGTGTGTCCTTACGCCGATGGCTGTAAGAGCCGAGCTTAGAGCCAAGCTGTTAATTGTTGTTGCCAACATCCCCATTTGGTCACCCTTGACGCGGTCAAACCCCTTGCCCGTGCCACTCAGACCACGGAATATGTTGCCTCCGCCAATCACGATGCCTATCTGTACACCCATGTCATGCACCTCTTTTATCTGCTGCGCATACTCTCCAAGGCGTGCCTCATCTATTCCGAAGCCCTTGCTACCCATCAAGCTTTCGCCGCTGAGCTTAAGCAATATCCTTTTGTATTTCGTCATACTCCTTCTCTTTTATTGATAAAGACAGTCTCACTCATCAGCCAACAGCTGTTGCAACACCACAGGCTCGTTGGTCGTTATGTAGTCCACGCCAAGTCCGATGAAGAACCGCATGGCCTCCTTGTTATCGACCGTCCACACATTGACCTCTATCCCGAGGCTGTGCGCCTGACTCACCCATTCGGGGTGCTGGCGCAGTGTGCCCTGCTCGTAGTCAATGCCCGCCAACCCCAACGACTTTATCTTGCGTGGAGGCAAGTCATTGTCAAGATAGTAAATCTTTGTGTCGGGCAGTAGCTTCTTGAATGCCAGGCACGCGTTGATCGAGAACGCTATGATGTCGGTCTTGTCCACCACACCGTGTCGCTTCATGCACTCCACGATCTTCGCCGCACACTCATCTTCGCGCTTGAGGTCTTTCAGCGACTTCATCTCCAGCACCAGCCTCGTGCCGTTACTCAGTCGTGTGGCAGCTTCGAGATATTCATCCAGCGACGGCAGTTGCTCGCCGTTGTCCAGACGTATGGCTCGTGCCTGCTCGTATGTCGATGCTTCAATGTCCACACCCTTGAACTTGGCATCGTGGTTGACCACCAGCTTGCCGTCACTGGTCATCCACACGTCAAGTTCCGAGCCGAAGGCACGTATGGAATCTGCCTTTACCAGCGAACGTATAGAGTTCTGTGCCGACCCGTCAGCTCTCCAATAACCACGGTGGCACACCACCTTTGTCTGTGCCATGACAGCGCACGTCGCAAGCACGGCTACTGCTGTTGTCAAAATGAGTTTCCTAAACATTACACCTTATATTATATAGTCCGTAATCTTTACCCTGTCTGTGTCTTCAACGTCAGGCCTCCAGTACGTCTAGCTTGCTGAACATACTGTCAAGCCATTGCTTGAACAATCCTGTGCGCTGTGCCACGCTGAATATGTTGAACCGCTTGCTGATGTACGGCGCACATTCGAGTGTCTGGCGCAGATGCCCGTGTGATACGCCGATCTTCTCCGGCAACACCGGTAGTCCTATGCTGCGCATACGCTTCTTCAGCTCGGTCACGGGCATTATCTGTTGCGACAAGCGGTCTTTCACCTCCGGCCAATACTCTTTCAGCTGTTGCAGCTGCATACTCAGTTGTTCGCGGCTGATGTAGTTCGTGCGTGCTTGCTTCATGCCCAGTTCCTCAAGTCCCACCTTTTGTAGGGCTTCCTGTGCCTGTTGCTCATAGGTGTCGCTGTCCGGCCATGCTGCAACGCATCCTGCCACGTCAAGCTTACCCATGTGTGTGTTTATCAGCTTGGCATACAGCTCTGCCGTGGCAATCTCCGCTATGCCCAACAGCACTCCGTGCGGCAGTGTCTTGTCGTTGTTCGTGTCGCGTTCCGACTCCCATACCGCACTGAGCAGATGCTCTGCACCTGATGTCGGCATGTCTGACTTAGCAACCTGTGTGGCGAACCCCGCCAACATCAGTCCTTCCACCAGCTTCTCCACCTTCAGCTTGCCGCTGTCGTTCTTGCGGAACTTGTCCTCTGTCAGCATCAGTGCCTCATGGAATCCGCTCTGCGAGATCTTCCATGCTTTCTCGTTTATCTGTTCGATGCCGAGCCAGTCTGCCAAGATCCAGTCCGCACCGGCGGTCATCTTCGCCATCAGGTTCATAAATCCCGACGCTGTCATCTCGCTCGGCGCGTTCATTATCACTGCCGTGTCTGCCAGTACGGCCTGCGGTCCGGCACACGGGATCTGTTGTCTTATCCCGTTCACCAGTATCTTCGCACCGTAAGCCGTGTACCCATCCATCGAAGCAGCCGTGGGCACACACATATACTTGCATCCTGCCAGATGCGCCGCGAGCTTCACTATGTCGTTCACCGTACCTGCCCCTACAGCCACCGGCACCGTGTCGTTGCCAAGGGTCTTGAAGTGCTCCATCAGGGCGTTCATCGCATCATAGTTAGCACACAGCCCTTCTGCCGGTAACACCACGCTGTCCTCCATGACGGCTCCCGCCCCACGCAATGATGCTTCCACAGCCTCTCCCGCTATACTCCACGTGTTGCTGTCGGCCACGACGATGGCTTTGCCATGTGGAAACTGCTTGCCGAACAGGTCGCCGGCCTCGCCCACGATGCCGTCGCCTATGCGCAGGGCGCGTGTGTCGTTTATGTCGTGCAGAGCCTCGTCAATGTGCAGCAGTCCGCCTCTGTATGGCCTTGGCAGATATGCCGGATCTTCCTTTATCAGGGAGTAGATGTGCTGTATCACATCCGGATTAAACTCCAGTGAAAATTCGTAGTTCTGCATAGTTCAGTCTTTGTCTTGTGCCACAAATATAATGAAAAGATTCAATCACCGGTCTCTATACGGTGGACAATGATTCTCGATGCGTGGTTCTTCTGTGTGTAGACTTTGATGTCCGACTTCACGAAGTCTTTCTCTTCGGCTTCGTACATGTTGATGAACTGCTGCGGGTTAAGGTCGTTCAGCGGGAACCAGCTGCTCTGCACCTGAATGACGATGCGGTGTCCGGCCTTGAAGCAATGTGAGATGTCGGGCAGGTCGAACTTCACCTTCGTTATCTGTCCCGGCCTGAATGCCTCCGGCTTCTCGAAGCTGTTGCGATAGCGTCCGCGCATTGTCTCGGCACGCACCAACATCTGGTAGCTACCCATGATTGTTGTCAGCGGCTTGCCATCATTAAAATTCTGTTCAATCTCCTTGCCGTACTTGAAGTCTTCGGGATATTCGTCTATGATCTTCACCACAAAGTCCGCATCGGTGGTGCTTATCGCCACGTCGAGGTCGGCCGTCACTTCACCGGCCAGGGTTACGTCTTTTGTCAGCACCGGCGAGCGGAACGTCAGCACGTCGGGTCTCCGGCTGGCAAAACGCTGGTCGCCGGTCATGTACTCGCGCTGGCGGCTCTTGTTTATCTTGTCCGTATAGGGCACGGGGTGGTTGGGGTCGCTGGTGTATTCGGCAAACGAGCGCGATGCTCCCGGAGCTGTCTCGCTCAGGCTACCGTCGGCATTCAGATACAGTGACATCTCCTCTGCATCTTTCGGTGGCCACACGTCGTAATGCGTCCACTTGTCTGCACCCGTCACATACATCGTCACGGGGTTGGCATTGTCCGGCTCTACGCCCTCACCGTTCAGGTAGTACTGGAAGAAGTTATATTCCACGTCGTTCAGATAGTACTCCGACGTGTTTGCACCGAAATAGATGTCGCCAAGATGGTTGCCTTTGTCGCGCTCCCATGCTCCGTGAAACCAAGGGCCCATTATGAATTGTAGCTTTGTCTCGGGGCTTTGCTTCTGCAGTGCCTTGTACACGCCAAAGGTGCCGTAGCAGTCTTCTGCGTCGAACAGTCCGCCCACTACCAACACTGCCGGCTTCACGTCATGCAGATGTCGGCGCGAGTCGCGTGCCTTCCACCATTCGTCATAGTCAGGGTGTTGCTTCATGTCCTGCCAGAAGCGGATGCTGTCGCCCATAATGTTACCGATGTTCTTCAGCGTCTTCTGCCGCAGGTAGAACGAATATTCGTCGTCGGCATAGTATGGTTTCATGGGTGAGAGACGTGTCGTCGGCACGGGGCGCGGGCGACCGAAGAACTGACCGAGGAAGTTCATCATGTCTGTCAGCATGAACACTCCGTGGTGGTGATAGTCGTCGCCCATCCACCAGTCGGTCACCGGTGCCTGCGGTGCCACAGCCTTGACTGCGGGGTGTCCGCTCAGCCCTGCCATGACCGTGTAGAAGCCCGGGTATGACGTTCCGAGTACGCCGATGTTGCCGTTGGTGCGCACGTTGTTCACCAGCCATTCGGCAGTGTCGTAGGTGTCGCTTGCTTCGTCGATGTCCTTGTTGCTCGTCTTGTTCTCGATGAACGGACGCACGTCCACAAATTCGCCCTCGCTCATCCACTTGCCGCGCACGTCTTGGAACACTATGACATATCTTTCACGCGCATAGTTGGCCAGCTTCCCCCACAGACTGCGCGAGTATCCCTCGCCGTAAGGGCCGGCTTGGTAGCATGTGCGGCTCATTATTATAGGTGTGGGCTTGGCGGCGTTCACGGGTTCGTAGATGGAGGTGAACAGACGCACGCCGTCGCGCATCGGGATCATCACTTCGCGCTTGGTGTAGTTGCGCTTCACCCATTCTTCTGTTATGTCTTGTGCGGTGACGGCTGTCACGCACACCAGCAGCATCAGTGCTGTCGTCAGCAGGCGGAGCATTGCCCCGCCGCTTTTTCCCTCTTTCTTGAGGATGTTCTTGTTTGTGCTCATATTTGCAGTCCCATTTGCTTTAACTATGGCACAAAGGTAGTGGAAACCCCGCGTTAAACAACAACGTGATTGTCCTATTTTGTTCCGTCCGTCTCCTTCAGCACGTCCCGTGCCATGCGCAGTGCCAGCTCCACGCCCGCCGCCGTGTTCTCCTTGCGGCTGCCGCGGTCGGTGTCCGTCCGTGCGGTATAGTCCTCGTCGCCAATGCTGAAGCACATCCAGATGGTGCCCACCGGCTTCCCCGGCTCTGCTCCGCCCGGGCCGGCGATGCCTGTCGTGGACACGGCGCAGTCTGCCCCCAGCACCCGTCGTGCGCCGCGTGCCATCTCTACAGCCGTCTCGCGGCTCACCACGCCACAGCGTCCTATCGTCTCCGGTCTCACGCCCAGCAGACCTTCTTTCACGTCTGCCTGATAGGCCACGATGCCGCCACGGAAATAGTCCGAGCTACCCGGCACCGACGTCATCCGTGCCGCTATGCCTCCGCCCGTGCAGCTCTCGGCCGTGGCCATCGTCAGGCCGTGTCTGCGCAGCAGGCTGCCCACCTGTTCCTCCAGCGGTGTCTCCCTCTTGCTGTTGTCGTCCATGGTTGCCGTTGTCTCCTCCCTTGCCTTTGTGTCGTGCAGGTCTGTGGTTTGCCGAATGGCGGTGCCTACTCCTCCTTGAAGTTGAGGTAGCCCGATGAAGTGTTGTCGTCGATGTTCTGTTGATGGAGCGTGAACTCGCTGCTGCCGTCGAAGCAGTGTGTACATACCTGACACTTGGGCAGGCCTATGCACTCCACCAGTGTCTCCAGCGTGCTGAACTTCAGCGAACTAAGGTTCAGCCGTCGTGCAATCTCCGCCACCAGCCGCTTGTGCTCCGGCGAGTCTGTCTGTGCATACTTGTCGAGGTTCTTGTTTGGGTCGCCTTCAAACTCACCGATGATGCGGCGCGTTATCAGCTCCATGTCGCTCTTCGACGACGTGAAGTTGATGAAGCGGCAGCCGTAGATGAGCGGGGGGCAGGCAATTCGCATATGCACCTCGCGTGCGCCGTAGCCGAAGAGCATCTTGGCGTTCTCGCGCAGCTGTGTGCCACGCACTATGGAGTCGTCGCAGAACAGCAGCCGCTTGCCGCGTATAATATCCTTGT
Organism: Faecalibacterium prausnitzii; assembly: GCA_963639425.1. Lineage (GTDB taxonomy): Bacteria > Bacteroidota > Bacteroidia > Bacteroidales > Bacteroidaceae > Bacteroides. The sequence continues at coordinate 6,754 of CAVHVD010000048.1, forward strand.
TCGGTATCAACTTCATCTTCGCCACCAGGTTGCGCATATCCTGATTGCTGGGAGTGAACGAGCGCGGCCATGTGGGTGTGTACTTCGATATGGCACGCTGGTAGGGCACGCCATGTCCGGCGGCGTAGCCCAGTGCCATGCCTACGCCGGAGTCGGGTATGCCGCACGCCGAGTCCACCTCCGTGGTGTCGCTCTTGCCCATAGCCACTCCGCAGGCATAGCGCACGTCTTCCACCGTGCGTCCCTCGTAGCTTGAGGTGGGGAAGCCGTAGTAGACCCACAGGAACGAGCATATCTGCATCCGTCTGTTCGGCTTGCGCAGTTGTTGCACGCCGTCGGACTGCATACGCACAATCTCCCCCGGGCCGAGGTAGCGGTCTGTCTCATAGCCGAGGTTGGGGAATGCCGTGGTCTCGCTGGTGGCGGCATAAGCCCCGTCTTTGCGGCCGATGACTATGGGTGTGCGTCCCCAGGCGTCGCGTGCGGCGATGATGCCGTCTTCGGTGAGCAGGAGCATCGAGCACGAGCCCTTTATGGAGCGGTAGACGTTCTCGATGCCGTCGACGAAGTTCTTACCTTTTATAATAAGGAGACCCACCAGCTCGGTGGGGTTGATCTTCCCGGAGCTGAATTCGGACAGGTGCATGTTCTCGTCAAGGAGCTTGTCCGTCAGCTCCTCCATGTTGTTTATCTTCGCCACGGTGACAATGGCAAAGCGACCCAGGTGTGAGTTCATGAGCAAGGGCTGCGCGTCGGTGTCGCTTATCACGCCGATGCCGGCATTGCCTTCAAACTCAGACAGCTCGCTCTCGAAGCGCGTGCGGAAGTACGTACTTTCAAGGTTGTGTATCGAACGGTGAAATCCTGTCTCGCCGTCATACGTGGCCAGTCCGCCGCGGCGCGTGCCGAGATGGGAATTGTAGTCTGTACCGTAGAACAGGTCGGTGACGCATTTGCGTTTGGCGATAGTGCCGAAGAAGCCTCCCATGTGATATTGAACTCTGTGTATATGGTTAACGTGATGTGTGTTCTTGCGTGCTCCGCCCGTGCGAAGCACGCGCAAAGATAAGTCTTGAGGCGAAAACGGCAAAGGCACAGGGCGGCAAAAAACGGTCTGATGATGTGTCAGCAAATACCACAACTACAACGCGCTGATAATCAATGCTTCCATGGTTGAACGTCCACAGCTCTGTGGCTGGTGCGCCGCGCACTCCGAGGTTTAACGTCCATGGAGACGCTGATTTTCAATGTATTATAACGATGCCCATCGTTGGGGTGCAAGGATGCCCATCCTTAGGTCCTTTAAATGCCCATCCTTAGGTGCTATGAATGCCCATCCTTAGACCCTTAGAATGGGCATCGTTAGGGTGCCTTTCGGGGCAAACACGGAATTAGTGAACGGAAGTGTGGAAAAGTGAACGGTTAGTGAACGGGATATGGCTTCAGGGAGCGTCTGGCGAGGGATTAGTGAACGGATAGTAAACGCTTTTGAACGGACTTGCATGAGTGCAATAAATATTATCCATCTCCTGTGGCGTGTGTACCTCTCCGAGGGTGCGCGGCGCACCGGCACGAAAAAGGTACGGATTTGTCGGCTTGTAATGAAAAGATTTATACATTTACGCCGGACTAACTAAAAGACAAATCACAGAACCATGAAACGCACCGTGACCGCACTCCTGCTGTGCCTTGTGGCATTGGCAGCATTTTGTCAGCAGCAACAGCAGCAAAACCAGTACAGGTATGAGACGCTGGAAGACATTCCCTATCAGACGACAACCGCCGACAGCTATGCCGCCGAGCGTTGCAAACTGGACTACTACTATCCGGTCGGCAAGCAGGGGTATCCGGTGGTGGTGTGGTTCCACGGCGGCGGCCTGACCAGCGGCAGCAAGTCCGTTCCCGACGAACTGAAAGACTGCGGCATTGGCGTGGTGGCCGTCAACTACCGCCTGCTGGGCGACCGTGCCGACCTGTCGGACTGCATCGACGACGCTGCGGCAGCCGTGGCGTGGGCGTTTGGCAACGTGGCGCGCTATGGCGGCGACACCGGCAAGATCTACGTGGCCGGACATTCGGCCGGAGGCTACCTGACCGACATGATTGGGCTTGACAAGAAGTGGCTCGGGAAATACGGCATCGACGCCGACTCCATAGCGGCACTGTTTCCGTTCAGCGGGCAGGTCATCACGCACTTTGCCTACCGGCAGAAGAAGGGGATGAAGAACACGCAGCCGCTCATCGACGAGTTCGCACCTCTGTATTATGTCCGTCCCGACTGTCCGAAGATAGTGATCATCTCCGGCGACCGCGACATGGAGATGCTGGGACGCTACGAGGAGACAGCCTATTTCTGGCGTATGCTGAAGGTTGTCGGGCACAAGGATGCACACATATATGAGATAGGTGGTCACGACCATGTGACGATGGCGCATCCAGCATTCACCATTCTGAAGAACCACGTGCTGGAACGTCGTCGCATAGACTGGAACAGATAGCGCGGGAGGCTCGCGTGCGTTTCGTCTTGAGGCCGTATTTTTCGCTTTGGCGGTCGTGATGCCCGCCACACTGCGGATTTATGCCTTAATTTGGGCAACGAAAATTATAGCAATCAAAAAACTAAAAGTGTTATGTTACGTAAAGTCAGACTAACCTTGGCCACCGTGTTCTTTGTCTGTATCACGCTGATGTTCCTCGATTTCACAGGAGTCACTCAGTCGTACTTCAGCTGGATGGCCAAGCTTCAATTCCTGCCGGCAGTGCTGGCCATCAATGTCGGAGTGGTGATTCTTCTTGTTGCCCTCACCCTAATCTTCGGACGCATCTACTGCTCCGTAATCTGTCCGATGGGCGTATTTCAGGACGTAATAGCGTGGTTCGGCAAGCGTTTCCGCAACAAGAACGACCGCAAGCGTCCCTACACCTACTCTCGCGCCAAGTCTGCACTGCGATACAGCGTGCTGGGCATCTTCGTCGTGGCAATGGTGGCTGGCGTAGGCTCGTTCGTTGCGCTGTTGGCACCTTACAGCTCGTTCGGACGCATTGCCGCCAACATCTTTCAACCCATCTACCGTCTGGGCAACAACGTGCTGGCTTCGATTGCCGAACACTATGAGAGCTACACCTTCTACGACGTGGACGTGTGGGTAAAGACACTGCCCACATTCATCATAGCCATAGCGACGGTCATCGTGGTCGGTGTGCTTGCGGCACGCAACGGACGCACCTATTGCAACACCATCTGCCCCGTCGGCACTGTGCTGGGCTTCCTGTCGCGCTTCTCGCTGTTCAAGATTGCGTTCGACGCCGACAAGTGCAAGAACTGTGGCATGTGCTCGCGCAACTGCAAGGCTTCGTGCATAGACTCCAAGACACACACCGTGGACTACAGCCGTTGTGTGGTCTGCGGCAACTGTCTCGGGAAGTGCAAGTTCGACGCTCTGCACTATAAGTTCGGTGCTCCGTCGCTGTCCACAGCGTTCCCGAAGGCACAGGCCGTTGCCGACAAAGCACAGCCTGCCACGACGAAAGCACAGGCACAGCCGGCACCCGTGAAGTCTGCACAAGCACCCGTGGACAAGGGTCTGCGTATGTTCCTGGCAACACTGGCAACTGGTGCAGCAGCCACCGTCGCACGCGGACAAATCATAGAGAAGGCCACAGACGTGAAGGTCGACGGCGGCCTGGCACCCATCGTGCCCAAGGTCAAGCCCAACCGCGCCACGCCAATCGTTCCTCCGGGAGCGCAGAGCCTGAGAAACATGGCGCAACACTGCACCGGCTGCCAGCTGTGCGTGTCGGCATGTCCGAACAACGTGCTGCGTCCCTCGACCGACCTCATGACACTGATGCAACCCGAGATGTCATACGAGAAGGGGTACTGCCGTCCGGAGTGCGTGCGCTGTTCGGAGGTGTGTCCCGCAGGTGCCATCAAGCTGATAGACACGGCAGAGAAGTCGTCCATACAGATTGGACACGCCGTGTGGAGCCAGGACTACTGCATACCATATAAGGATGGGCAGGAGTGCGGCAACTGTGCCCGCCACTGTCCGGTCAACGCCATAGAGATGGTGCCAATCGATCCTGAGGCAGCAAAGGCCGCCGAAGAGGCATGGGCTGCTGACCCGCGCAGCCGCTTTGGCGGTTCAGGGCCGAAGATACTGAAGCGTCCTGTGATCAACGAGGCCGTCTGCATAGGCTGCGGAGCGTGTGAGAACCTGTGTCCCGCCAACCCGATCAGCGCAATACACGTTGAGGGTCACCAGATGCACAGAGTGATTTGACGGAAGGAAACGAACCATGCACGACGACAAGAATAACGGAAACGGCAACAGGCTGAGCCGCCGTCGCTTCATCGGGCTGATGGGGACGGGGGCTGCCGCCGGTGCCGCAACGCTGGCAGGGTGCACCGGCGGGCGGACAGAGCACGTCGACCCGTCGGGACACTACACCACAGATGTCCCCGTCGGACAAATGACATACCGGCAGTTCCCCAAGTTAGGCGACGACAAGGTGTCGCTCTTGGGCTACGGCTGTATGCGCTGGCCAACGCAGACCGATGCCAATGGGCAGACCGTCGTAGATCAGGAGACTGTGAACAGGCTTGTTGACTATGCCATTGAGCACGGCGTGAACTATTTTGACACTGCGCCCGTCTATGTACAGGGACTCTCGGAGAAAGCCACGGGCATAGCCCTGAGCCGTCATCCGCGAAGCTCTTACTACATAGCGACGAAGATGTCGAACCACCGCGGCGCGGTGACCGTCGGCCTTGATGCGGAAACATTCCGTCAGCAATCCATAAAGATGTACCACGACTCGTTTGCCAATCTGCAGGTCGATGTCATCGACTACTACCTGCTGCACAACGTGGGCGGCGGAGACGGCATACCGCTGTTCGAGAAACGCTTTATCAACAGCGGACTGCTGGAGTTCCTCATGAGGGAACGTGAGGCAGGGCGCATACGCCGTTTGGGATGGTCGTTCCACGGCGATGTGGCGGTGTTCGACCATCTGCTGCAGATGCACGACAACGGCGAGTGCCGCTGGGACTTCGTGCAGATACAGATGAACTATCTTGACTGGAATCACGCCAAGGCAACGAACCCGATGAATGTCAACGCCGAGTATCTCTACGGCGAACTTGTCAAGCGCGAGATACCGTGTACCATCATGGAGCCGTTGTTGGGCGGCCGCCTGTCCAACGTGCCTAACCACGTGGTGGCAAACCTCAAACAGCGCGAGCCGGAAAACAGCGTTGCCTCGTGGGCATTCCGTTTCTGCGGCTCGCACGAGTGGGTGCTGTCTGCGCTCAGCGGCATGACATACATGGAGCATCTGCAAGACAACATACGCTCGTTCGCACCACTAAAGCCGCTGACGCAGGACGAGTTGGCATATCTCGAGAACACAGCAGGTGTCATTGCATCTTATCCCACGATACCGTGTAACCAGTGCGACTATTGCATGCCGTGCCCATACGCGCTCGACATTCCGGCCATCTTCACCCACTACAACAAGTGTGTCAATGAGGGCAACATCCCCGAGAGCAGACAAGACCCTGACTACCGACGTGCACGTCGAGCTTTCCTCGTCGGCTATGACCGCAGTGTGCCACGCCTGCGTCAGGCAAGTCGTTGCACCGGTTGCAACCAATGTTCGCCGGAGTGTCCGCAGCGAATCGACATCCCGCGACAGATGCAACGCATAGATCAATATGTTGAATCACTAAAGAGAGAAACACTATGAACAATTCGGAAAACGAAGATAGCAAGCCAAAGGCGGGGCGTATCAACCGCCGTCATTTCCTCGGACTCATGGGCACGGGTGCGGTGGCCGGTGCTGCGACATTGAGCGGATGTGGCAGCGGCAGTCAGTCACAATATGACCAGGGTGGACACCACACTACCGAGGTGCCGGTGGATCAGATGACCTACCGTGTCAATCCCACCAACGGCGACAAGGTTTCCATACTCGGCTATGGGTGCATGCGCTGGCCGACACTCAAAGACCCGGACAATCCTGACAGGGACATCAGCGTGGATCAGGATACGGTGAACGAACTCGTGGACTATGCCTTGGCGCATGGCGTGAACTACTTCGACTCGTCTCCGGTCTATGTGCGTGGCTGGTCGGAGGAGGCCACGGGCAAAGCCTTGGCACGTCATCCGCGCAACACCTACTTCGTTGCCACCAAGTGCTCGAACTTCATGAATTCGAGCTTCGACTTCGGTGTGCAGATGTACCGCAAATCGCTGGAGAACTTCCAGACCGACTACATAGACTACTATCTGATGCACAGCATCGGCGGTGGCGGTGTGGATGCGCTGAAGGCACGATACTTTGACAACGGACTGGTGGACTTCTTCCTCAAGGAGAAGGAAGCCGGTAGGATACGTAACTTCGGTTGGTCGTTCCACGGCGACGTGGAGGTGTTCGACTACATGATGCAACTTCATGATTCGGGTGAGTTCCACTCGGACTTCGTGCAGATACAGATGAACTACCTTGACTGGAAGATTGCACAGGGGGCGGCTGTGCCGTGCGAATACCTGTACAACGAACTGGAGAAGCGCAACATACCTGTGGTCATAATGGAGCCGTTGTTGGGCGGACGTCTGGCCAATCTGCCAATACACGTCGTGTCACGTCTGAAGCAGGCCAACTATGAGAACAGCGTTGCCTCGTGGGCGTTTCGTTTCTGCGGCTCATATCCCGATGTGCTGTGTGTGCTCAGCGGCATGACCTATATGGAAAACCTGCAGGATAACATCCGCAGTTTTGCTCCCTTGGTGGAGGTGACCGACGAAGAGAAAGAGTTCCTGTATGAGACCGCGGCTCTGATACACGAGTACCCGACGATACCGTGTAACCAGTGTCAGTACTGCATGCCGTGTCCCTACGCACTCGACATTCCTGCCATACTGACCCACTACAACAAGTGTGTCAACGAAGGAAATGTGCCTGAGAGCAGTCAGGATCCGAACTATCGCAAGGCACGGCAGGCGTTTCTTGTGGGCTACGACCGCAGTGTGCCCAAGCTGCGGCAGGCCGACCACTGCACCAACTGCAACCAGTGTTCGCCGCATTGTCCGCAGCAGATACAGATTCCACAGGAGATGAACCGCATCAGCGAGTTTGTGGAGAAGCTGAAGCAGAACACGCTGTGAGGCTGCGGGCATAGGCCACTCGGGCGTAGTGCACCATAGGTCGTAAGAGTAGGAGAGGGGGAGCGCAACTCTGCGCTCTCCCTCTCGTTGCTCTATGCCTGAAGGGTGTGCCATTATTTGATATGAGTCAAGCCGTGGTTCTGCCATTAATTGATACCTTTGCGCCTCGGTAGAATACGGATATGTCCACCATAATTAATGACCTTAAAGAAGATGAAAAGACACTTTGTGCTGCTTGTGACAGCACTTCTCATTCCCGTGCTGACCGCAGCACAACAAAGCGCGACTATAAGAGGTAAAGTTATGAACTCCACTACGAACACCGTGGTGGACTATGCCGACGTTTTTGTGACAGACCTCAATGACAATGTCGTGGCGAGCAGCATGGTCAATAACGGCGACTTTGAAGTCACAGGCATCAAGACTATGGACGTGCTGCTGATGGTTCGCATGCTGGGCTATGAGACCTACATCAGCGACAAGCTGACGTTGCATGGCGGGCAGACGCTCGATGTAGGCACCATACAGATGGCAGAGTCGGCATTGGGACTGGACGAGGTGACTGTCGTGGGTGAGAGAAGCCAGATAGTCTACAAGCTGGATCGTCAGCGCATAAACGCACAGCAGAGCGTGACGGCAGCAGGAGGAACGGCTGTGGATGTGCTTGCCAACACTCCGTCGGTGCAGGTGGATGCCGATGGCGAACTTACGTTTCGCGGTAGCTCAAACTACCTTGTCTACGTAGACGGCAAGCTCAGTCCGCTGACAGGTACACAGGCCTTGCAGCAGATTCCGGCAGGCACAATAGAGAACATTGAAATCATAACCACTCCGTCGGCACGCTACAAGAGCGAGGGCGATGTGGGCATCATAAACGTGACGACGAAGAATATCAAGGCGAACGGATGGAGCGGGCTGGTGAACGTAAGCGGCAGCACGTTAGGTACGAACACCATCGACGCACGCCTGAACTACCAGCATGGGCTGCACAACTGGTGGGTTGGCGGCACATGGCAGGACATTAAGTCGAAGAGTGATTTCCGGCAGAACAAGACCACCATCGTCGATGACTTCACGACAACTTCCTCTTCGGACGGTACACGTTTCCGCACGCAGAAGAATATGACGGCACAGGGCGGATGGCAGTTCGCAGACAAGAAGCACCACACCGTGTCACTCGACTTCCAAGTAGGTAACACCAAGAACCTGCGTGGCGGCGACATGCTGTATGGCGAGCATCGCATGCAGGGTGGTGATGTGTTGGTCGACAACTCCTTTAACAGCCATGACCGTTACAAGTTGGAGAAGGAGCTGTATCAGCTGTCGGGCGACTACACTTGGAAAATCAATGACCGCAACAACCTGAACGCACGCTTCCGCACGCGCTTTGACCGCTATTCGTTGGAGTACACAGAGAGTAATATGTTCGACCACACCGGCAGCCGCTATGAAGGCACGCGCGGTTATGAGCAGGAACATCATGGCGACCATGATGCAGGACTTACATATAACTACAACTACAGCTCTACGGGGAAGCTGGAGGTTGGCTATCAGTACACCTACTACAGCGAACACGGCAACTACAACATAAAGTACTGGAACCGCGATGCGCAGCAGTTTGAATGGCAGGACGACCTGCATGCGCCTTTCTATTATCGTCGTGAGACGCACTCGGGATATGCACAGATGAATGACACATGGGGACGTTTCAGCCTCGATGCCGGTGTGCGCGTAGACCGTGTCATTGACCGTTTGGAAATTACCGTGGCAAACGCCAACCGTCACATCAAGCGTTTGGAGCTGTATCCAAGTGCACACTTGAGCTACGATATGCAGGGTGCCGGCACTCTCAAGGTGGGCTATTCGCGTCGTACCAACCGCCCGGGCATCTGGCAGTTGGAACCGTATATCACATACGAAGACTACTATACCAAGAAGATAGGCAACCCGGACATCAACCCTGAGTATATCCATTCTATCGAGTTGGGCTGGAGCAAGCAGTGGGATGGTGGACACTCTGCCAACGTGACGGGCTACTTCCGTAGTCGCGAAGACGTGATAGACAATGTGCGTGTGGCCTATGAACCCGGTGTGACGCTTGACTCCATAATCAATGCCGGTGATCAGGTGGAGATGGGACTGGAGATGAGTCTGGTGGTGAAGCCTGTGCGTTGGTGGACCAGCACGCTCAATGGCAGCATCTACCGCTATGACTTCAACAGCCATTTCGTCGGAAGCACCGACACCGACGGTGTGAGTGGACAAATAGGGTGGGTCAATGCTTTTACCTTGAGCAAGGATGCACGTGTACAGATAGATTCGCACGTCGTGACACCGGTGAACCTAACGCAAGGCAAGGAGTATGCCTACTGCTACTTTGACGCTGCTTACCGCCACAACTTGGCCAAGGGCAAGCTGACGCTGTCTGTTGTGGCGCACGACATCCTGCACACGGCCAAGTATCATAATTACCGTTCCACACCGACGTTGCTCTCCGAGACGTGGGTACGCCCCAAGTATCCCAATATTGTGGCTTCGGTGTCGTTCAACTTCAATGCCTTTGGCGGAAAGACAACGTCAGTCTCAAGTGGTTCGCTGTTTGAGGGTAAGGATTTCTGACATCTGACACCTCATCAACGGTCACAGGTCAGGCATTCTGATATAGGTAACGTTTGATGGATTTCTTCGGGGTCTTCTCGAACTCCTCGTTGTATATCTTCACTTTGGCTATTTGGCTGTAGCCCGGCAGGTTGGCGTTCAGCATTTGGCGGTTGTGCTCCAAGGCTGCTGTGATGTCTTTCTCTTCCAGTCCGTTGGCAAACGCCTCGTCGAAGTCCGGATACACCAGTGCCACGAGTTTGTCACCGCGCTGTATGATGATGCTCTCCGATACATACTGCATATTGTTCAGTTGTCCCTCGATTTCTTCGGGATAGATGTTCTGCCCGTTGGTACCCAGCAACATGTTCTTGCTCCGTCCTCTTATGGTGACGTGGCCGGCCTCGTCCATTGTGGCCAAATCGCCTGTGTGCAACCATCCGTCCTTGTCGACAGCCTGTGCCGTGGCATCCGGATTCTTGTAGTAGCCCAACATCACATTGGTGCCGCGACAGACGATTTCGCCTGCCACGTTGGCGGGGTCGGGCGAGTCGATACGCACTTCCATGCGTGGAGCGGTTCTGCCACAGGAGAACATCTTGAACGTATGCCAGTCCTCGTAGGTTATAATGGGACCACATTCTGTCATGCCATATCCCACTGTGTAGGGGAAGTTTATGGAATTCAGTAGCCGCTCCACATCCTTGTTCAGTGGTGCGCCTCCTATTATCATTTCCTTCATTTCTCCACCGAAGCCCTCAATAATCTTGTGGCAGATCTGTTCCTTCACCTTTGCACTTATTACAGGCAGCTTCAGCAGCATCTTTATCGATGGCTTTTCGAGCTGTGGCAACACATTCTTCTTTATCATCTTCTCCACCACCAATGGTACGGTGATGACCAGCGAAGGCTTGACATCGCTGAAAGCCTGCGTGATGACCTTTGGCGACGGCGTTCGTGTGAGGAAGAAGATGTGGCAACCCACACAGAACTCGAACAGGAACTCGAAGCTCATGCCAAACATGTGCGCCATCGGCAGGATGCTGACGATGCGGTCTCCTGCATGCAGGAACGGTATCTTCTCCATGGCGAAAACCATGTTCGACCACAGCGAACGGTATGGCAGCATCACGCCTTTGGATGAGCTGGTGGTGCCCGAAGTGTAGTTTATCAGTGCCAGTTCTTCGGGTTGGTCGTGATAGAAAGACACATGTTCGGGCCTGAAGTTCTTGGGGAATTTGTGCCCGAAGATTTCGTTCAGGTGCTCGCGGCTGTAGTTAAGAGCCTCGTTGCGCGACACTATTATGGAAAAGTCAGTGAGTAGGATAATACCGTCGAGGTTTGGCATCATCTGCTCGTTCAGGTTCTCCCACACGCGGTCACCGACGAAGAGGAAGCGTGCTCCCGAGTGGTTGACGATGTGGTGGACATTGTCCGCCTTGAACTCATGCAGTATGGGTACTGCCACTGCTCCATACGACAGCGTGGCAAGGAAAGCCACGCCCCAGTGCGATGAGTTGCGCCCGCACAGAGCCACTTTCTCTCCTTTCTTCAGTCCGATATGTTCGAATAGGATGTGTATCTTCTCTATCTTGCGTGCCACGTCCTTATATTGCAACGTCGCACCATTATAGTCGGTCAGCGCGTCAAGATCCCAATAATCTTTAATGGCTTTCTCTATCAAAGCCAAGAAACTCTGTTCCATTATTAATTGCACAAAAGTTGAAAAACTGTGCAAAGGTAGGCGTTTCTGCACAATATCCAAATTGATGTGCATCTATTTTTGGTGTCCTAATTAAGGCTGCGCTTGTCCAGAAATTCCTGAAACTGCTGTTTGTAGCTGTCACCTATTGGTACATAGGTCTTGCCGAAGACGATGCGGCTGTGGTCTACGACGCGTATCTTGTCCTTCTGCACGATGAACGAGCGGTGCACGCGGATGAAGCGCGACGGCGGTAGCATTTCCTCAAGACCTTTCATGCTCATCAACGAGAGTATCGGCTTCGAAGCTCCCTCCACGTGTATCTTGACATAGTCTTTCAGTCCTTCTATGTACAGGATGTCTTTCAGCTCAATTTGTATGAGCTTATACTCGCTCTTCACAAAGATGCTCTTCACCTGCTCGCGTGGCTGGTTCAGCAGCTCGAACCACTGCACGGCTTTGTTTACGGCACCGACGAAGTCGGCGTAGGAGATTGGCTTCAGCAGATAGTCCAGTGCGTTGACCTTGTAGCCCTCGATGGCATACTGCTGAAATGCTGTGGTGAACACTATCCGCGTCTTGGGGTCGATCATCCTTGAGAACTCCAGTCCGCTCAGCTCCGGCATCTGTATGTCGAGGAAGATGAGGTCTATATGCTTGTCGGATAGTTCTCTCATGGCTTGCACGGCACTCGAGTACTCACCCACAAGTTCCAGTGTCGGAGTTTTCAGTGCATAGCTCCTCAGCAGTCCGAGTGCCAAAGGTTCGTCGTCGACTATTGCGCATTTCAGTTTCATAACCGTTCAATCTGTATGGAGTGTTATCCTTGAATAATATTCTTTGCCGTCAGCACTCGTGCCTTTCTCCCACTCGTATCTGCCCGGATAGCCCAAGTCCAACCGTCGCTGCACCTGCTGTAGCCCGATGCCGCTTCCGCTCTTGTCTTTCGCACTTTTGGGGAAGTTGCTGTTCACAATCTCGCACCTTATCGTGCCATCCTCCTCGCTTAGGGTTATGCTTATGAAGCTCGGCTCTGTGGGAGAGATTCCGTGCTTAAAGGCATTCTCAATCAAAGATATGAATATCAGCGGAGATATTTCCGTTTGTGAGTCTTTTTTCACGTTGAACTCCGTCGTCAGTCTCACGTTTCCCGACAGCCGTATGCGCATCAGCTCTATGTAGCTGCGTATGAACTCCACCTCCTTGCTAAGCGTCGTGGTTGGCTGCTGGTTGTCGTACAGCACGTGCCGCAACAACTTGCTGAGTTCCTGTACGGTGTTCTGCGCCTTGTCCGTGTCGAACGCGATGAGGGCATAGATGTTGTTCAGCGTGTTGAGCAGGAAGTGCGGACTCAGCTGGTTGCGCATGTTCTGTACTTCGGCCTCCGCCAGTTGCTTGGCCGACTCTTTCTGTAGTGTCTCCAATACGCGCCAGCGTGCGTTTATGCGCACGAACGAGGCCACGAAGACCGTAGGGATATAAGGCACCAATTCGCCGAGAAAGTGCAGAGGATTCCGCATGCGGAAGTCGTAAGGGTCGGGCGGGGGAGCGATGTCGATAATGTCAAACTCTATCCACAATTTCCGCATCCACAGATTGAAGACGAAACGGCAGACATAGATCAGTACTACGTTCGCAATCAGGAACAGGCCAGTACGGTTCTTGAACAGCAGCTGCGGTATCAGCCAGCAATAGTTGCCATAGTAGGCAACAACAAAGGTCATCCCGGCAACGCCCACCCACTTGCAGTATGCGGCAAGCGGCATCACTTCCACACCGGCCTGCACTATGATCAGATAGGGAAAGAGGAATATCAGTCCCCACACGGCAACGTGTGGCAGCAGCTTAAAGAATATCTCCCTGAACGTCGGTTTATCCCTCATGTCACGATTTTGTTCTTACGGCAACGTGGATGTAACGAGTCACATCCACGTTGCTCCTCATTATTCATATCTGATTGCATCTATCGGGTCGAGGTTGGCAGCCTTCTTTGCCGGATACCATCCGAAGAACAGTCCGATGATGGTGCAGACGGCAAAGGCCAGTCCTATGCTCGAAGTCTCTATCACCACGGGCATATCCATTATCGTCAGTCCGACGACGGCACCCAGACATCCGACGATGATGCCTACCACGCCTCCTGCCAGGCACTGCACGAGTGCTTCGATGAGGAACTGCGCAAGGATGTCTGCACCGCGTGCGCCCACCGACATTCGCAGACCGATCTCACGTGTGCGTTCGGTGACGGACACATACATTATGTTCATGATGCCGATGCCCCCCACGAGCAGCGAGATGCCCGCTATGCCCGCCAGCAGTGCTGTCAGCATCCCCGTAACAGTGTCCATCATCTCCATCATCTCCTGCATGGAACGTATGGTGAAGTCGTCCTCGTCCGCGCCTTTCAGCTTGTGTGTGCGGCGCAGGATTTGCGTCGTCTCGTTCTCGGCATTGGTGGTTAGTTCTTCAGACAGAGCCGATGCCATGATGCTGCCCAGGTATGTCTGCGACTGTAGTCGCTTCATCACCGTCGTGTATGGTGCCAGCACAATCTCGTCTTGATCCATGCCCATCGAGTTGTATCCCTTTGCCTTGAGAAGTCCAACGACACGGAACGGCACCTGGTTCAGCCTGACGGTCTTGCCTATCGGGTCTTGCCCGGGGAAGAGGTTGTCGGCAATGGTCTTGCCAATCACCATCACCTTTGCCGACACACGTTCGTCTTCTTCGGTGAACATCTCGCCCTCTTCTATCTCAAGTTGCCGTATGGTCAGGTAGTCCATGCTCACACCACTCACCGATGCCGGATAGTTGTTGCCTCCGGCGATGAGCTGTCCCGAAGCCGACGACACCGGCGATATGGCCGAGAGGAACGTAGCCTCACTGCGCAGAGCTTCGTAGTCGGCAATCTTCAGTGTCTGCATGGCACTGGCTTCCTGACGCACGCCACCGCGCGTCTCGCCACCCGGCATTATGGTGATGATGTTCGTCCCCATTTCGGAGATCTGGCCCTTCACCTGTTCTTTCGTCGCCTGTCCGAGGCTGAGCATCGCAATCACGGACGCAATGCCGATGATGATGCCCAGTGCTGTCAGGAACGAGCGCATCTTGTTGTTGGCAATGGCCTTGAACGCTATTCTGAATAGATTTGTAAAGTTCATAAATGTCTGCCTCCTCAATCGTCATCCTTCTGAACAGGCAGTGCGGCGAGAGCCTCCGCTGCGTCAAGGATGTTGTTGTTCACTGTGTCACTCTTGATCTGTCCGTCGCGCAGCTGGATGGTGCGTGTGCTGTACTGTGCGATTTCCGGATTGTGGGTGACGAAGATAATGGTGCGCCCCTCGGCGTGTAGCTTCTGGAAGAGCACAAGAATTTCGAACGAGGTGCGGGTGTCGAGGTTGCCCGTGGCTTCGTCGGCAAGTATCACTGCCGGATTGTTGACCAATGCACGTGCTATTGCCACGCGCTGCATCTGTCCGCCCGACATTTGGTTGCTCTTGTGCTCCAGACGGTCGCCCAGCCCCACGGCTATCAGAGCTTCGACAGCCCGTCTGTGGCGTTCCGCCGCAGACACCTCGTCGTTGTACATCAGTGGCAACTCGACGTTCTCCACGGCCGTTGTCTTGGCCAGCAGGTTGTAGTTCTGGAACACGAAGCCTATCTTTCGGTTGCGGAGCCGTGCCCGTTGGTTCTTCGACATCGACTTCACCGGCACGCCGTCGAGTATATACTCTCCGCTCGTGGGAGTGTCGAGACAGCCCAGCGTGTTCAGCAACGTAGACTTGCCGGACCCCGATGTTCCCATTATGGTGACGAACTCGCCCTCGGTGATGGTGAACGAGACACCGCGCAGGGCGTGTACCGTCTCGCCGCCGACGATGAAGTTCCGTCGTATATCATGTAGTTCAATGACTGCTTTACTCATACTTTCTCCTATGTTATATGTATGGTGATCCTTACTTGACATCTACTGCCATCACATCGGGCCGGGGCCGGGACCGCCGGGGCCACCGCCAGGACCTCCGAACATGCCGCCACCGCTGCGCTGCGACAGTGAGTCAAGCTCGCTCATACCGGAAACCACACGTGCTTCGAGAATGACCTCCGTGCCTTCGGGCAGTCCGCTGATGATCTCGGTGCTTGCCTCGCCCTGCACGCCGACCTTCACTTCATGTGCGGTGAACACGTCGCCGTCCTTTGTCCAAAGTTTGTTGGCAGCCCTCACATTGTTCACTGTGGCATTGCCCACCAGCTCCTTGGTCGGCGTGAAGCGCAGGGCCTTGTTGGCCACGGTCAGCACGTTGTCGTGTTCGTTCTTGTATATCGTGACATCGGCCGTGAGCCTCGGCATCAGCTTCAGGTCCGGATTGCTGGCTGCAATCACGACCTCATAGGTCACCACGGTCGACGTTGTGGTGGACGAGGAGCTGCTCGTGCTGCCCATGCGCACCTGCTTCACCACGCCTTCGAACGTGTCATCAGGATAGGCATCTACGGTGAACACGGCACGCTGGCCTTCCTGCACGCCACCTATGTCTGCCTCGTCGACATCGGCCACCACCTCCATCTGCGTCATGTCGGCTGCAATGACGAAGAGGCACGGCGTCTCAAATCCTGCTGCCACGGTCTGTCCTTCCTCGACCTCGCGGCTTATCACGACACCGTCTATCGGCGACGTGATGGTGGCATAAGACAGGTTCCTGCGTGCCTTGGCAAGCGATGCCTCGGTGTTCTGGAGTTGGCTCTTTGCGTTCAGGTAGTTATACTCATACTGTTCGAAGTCCTGATCGCTGATGAGCTGCTTGTTGTGGAGTGCGACGTTGCGCTCATAGAGCTTGGTCTGGTACTCGAAGTCGGCTTTCGCACTGCTGTACTGCGCCTGTGCGCTCTGCAACTCGCTGTTCAGCGTCACGCGGTCCATCTCTGCGATGAGCTGTCCCTTCTTCACCTCGGTGTTATAGTCGGCATAGAGCTTGTCGATGATGCCGCTGACCTGCGTACCTACTTCTACTTCGGTCACGGGCTTCACCGTGCCGGTGGCGGTGATGGACTCTGCCACGTTTCCTCTCCCGATTTTCACGGTCTCGAACGCAATGGTCTGTTTGCTCTTCCCGTTGCCGCCGAAGATGAAAATCCCGATTGCTACCGCCACGATTGCCACGACAGCAATCCATACCATAGTCTTCTTTTTCATAATGCGTTGTTGTGTGTATGTTTTTTGATTTTGTTCTTTTTGTCACTCGATGTTTATGGCATCACCCTTATAGAAGTCAAGCAACTGCTCGTTCATCAGGGCCATGTACTTTGCCTGCAACAGCTGCTGCTGTGCGCTCAGCAGGTTGTTCTGTTCGGTCAGCAGCTCCACCGTGTTCTTCATGCCCAGGGTGAACTGCTCCTGCACCAGGTCGAAGCTGGTCTGCGCGCTCTTGACCTGCTCCTTTGCGGCGATGTACTGCTGCTGTGCGCTGTTGGCATCGAGCCACAGGTTCTCGATGTTGCTGTACAGGGTCTTCTGCTTGTCTTGCAGCTGAAGCTCGCTGTTGCGCTTCTGTATCTTGGCTTTCTGTATCTGCGACTTCGTGGAACGCTTGTCGTAGATAGGGATGCTCAGGGTCAGCCCCAGCGAGTTGTTCCAGTTGTTCTTCACCTGCTCGCGAAAGGTGAAGTCGCTGCCGTTGGCATTGCTTGTTCCGATGCCGGCACTAAGGCTCAGCGTCGGCAGGTATCCGGCTCGCGCCACCTTTATCGCCACGTCGGAGGCATCTATGTCCAGCTTGCCGGCCTGTATCTCTGGACGCATGGCCAGGGCGGCGTTGTACACGTCGGTGCGCGATGGCAGCGGTGTCAGCACGTCGTCGTCGCTGATTTCGGGCAGATACAGGTTCATCTCTTCCTCGCCGCCAAGCTCGAGCAGCTGCTTCAGCTGTAGCTTGTAGTTCTGGAGGTTGGCCTGTGAGGTCACGAGTGAATAGTTGTCCTGACTCACCTGTGACTCCAGCTGTGCCAGGTCGGCCTTGGAGATGCTTCCTGCCTCAAACAGCTGCTTGCTGCGCTCAAAGTTGGCGCGGCTGGTTTCGAGCGTGGACTCATTGATCTTTATGGCCTCTGCCGAGTACAGAATTTGAATGTACATCTTCGTGATGTTCTCGATGATGGCGTTCTCGCTCTCCGCCACGTCGAGATTTGCCGATTCGGCACTCAGCTGTTGTTGCTTCAGCGTGTTCAGCCTGCTGCCGTTGAACAGCGTCCAGTTCAGGTCAACGCCGTAGCTGCCGTTATAGCTGGTCTTGCTCGACGACGTGGTGATGAGGTCGCCGCTGATCATCGTGTTGTTCGTACTATTGGGGCGGTTCACGATGCGCTGGCTCACGTTGGCGGAGATGTTGGGCAGGAAGTCAGCCTTGGCCGAGGCAACGTCAATCTGCGAACTAACGGCACTCAGTCTGTTCTGCTGGATGCTGATGTTCTGCTTCAGGGCATAGTCGATGCAGGCTTGTAGCGTCCATTGTCCGGGCTGCGCCACGATGGTCTGTGTGGTGTCGGTGCTGGCGGGGTGCCGGTGCACGGTGATGTCCGTTTGGGCACCTGCGCCTATGCTGCAAGCCATGCTGAGCACTGTCAGTCCAAAGATCTTGTCAAATGTCTTCATAATTGATATGTGTGTTGATGTGTTTTCTTCGTTTCCACTCTTCTTGCTGGGACAAAGGTATCTTGTTCCGTAAGCCGTACAAACCGAAATCGACAAACACAGTCTTTTTGCCGACCAACGGCATACGCTCCGGAGCGCACGGGAGCGTTTGTCCGGTGCAGATCTCCCGATGTCCCCGTGTGGTTTCCAACGATATATATCCGTAGGGGTCAAGCATATATATCGTTAGGTGCTATACTTATATATGATTAGGGTGTAAGGATATATATCTGTGACCCCCACGGATATATATCTTCAGACACCATATTTATATATGTACAGCGGGGTGGGTTGTGGACGTACAGCCACGGATTTGTGGCTGTACGTCCACAGAGCTGTGGCTGAACGTCCACGGAGCTGTGGCTGAACGTCCACAGAGTTGTGGTTGAACGGTCACAGTCGTCTCGATATTAAAATGATGTTAAATGAACGTCGTTTTTA
Organism: Faecalibacterium prausnitzii; assembly: GCA_963639425.1. Taxonomy (GTDB): domain Bacteria; phylum Bacteroidota; class Bacteroidia; order Bacteroidales; family Bacteroidaceae; genus Bacteroides. The sequence goes on from CAVHVD010000048.1 coordinate 25,352, forward strand.
TGCTGAAGAACATAAAAATCGGGACAAAGGCAGTAACTTTGCAGCGACAAAGAAAAGGTAAAAGGATTGTTTAATGGCTCTCCGAAGCGCGGGGAGCGAATGAAAGAGGAGATTTGATCATGATGAACTTGAAGACAAATGCAACAGTTACAAAGCTTAGGTATCAGATTCAGCGTTATCAGGACATGGGCAACGGAATAATGTGCCAAGTCCTACAGAAGCAGCTCGACAAGCTGATTGTGGTGAACGGCAACATCAAGGCTTGAGGCTTTCACGGCCGAGGGCTGTCGTTCCTTACGAGAGAACATAAGGTTTCATAAGTGTAAATATTAGTAGACAGAGAGAGAGGAAGTGCGCACGCATTCGCGTGGACTTCCTCTCCCTCTTTTTGTCGTCTCTCTTCTCAGGTCAGAACGTCATGCCGAGGCTCTGTCTATACCACCCGTAGAGCTTCTCCACGCCGTCTTCAATCTCGACGTTGTGATGCCACCCCAGGCGGTGCAGCTTGTCCACGTCAATCAGCTTGCGTGGCGTGCCGTTGGGTTTTGTGGTGTCCCACGCTATCTGTCCGGTGAAGCCCACGGTGTCTGCCACGAGCTGTGACAGTGCCTTTATGGTCAGTTCCTTGCCTGTGCCGACGTTGATGTGGCAGTTGCGGATCTCGCCGAGCGACGGTATGGCACCTCCGCGCCCTTCGGAGTTGTTGCGGTTCACCTCGCCGTCGGCTTTCACGCCATAGAACACGCTGGAGTATTTCTCCACGCCGATGATGTCGGAGAAGTCCACGTTCAGCAACACGTGTACGGAGGCATCAGCCATGTCTTCGCTCCACAGAAACTCGCGCAGCGGACTGCCGTCGCCCCACAGCGTCACCTTGTTGTCCTCGATGCCGTAGAACGCCAGTGCCTTCAGTATGCGTCCCCTGTCGCTGCTGCCGCAAACATTGTCCTTGCCCACAATCTCCTGTAGCTTCGACGGCGGATTTATCGGACGCTTGTTCATGTCAGTACGTATGGCTTCCCAGTCGCCTTCATGGATGAGCTTGGCCAGGTAGACCTTGCGCATCATGGCCGGCAACACATGGCTGTTCTCGAGATGGAAGTTGTCGTTCGGCCCGTACAGGTTGGTGGGCATCACTGCTATGTAGTTCGTGCCGTATTGTAGGTTGTAGCTCTCGCACATCTTCAGTCCTGCAATCTTCGCTATGGCATATTCCTCGTTGGTGTACTCCAACGGCGATGTCAGCAGCGAGTCTTCCTTCATGGGCTGCGGTGCGTTCTTGGGGTAGATACATGTGGAGCCGAGGAACAGCAGCTTCTTGACATGATGCAGGTATGCCTGTTCGATGACGTTGCACTGTATCTTCATGTTCTGCATGATGAAGTCGGCGCGGTAGAGCGAATTGGCCATGATGCCGCCAACGAACGCCGCGGCCAGCACCACGGCATCAGGGCGTTCACTGTCGAAGAAATCCTTTACGGCGGCTTGATTGGTCAGGTCTAACTCCTTGTGACTGCGCCCGACCAAATTGGTGTAACCTCTCTTTCGAAGGTTGTTCCAGATGGCCGACCCCACCAGTCCGTGGTGGCCGGCAACGTATATTTTCGAGTCCGTAGCAAGCATACTCATCACTCCGGCATTTGTGCTTTCATGTACAGCTTACGGGCGAACTTCATGTCATGCTCGACCATTGTCTTCACCAACTGCTGGAATGTGGTCTTACGCGGGTTCCATCCCAATACCTTCTTGGCTTTCGTGGGGTCGCCGAGCAGCTGCTCCACTTCGGCGGGACGGAAGTACTTCGGGTCGACCTCAACAAGCGTCCTGCCGGTCTTCGTGTCTATGCCTTTCTCGTCAGTCCCCTTGCCTTTCCAGCGCAGCTCTATGCCCGCTTCCTTGAATGCCAGTGTGCAGAATTCGCGCACGGTGTGATATTCGCCCGTGGCAATCACGAAGTCGTCCGGCTTCGGCTGTTGCAGGATGAGCCACATACACTCCACGTAGTCCTTGGCGTAGCCCCAGTCGCGCAGCGAGTCAAGATTGCCAAGATAGAGCTTGTCCTGATAGCCTTGCGCTATGCGTGCCGCCGCCAGCGTGATCTTGCGTGTCACAAAAGTCTCGCCACGGCGTTCGCTCTCGTGGTTGAACAGGATGCCGTTGCAGCAGAACATGCCGTAGCTCTCGCGGTAGTTCTTCATTATCCAGTAGCCGTACAGCTTGGCGACGGCGTAGGGCGAACGTGGATAGAACGGTGTGGTTTCCTTCTGCGGTATTTCCTGCACCTTGCCGTACAGCTCCGATGTCGATGCCTGATAGATGCGGCAACTTTTGTCCAGTCCGCAGATGCGCACTGCCTCAAGCAGACGCAGCACTCCCGTGGCATCGGTGTCGGCTGTGAACTCGGGCACGTCGAACGACACCTTGACGTGGCTCTGTGCTGCCAGGTTGTAGATTTCCGTAGGGCGTACCTCACTGATGATGCGCACCAGTGATGAGGAGTCGGTCATGTCGCCCCAATGCAGGTTGACGAGGCGTTTGTTCTTCATGTCGCGCACCCACTCGTCGAGATACAGATGCTCGATGCGCCCTGTGTTGAATGATGACGAACGGCGCAGGATACCGTGAATTTCATATCCCTTTTCCAATAGGAACTCTGCCAGATACGAGCCGTCTTGTCCCGTTATTCCGGTGATAAGTGCTACTTTTCTTTCCATTGTAATAGTGTGCTTATGTGTATGTTTCTGTAATCAGTCTCTGCGGAAGATGTCGCGTGTATAGACTTTGTCTTTCACGTCGTCCAAACAGCGGTCGTAGCGGTTTGCTATGATGGCCTGTGAGCGGCGTTTGAATACGCTGAGGCTGTTCACCACCTCACTGCCGAAGAATGTTGAGCCGTCGGGTAGGGTAGGCTCGTAGATTATCACCGCAGCCCCTTTTGCCTTGACGCGCTTCATGATGCCTTGTATCGAACTTTGACGGAAGTTGTCGCTGTTGGACTTCATGGTCAGACGGAACACGCCGATGACGCACTGCTTCTCGCTGTCGGGGCTGTACTGGCTGTTGTCGTTGTAGTATCCGGCAATGGTCAGCACGCGGTCGGCAATGAAGTCCTTGCGCGTGCGGTTACTCTCCACTATGGCTTGTATCAGGTTTTCCGGCACGTCGGCATAGTTTGCCAACAGCTGTTTTGTGTCCTTTGGCAGGCAGTAGCCGCCGTAGCCGAATGACGGATTGTTGTAGAACGCCCCGATGCGCGAATCCAAACACACGCCGTCGATAATAGACTTCGTGTCAAGCCCCTTCAGTTCGGCGTAGGTGTCAAGCTCATTGAAGTAGCTCACACGCAGTGCCAAATATGTGTTGGCAAACAACTTCACGGCTTCCGCCTCGGTGAAACCCATGAACAGTGTGTCGATGTCTTGCTTGACGGCACCCTCTTGTAGCAGCGAGGCGAAAGTGCGTGCTTCCTCCATGAGACGTGCGTCATCGGGGTCTGTACCCACGATTATGCGGCTGGGGTAGAGGTTGTCGTACAACGCACGGCTCTCGCGCAGGAATTCCGGAGAGAACAGAATGTTCTTATTCCCCGTCTTGCGGCGCAGGCTCTCGGTATATCCCACGGGTATGGTCGACTTGATGACAATGATTGCATCGGCGTTATATTGCATCACCGTGTTCACGACGGTTTCCACCGCAGTGGTGTCGAAGAAGTTCTTCTTGCTGTCGTAGTTGGTAGGTGCAGCCACCACCACAATGTCGGCATCCGTATAGCCCTCCTTGGCATCGAGCGTGGCTTTCAGGTGCAGAGGCTTGGTCTGTAAATACTCCGTTATCTCCTTGTCTTCGATGGGCGATATGCGGTTGTTTATCTTCTCCACCTTCTCAGGCACGATGTCCACTGCCGTCACCTCGTGGTGCTGGCTTAGTAGTGTGGCGATGCTAAGCCCCACATAGCCCGTTCCGGCAACAGCAATCTTTACGTCCTTCTTCATGTTTACATCTATCTCCATTCGGCTCCCTGCTTATTTGTCCAGCTCCTTGAGTCGCTCCAGCAATGCTTCGCCGCGCAACCCGCGTCCCACGATGATGCCATTCTGGTCTATCAGCACCGTGTGCGGAATGGAGTTCACTGCATACGCGTCGGCAGCTGCGCTGTCCCAGTACTTCAGGTCGGACATCTGTGGCCATGTGATGTTCAACTCACTGATGCCATTCTTCCAGTTTTCAGCATTGCGGTCTAATGACACGCCTATAATCTGAAGTCCTTTGTCTTTGTACTGTGCGTAGGCTTTTACCAGCGTGGGCATCTCGTTTCTACAAGGTCCGCACCAACTGGCCCAAAAGTCCACCAACACCAGCTTGCTCTTGCCCACATAGTCGCTCAGCCTCATGTCCTTGCCGTCGGGGTTCTGCAACTGTATGTCCGTATATTTCTGTCCCACTGCCGTAGCTTTCTTCTTCCCTACGAAAGCCTTGATGTTTGCTACGCCGGTGTCGCCGAAGAAGCGTTCGGGAATCATATCGGTAATCTCCGTCAGTTGGTCGTCGTCCATATAGTAGTAGCTTTGTCTCAACAGATATATGCCGACTTCGCTGTCAATGTTGTTGCGACAGCCATCTATCAGTGTGTTGCTCAACTCATTGTCCAGCATCTCCACCTGCTTCTTCAGGCTGTCACGCTGTGCCTCGCTCAACGAGCTGTCGCTCAGACGGTCATAAGCCTTGGCTTCGTCTGCTTTCAGTGTCGTGATGCGGTCGCGCACGATTTGGTAGGTGTTATTGTTGGGTGTACCTGTGGCCGACGGTGCCACGGTGTTCAGGTCAATGTTGATGTTGCCGTTCTCGAGGAAGAAATCTATACCTGTCGTGTTGTCGTCGATGTCAGAATGTATGATGTAGCGCACGGCGGCAGTGTCCTGCTTACCGCTGAAGCTGAAGCTGCCGTCCTTTATGGTTGTGGCTGCTATTCTCATCATCTGCCCGTTCTCTCTCTTCTGTAGGAACACTGAGTCTCCGTCCTGCGAGCCTTCCACAGTGCCTGTAATGGTGTATCCGTTTTCGCCCGTTCCGCATGCAGTCAGTATGACTGTAGCCATCAAGTAAAGTACCTTTCTCATAACGATGGTTGTATGTATGTGTATGTATAAAAGAAAGGAAGCCTCATGCATGTTTCCCTTTGCAAAGAGGCTTCCTCGAGTTTTAATCCAAATACTGTCTTTATTCAGCCGAAGCCTCTGCCTGAGGAGCTTCTGCAGTAGGAGCCTCCGTCTCTGTAGCGGGAGTCTCTGTTTCCGGTGCAGGAGCAGCTTCTGCTTCAGCAGCAGCTGCCTCGGCAGCCTTTGCTGCTTCTTCAGCGGCCTTTGCGGCAGCCTCGGCTGCTTTCTTCTCGGCGAGCTCCTTTGCCTTGGTCTCGTTTATCTTCTTCTCTGCTTCCAGACGCTCGCTCTGAACCTTCTTCTTCGCACTTGAGCTCTTGTCCTTCAGTGCCTGTAACTTGCTGGCCTTCTCTGCCTTCCAAGCCTCAAACTTCTTCTCAGCCTCAGCCTCGTCGAATGCACCCTTGGCCACACCGCCTTCAAGGTGTTTCTTCAGGTACACACCCTCATGCGACAGTATGTTGCGCACGGTGTCTGTGGGCTGTGCACCTGTCTTCACCCAATAGAGGGCGCGATCAAACTTGAGGTCTACTGTCGAAAGATTGGTGTTTGGATTGTAAGTACCAATCCTCTCGATAAAGCGTCCATCACGTGGAGCTTTCGAATCTGCAATGACGATGGTGAAGAAAGCGTAGCCTTTGTGACCATGTCTCTGCAATCTGATTTTTGTTGCCATAAATCTTTAATCTGTTACGTTTTTTTGTAGATTTTACTTCTCGCTAACTCGTAGCGATGCGCAAAGATAGGCATATTTCTCAGACCTACAATGCCCAATCTTTCTTTTTTATGAGTACTTGCGCGGATAGCGCAGCAGTATGGCCATAAGTGTGCATACGCCTGTCAGCATGGGGTAGTACAAGTGACCTATGATGCTCACCGGCGAGATACCCGCCAGGCCGCTGGCTATCAGCATCTGTGCACCGTATGGAATCAGTCCCTGCACCGTGCATGAGAGGGTGTCCAAGATGCTTGCCGTCTTTCGCCGATCCAGGCCGAAACGTTCTGTTATTTGTCGTGCAATGCTGCCCGTGGTCACGATGGCGATGGTGTTGTTTGCCGTACATAGGTTGGCCATGCTCACCAGTGCAGCAATACACAACTCCGCACCGCGCTTGCCGTGTACACGCCTCGTCAGCTTTCGCATCACGAAGTCGATGCCGCCGTTCCGACGTATCAGCTCCAGCATGCCTCCTGCCAACAGCGTTACTATTATAAGCTCGCTCATGCCCATGATACCGGTACCCATCGATGCCACCCAATCAAACACAGATGTGCCGCACAGTGCCCCTACGAAGCCTGTGGCCATGATGCCTATGAAAAGCACCAACATCACGTTCATGCCGCTGATGGCCAGTACCAGCACCAGCAGATACGGGATCACCTTCAGCCACTCCACGTCACCCGTATATGCTGTGGCATTCATCGACAGACCTTTCACTATATATATGACCAACACCGTTATGGCTGCCGGTAGCACTATGCGTATGTTCAGCCTGAACTTGTCGCTCATGCGGCAGTCCTGCGTGCGTGTGGCTGCAATAGTCGTGTCGGAGATGAACGACAGATTGTCGCCGAAGAACGAGCCACCGACCACCACCGCCGTCATGTAGGGCAGGTCTATGCCCGTCTTCTGTGCCAATCCGACGGCTACGGGTGCCAATGCGGCAATGGTGCCCACGCTTGTGCCTATCGACAGCGATATGAAGCATGAGGCAACGAAGATGCCTGCTAACAGTAGATTCGACGGCAGGACAGACAGCGTCAAGTTCACAATCGAATCGATGGCACCCATGTCCTTCGCACTCTGTGCAAATGCGCCTGCCATGATGAAGATCCACACCATCAGCAGTATGTTGCCGTTGCTTGCGCCGGCAGAGAAGAGGCTGATGCGGTCGTTCAGGCTCACACCGCGCATCATCGCCACGGCATAGCACGACGACAGCAGGAACGCCACCGTTATGGGAATCTTGTAGAAATCGTTAAGGACTATCGATGTCACCAGATAGAGACACAGAAACACTGCCAAGGGGCTTAGTGCCATCCAGCCGCCCACTCTGTCGGGTGTATCGGTCTTGTATTCGGGTTCAGTCATGTGTGTGTATTGCGTATGTGTGTCGTCCTGTTTTTCGGGAACGGGACGCGCAAAGTTAAGTAAAACCGTTTACCTTTGCGCCAAACAAACAGCAGAAAAGAAACGCAGCAGATGACAGAAGCAGCCCTTTACCTTATTCCCGTGACTCTTGGCGACACGCCCCTTGACCGTGTGCTGCCGACGTTCAACCACGATGTGATAACCTCCATAAAGCACTTCATTGTCGAGGACGTGCGCTCTGCACGCCGCTTCCTGCGCAAGGTTGACAAGGACATGGACATTGATTCGCTTACCTTTCGCGAGCTGAACAAGCATACTCCCGCTGCTGCCATAGGCAGCTACCTACAGCCTCTGGAGAAAGACGGTCTACCAGTTGGTGTCATCTCCGAAGCCGGATGTCCCGCCATTGCCGACCCCGGTGCCGATGTCGTGGCACTGGCACAGCGTCGCGGGCTGCGTGTCGTGCCGCTCATCGGTCCTTCGTCCATCATCCTCTCACTCATGGCTTCGGGCTTCAACGGACAGAGCTTCGCTTTCAACGGCTACCTACCCATAGAGCCTGCCGAGCGTGCCAAGTGTCTGCACCGGTTGGAGCAGAGGGCTTATGCCGAGCAGCAGACGCAGATATTCATCGAGACACCCTACCGCAACAACAGGATTGTCGACGACATCCTGCGTGTCTGCCGTCAGCAGACACGCCTCTGCATTGCCTCCGACATCACATGCCCCGACGAGTACATCCGCACCATGACGTTGCGCGAGTGGGCAGCCGGCAAAGTGCCCGACCTCTCCAAGCGTCCCTGCATATTCCTTATATATAAGTGACCTCACATGAGTGGCGCACCATCAATGATGATGATGGTGTGCCTCTTCGTCTCCATAGCCGCCGGTGTCAATGTGGTTGTGGTGGTCATGGTCGTCGTGGTTGTGTGTCTTGCCGAAGGTATATGTCGCTGACAGACGCAGGGTGCGTCCCTCGCTCCACTTGCTTATGGACTGCGTGTAGCCGTTGCCGTAGAGGATGTTGTGCGTCTTCTTGGAGTTGAAGATGTCCTTGCACGTGAGCGACAGGCTCCATGCCCCGATGTTCTTGCGCAGTCCGGCCTCCACATCCCAGTTGTCTTCGAGCGTGCCCTGTGCGGTCACGCTGCGCGAGCTGTAGCGTCCCGTCGCCTGGAAGGTCATGCTCCACGGGAGGCGGACAGATGCCATGCTGTGTATGTTCCACACCATCCGGTTCTGCTTGTCGCCGTGGACGGCATAGAAGCTGTCGTGCAGCGGATAGTCCGTGCTCCATGCCTTGAGCCGACTGTTATAGAGGTTTGCCGTGGTGGTCAGCGTCAGATAGCTGGAGAGGGTGTTGCGCGATATTATCTCCACGCCGGCATTGAGCATATTGCCCACGTTGGCATGGCCGTAGTACATGGTGTTGATGCTCGGGTCGGAAGCCATCGGCGCAAGGAAGCTGACGTGGCTTATCATGTCGGTGTTGGAGCGCAGGTAGCCCGACACGGAGAGGGTGTGGCTGCTCCAGTCCTTCACATAGGTCAGCTCAAGGGCGTTGCTGTATTCGGGCTGTATGAGCGGATTGCCGAGGTGCACCTCCGACGGGTCGGAAATGTTCTCAAAGGTGTTTAGCTGGGGACCGTAAGGGCGGTTTATCCGTCGTGAGTAGTTCAGCTTGATCTCGTTGCCGTCGGCGAATGTCAGGCCGACAGATGCCGACGGGAACAGGGCGAAGTCGTTCTTCTTGAATGGAGACACGTCGCTGCCGGTCTGTCCGTAGCCCAGTGAGCGGGTGCGTATCTGCCACGCCTCACCGCGCAGTCCGGCAGAGAACGTCAGCAGCCCGTGCTGTCCGGAGAAGTTGACGTACAGCGCGGATATGTCTGTGTCGTAGATGAAACGGTTGTAGAGGTCGTTCATCGGCGACAGCTCGTTTGCCGACGGTCCCGATGCGTATGATGCAGGGCTGTTCTCATGGTTATAGTTGCCCTTGTATCCTGCCTCCAGGCGCAACTCCGGCAGCAGTTGGTTGGTGTAGTCGACGGCAGCCTCCCAGTTGCTGATCTTCACGTCCTGATGCTGGCTCCGCCATACGGATGCCGCCGTGCCGTCCGTCCATGTCTCGTCTTCGTGTATGTGGCTGTCGTTGGGTCCCTGCCAGATGTTGTAGCTGACGTTCATGTCGATGTGATGGTCGGTGCCGAACGTGTGCTCATAGCCGAGCATGATGTTCGCTCCACGGGTGTCGCCGCTCTCGCGTGAGCTATTGACGTTGCCTGCCCACTGTGAGGGAAGATTGCTGAGGTGGGTGGTCGAGGTGTGTCCCCATTTGTGCCCGAGGGTACCGATTGCGCTGACATACAGCGTATTGTTCTCGTCGGGCTTGAAGTTGGTGCCGACGCGCAGGAATGCGCTGTTCTCGTGCTTCTTGTTCGTGCCGTCAGAGTTGAGGTAGTGGCCGGTGTCGTATGAGCGGCGCGATGTCGTGCCGCCGGGGGTGTGGTGGGACATCAGTCCGATGCCAGCAAACGACTCGAACTTGCCCTCGTTGTAGTTGATGTTGAAGTTGGCATTGACGTTGCCGCGTGTGTCGGCATCCGCCTCGGCACTGCCGAAGTAGCCGTGGCGGTGGTCCTCCTTCAGCTTGATGTTGATTATGCCCGCCGTACCTTCCGTGCTGTGCTTCGACGATGGGTTGGTCATCACCTCAATGCTCTCGATGGTCTCCGCCGGAATCTGCCGCAGGATCTGTGCGCGGTTGTCGGCAGTCATGCCCATCTCCTTGCCGTTGACCCACACCATCACGTCGGCATTGCCGCGCAGGGAGATCTCGCCGTCGCTATTGACATCCACCGACGGCACCGAGGCGAGCAGCTCATTGGCTGATGCGCCTGCCGACGATATGTTGGAGCTTACGTTGAATATCCTGTGTTCCGTGTTCACCGACATCTGACTGCGCTGTCCTGTCACCACCACCTCCTGAAGCAGCTTGGTGTCGTCGGCAAGCAAAATCCTGCCAAGGTCGATGTCCGCATCCGCCACCTGCACCTCGCGTTCCTGGCTGATGCTGCCGATGTTGCTGAAGCGTATGATGTACGTACCCGCAGGTGCCTTCTCTATGGTGAACGTGCCGTCGTCGGCAGTCATGGCACCGATGAGCAGCGGTGTGCCGGTGTCGGGATTGACGAGCACGACGTTTGCGAAGCCGATAGGCTCGGATGTGTTTTTGTTGAAGACCGCACCGGTGATGTTGCCGTCGGCATAGGCGTTTGCTGCTACCAGCATTGCAGCCACAAGGCTGATGGACTTTAACGTGTTCATTGATATGTGTTTAGTCTTGTTTCGGTGGCGCAAAAGTATGTGCTGCCCATTGCAACCGGGTTGCAAATGCTGGCATGCGTTGCAACGATGCCCATCGTTGCGTTCCAAGGATGGGCATTCTTAGGGTCTTTGAACGGGCATCGTTAGAGTCCAAGCTTGCCCATCGTTAGACCCTAAGAATGGGCATCGTTAGGGTGCTTATCGGGGCAAGCACGGAATTAGTGAACGGAAGTGTTCAAAAATGAAGGTTTTTGAACGAAAAGTAAACGGGAAGTGGCTCCTGTGAACGTCTGACGCGGATTCATTGAACGAAATTACATGGAATTTCCGTTCAATCCAGTGGATTTACGTATATTTGCAAGAACCGTGGTGCCGTGAATGTACGTCCGCGGAAGCGGCGACAGGATATCAATATGAGACAATCGTTTGAAGAATGGTTGTCTCGCAGTAATAATGCAGTAGTTTCGCAAATGCTTAATTCTTTTAACGATGATGATGAAGAAAACACTATTGGCACTGTGCCTCGGAGCAGTCTCTATGACCGCCGACGCACAGATAGCACGCACGACCGTGGAGCAGGGCGAGGTCGAGGGCGTGATTGAGAACGGCCTTGGTTCGTTCAAGGGAATACCTTTCGCACAGCCGCCGGTGGGCGACCTGCGCTGGAAAGCACCGGTGAAGTCGGCGGCATGGACGGGCGTGTATAAGGCCGACCATTTCGCTGCACAGCCCTACCAGCAGACGCAGCAGCGTCAGGGACAACAGGGACCACAGACCAGTGAGGACTGTCTGTATCTGAATGTGCTCACGCCTGCCAAGGACAAGAACGAGAAACTGCCGGTGCTGGTGTGGATACATGGCGGCGGCTTCTCCACCGGCAACTCATACAGCAATGACGGCACCAGCTTTGCCAAGAACGGCATCGTCTACGTCAGCATAACCTATCGTCTCAATGCCTTCGGCTTCCTCTCGCTTCCCGCGCTGACGGCAGAGAGTGAGAAAGAGACCGGCCGTGCCTCCAGTGGCAACTATGGACTGCTTGACCAAATAATGGCATTGCAGTGGGTACACGACAACATAGCAGCCTTTGGCGGTGATCCCGACAAGGTGACCATCATGGGCGAGAGCGCGGGAGCCATAAGTGTGGCGATGCTGTGCCAAAGCCCTTTGGCAAAAGGACTGTTCCGTGGAGCCATCAGCGAGAGCGGAGGCAACATGGTGCCTGTTGACAATGTTCGCATCGATAACAATACTCTGCGCAACGTCAAGGGCAGTGATGCCTACGGCCAGGCGTACATAGAGCGTCTCGGACTTGGCAAGAAGAGCCTCAAGCAACTGCGCAAGGTAGACCCGCAGGTGTTCATGAACGACTCTGCCGCCTTCAGTGCCGGTGGTGCCTTGTGGCCGACATACGACGACTATGTGCTGACCGCCGATGCCTACGTGCAGTATCAGGATGGCAACTACAATGACGTGAATGTGCTCATCGGTACCAATAGCGACGAAGGCTCGATGTTCGCCGGCTTCCTCGGCGGCTACACTCCGGCGCAGTATGAGCATGAGATGACAACCTCGTTCCCCGACCCCGAGTGGCAGGCACGGTTCCGTGCGATGTATCCTGGCAGTACCAATCAGGAAGCGTTCGACGCTCATGCCGACATCTTCCGTGAGGCTGCTTTCGCATGGCCTACCTACGCATGGGCGAACCTGCAGAGCCGACGTACCGCCGACGGTAAGGGACAGGGTTGTGTCTATATGTACTTCTTCGACCAGGAGAAGGTCAATATGTTCCGTCGCGGACAGCAGACAGACCGTAAGTTCCTCTCCACGCATGCGGTGGAGATGAGCTATACGTTCAACTCCCTCGGGTGGGGCGGCCCCAAGGAGCCAAGCTCGGCGGCGGTGACACAGATAATGCACCGATACTGGATAAACTTCATCAAGACCGGCAACCCCAACGGCGAGCTGCTGGCCTACTGGCCTGCCTACAAGGAAGGTACAGAGACGGTGATGTACTTCCGCGACGGAGCACACACCACACTGCTGCCAAACACTCCGCAGCTGGAGTTGTGGACACAGTACTTTGACTGGCGGCGTACCCACCTCACGCCGCTGAAGTGACAGCAACGAAACATTCATAAAGACATAGATAAATGAGAAGAAACTTTCTATCGGTCATGCTCCTGTCGGCGGCACTGCTTGTTGCCGACGGAGCATCAGCGCAGTATCCCATACAGATGATGATGCGCATGATTCAGAACCGCACGTCGTTCGACATGAACAAAGACTATTGGAACGCTCTCTGGATAGCCGTTCCCGCGGCATCGCAGAAGGACTATGGCGTGTATTATTTCCGCAAGGACATCACTCTGCCGTCCACGCCCGACAAGTTCGTGGTTCATGTCACCGGCGACACGCGCTACAAGCTCTATGTCAACGGCACGTTGGCATCGCTCGGCCCTGCACGCAATGACTCCAAACACTGGAACTACGAGACCGTGGACTTGGCTCAATATCTCAAGGCCGGTCAGAACGTCATCGCCGCACAGGTGTGGAACGAGGGGCGGTACACGCCCGTGCCCAATGCCACCATACGTACAGGCTTCCTCATGATGGGCGAGGGCGATGCCAAGGTCGTCAATACCGACAACACATGGAAGTGCATACAAGACCCGTCTTACAGCCCTCTGCGCCAGCGCGTGCCGGGCTACTACGCGCTTGGTGCCGGTGAGGGCATAGACATGAGCAAGCACATCGGCGACTGGAACGCCCCTGATGCCGACCTCTCCGCATGGAGAGACGCGGAGCCTTACGACCTCGGCACGCCGCACGACATCAGCAGCGGCACAGGCGTGTATTCAAGCCATATGCTCGTTGAGAGTACGCTGCCGCAGATGGAACGCTTCGAGAAGAGGATGGCTGCCGTGCGTAAGGACGGCGGGCTGTCGATACCCAAGGACTGGCCAGCCAAGGACGGCACGGTCATAGTCCCTGCCGGTAAGACCATCGACATTCTGCTCGACCAGACCGAGCTGACAAACGGCTACTTCAACCTCAACTTCAGCAAGGGTGCGGATGCGAAGATAAAGGTGCAGTATGCCGAGACGCTATACTCCGACCGCAATGCCGCACACAAAGGAAATCGCAATGAAGTGGACGGCAAGTATTTTGTCGGACGCTTCGACTCCATCGCGTCGAGCGGCAAGGACAACCAGCAGTTCACCACACTCGACTGGCGCACGTTCCGCTATGTCAACCTGCACGTAGAAACCGCCGGTGAGCCGTTGCAGATCAACGACATCAGCAGCACTTTCGTGGGCTATCCTTTCCGCATGAACGCACGTCTGGACACCGACCGCGAGGAGTTGGTCAAGATGCTTGAGATTGGTTGGCGCACGGCACGCCTCTGTGCCATCGAGACCTACACCGACTGTCCTTTCTACGAACAGCTGCAGTATCTCGGCGACACGCGCATCCAGGCACTCGTGTCTCTGTACAACAGCGGCGACGACCGTCTGATGAAGAACTACATGCGTCAGGCCGACATGAGCCGCAATGCCGAAGGCGTCACCATGGGTCGCGCTCCCTCGGAGCTGGCACAGTACATCACGCCCTACGCTCTTAGCTATGTCTATACCATACACGACTACATGCGCTATGGCTCGGATCTCGATTTTGTTCATGACCTCATCCCCGGTATGGAGCAGATACTGTGGTACTTCGGCAAGTACCAGGACGATAACGGTCTGATCAAGGGTCTCCCGGGGTGGAACTTCTCCGACTGGGTGGATGCCGAGGGCTGGCAGCTTGGCGTGGCCAAGGCCGGTCCTGATGGCTACGGCGTGCTCATGGACATGCAGCTGCTCTTGGCATATCAGATGGCTGCCGACGTGGAGAACTTTCAGGGCAACACATTCATGGCAGACAGATACGTGGAGAAGGCCACACGGCTCAAGCAGTCCATACAGGCAACCTACTGGGACGCTTCGCGCGGACTCTACGCGCAGACCAGCGAGAAGAAGCTCTTCTCACAGCATGCCGGTGCACTGGCAATACTCACAGGCATGGTCAGCGGCGACGAGGCACGGCAGATGGCACGCCGACTGCTGGACGACACCACGCTGGCACCATGCTCCATATACTATAAGTTCTACCTGCACGAAGCTCTCATCAAGGCCGGACTTGGTGACGAGTACCTGACGTGGCTCGACAAGTGGCGCGAGAACATTGACATGGGGCTGACCACATGGGGCGAGACCTCCGATGTCGACGGCACGCGCTCCGACTGTCATGCCTGGGGCTCAAGTCTTAACATCGAGTTCTTCCGCACCCTGCTTGGCATTGACAGTGCCGCCCCCGGCTTCGCAGAGGTGCGCATTGCGCCACATCTCGGCACCATCACCGCCATCGGCGGCTCCATGCCTCACCCCAATGGGGAGATACACGTGCAGTACCGCAGGAGCGGCAGTGCGCTGAAGGCAGAGATAACCCTGCCCGACGGCATCACCGGCTCGCTGCTGTGGAACGGCAAGACCGTTTCCCTCCAGTCGGGCAAGAACACCGTTGAGGTGCGCTGACCACGACGGGACGCACATCCCGACAAGAACAAGAAATGTAAACAATACCGATATGAAGAAAACAATCCTTTCACTGGCAGCCGCATGGCTGTCGGCCGTGGCTGTCATGGCACAGCCGACCATGAAAAATCCCGGCGCGGACAACACGTTCTCGCCCGTAGACGGTCTGGAGAAGACAACCGCATTCCGCTACAACATGCCGCCGAACCGCGACATCAACGGCCGTGCAGGCTTCGGCCCTGCCTTCTATGTCTTCCCCGACAGCAAGGTCAACGCGGCACAGGCACTCGAGCTTGTCAACACCCTCGGTCTGCCGTCGCTGGCAGGGGAGTTCTCCGGCTCGCTCACTGTCGTCAACCCGTCTGCCGATGCCTACAACGGGCAGGCCGATGTCGAGGCTTTCCATGAGCTGCTCAACAAGATGCGCATCGCGTCAAACGTAAAGGTCGTTGCCCTGGGCAACGGAGCCACGTTCGTCAACCGCTACTTGGCGCAGAGCCGTCTGGCGGGTGTCATTGCAGGCATAGCCTCCATCGGCGGCAGTGCCGGAAAGGCCGGTGACCTGCGTGTGCCGGCATACGTAGGCGGCAAGGGCGCGGCCAAGGCTGCCAAGGCCTACGTGGCACAGGACGGTGCGGAGAAGGTCTCGGCGGACGGCACGCTGACGGTCTATGAGAATGTCGACGAGCCGCTGCTGCGCGTTGTTGTCAACACCGATGCCAAGGCTTCGGACAAAGACCTCATTGCCGACGCATGGACGCAGCTGCTCAGCCGCAACTATCGCTACAACAATCTCTACCACACATTCTACATGGCACAGGGCATCGACAATGAGGACGGTGTTGCAGAATATGAGCTTGAGCCATACGTCATGTTCGACCGTCTGGGTATTGTGCGCCGTGTCGTCGAGTTCCCGATACAGGGGCCTAACCCCGCCAACAACCAGACGTATCTGTGGTATGAATACCTGCCCGAGCGTGTACTTGCGGCTCCGGCGAAGTCCGTCCCGCTGGTTCTTCTGCTTCATGGCAACGGCAACGACCCGCGCACGCAGGCAGAGACCAGCGGCTTCGTGGAGCTTGCCGCCGAGGAGGGCTTTGCCGTGGCCGAACTGGAGTGGCAGGGCAGTCATAGTTACAGCCCCATGGGGCTTGACGGCATTGAGTCTGTGGTCTACACGCTGCTCGACAAGTATCCGTTTCTCGACCCATCGCGCGTCTACACCGAAGGGCTCTCTGCCGGTTCGATGACCTCGACAGCCCTTGGCATCAAGAAGTCACACGTCTTCGCTGCCGTCGGCGGACACTCGGGCGGACTGTTCAGCGGTCGTGGCATGGGCTACTACGGCTACGGCAGTGAGCCGGTCATGAACGAGGCGAAGCAGAAGCGCGGACACATAGAGATGCCCTACTGCTCGGTCATCGGCACAGACGACGAGGTGGTGCGCTTCGTCAAAGCCGACGACTGGAAGGACAACTCCATCCTCAATGCGTGGAACATCTATCAGACAATCAACGGGCTGGAGGTAACGCCCAGCCTCGACTTCGGCAAGGACGCCACCTTCGGCCTCGTACTGAAAGACCGTCAACAGGTCAAGACCAACAAGAACGGCATCACCATCGAGCTGGGACAGCTGTATAAGGGCAGCGTGCCGATGATACGCATGGTCGCCGTCAACCACTACGGCCACTGGAACTTCAAGCCCACGGCGCGGCTCATGTGGGACTTCTACAAGCACTTCTCGCGTGACCCGGAGACGAAGGAGCTGCACTACACGGAGTGACACGCCACATAGATAACCGGTAGGAACAGCCTCCTCGGAGGTGGTGCGCCGCGCACTCCGATTTTTACATGTCCTGTGGCGTGTGTACCTCTCCGAGGCACTGTATATATTATGGTGTCTGCATAGCCCCAGTCTGCGCTGCGCTTAGACTGGGGTTAGGTATAATTCAGCCTCTTCGAGGCTGGGTGCGCCGCGCACTCCGAGGTTATATGTCCTATGGGATGTCCAACTTAAGCTGTGGTGCCTCGAAGAGGTACACTTTTGCATAACACCAGTCTAAGCGAAGCGCAGACTGGTGGTGCACGGTGCACTCCCAGTACGTGCCTCGAAGAGGTACACACGCCACAGGACATGTGACCTCGGTCTGAAACGTTTAGCGGACAGCAATATTTACTAACCGTTTACTAAATGTTCACTGACCCCCTGCCAGACGCTCTCTGAAGCCACGTCCCGTTCACTAACCGTTCACTTTTCCACACTTCCGTTTACTAATTTCCTGTTTGCCCCGAGAGGTGCCCTAACGATGCCCATTCTAAGGGTCTAAGGATGGGCATTCATAACACCTATGGATGCCCATTTAAAGGACCTAAGGATGGGCATCCTTGGAAGGCTACGATGGGCATCGTTATAACACATTGAAAATCAACGTTCCATGGACGTTCAACCATAGCATCTATGAACGTTCAGTCACAAGTCTGTGGACGTTCAGTCACAAATCTGTGGACATCCAACCTCGGAGTGCGCGGCGCACCAGCCACAGAAACGCGGATGAGGAGGCACAGAAGAGGGGACGGAAAAAACGGACGGACAAAGTGTTGGCGGTGTTGTGCATAATACTTACTTTTGTGCAGCAACCGCCGTGCGTGGCATGGCGATGGAATGGACAAAAGGAATACAGAAGATGAACAGAACGGAAAGAAGCGACCGCCTTTTCCCCAACTGTCCCGTGCGCAACGTGCTGTCGCGCATCGGCGACAAGTGGTCTATGCTCGTGCTATTCACGCTGGAACACAACAAGTGCGTGAGGTTCAATGAGCTGCAACGCTGCATCCCCGACATCTCGCAGAAGATGCTGGCGGCGACGCTGAAGATGCTCGAGGCCGACGGCCTGGTGCTGCGCAAGGCATATCCCGAGGTGCCGCCGCGGGTGGAATACACGCTGTCGGACAAGGGACGCAGCCTGTTGCCGCTGATAGACAACCTGCTGGAGTGGGCGACCAGCAACTTCGACGACATCATCGCGTCGCGCCGCCGGTTCCTGCTGAAGGACTGACGGGATGCGGATGCGCACATGTCGCAGACAAAACACATACGTACATACATACACATTTGACGGAATGAACGAATTCATTATATCGGAAGCAAAAGCCGAAACGGCGGTGCTTGTGGGTCTGACGACAAACCGCCAGAGCGAGGCCAAGACGACGGAATATCTTGACGAGCTGGCGTTCCTGGCCGAGACCGCAGGAGCCGTGGTCGTGAGACGCTTCACGCAGAGACTGCCGCAGGCCAACTCCGTGACCTACGTCGGCGAGGGCAAGCTGCAGGAGATAAAGGAATACATGAGAATGGAGGAGGAGGCCGAGCGCGAGGTCGGCATGGCCATATTCGACGACGAGCTGTCGGCAAAGCAGATACGCAACATCGAGAAGGTGTTGGGCGTGAAAATCCTGGATCGCACGTCGCTGATTCTCGACATCTTTGCCATGAGGGCACGCACGTCGAGTGCCAAGACGCAGGTCGAGCTGGCGCAGTACAAGTACATGCTGCCGCGGCTGCAACGGCTGTGGACGCACCTTGAGCGACAAGGTGGTGGCTCGGGTGCCGGTGGTGGGAAAGGCAGCGTGGGACTGCGCGGCCCTGGCGAGACACAGCTGGAGATGGACCGCCGCATCATACTGAACCGCATGTCGCTGCTGAAGCAGCGGCTTGCTGACATCGACCGTCAGATGTCCACACAGCGCAAGAACCGCGGACGGCTGATACGTGTGGCACTGGTGGGATATACCAACGTGGGGAAGTCCACGCTGATGACGCTGCTCAGCAAGAGCGATGTCTTTGCCGAGAACAAACTGTTTGCCACGCTCGACACGACCGTGCGCAAGGTGGTGATAGACAACCTGCCATTCCTGCTGTGCGACACCGTCGGCTTCATCCGCAAACTGCCGACAGACCTTGTGGACTCGTTCAAGTCCACGCTGGACGAAGTGCGCGAGGCAGACCTGCTGCTGCACGTGGTGGACATCAGCCATCCCGACTTCGAGGAGCAGATAGACGTGGTCAACCGCACGCTGGCCGACATCGATGCCGCCGGTAAACCCACAATGCTGGTGTTCAACAAGGTCGATGCCTACCGCTTCGTCCGGAAAGACCCCGACGACCTGACGCCGCGCACGCGGGAGAACATCCCGCTCGACGAGCTGATGCACACATGGATGGCGAAGATGGAGGACAACTGCATCTTCATCTCGGCAAAGGAACGGCAGAACATTGACGAATTGCGCGATGAGATGTACAAGAAGGTGCGCCAGCTGCATGTTCAGAAATATCCGTACAATGACTTCTTATACCCACAGACAGAGGACGAAGACGATGGAATACAGAAATCTGACAACTGAAGAAATAAAGATGTTGATGGCGGCAGGCTGCTCTGCCGCGTCGTGGAGTGAGGTGATGGTGGCCGCCGTGGGCTTCGATGCCGGTCGCCTGCACAGTGTGCGTTTCTCCGGCGAGGTGAAGATTGGTGTTCTGACGGGAGCTTTCACCATGCCAGGAGGGGTGAGGCAGGAGGCCGGACTGCGCGACGTCGCCCTGCACAACGTCACCATAGGCAACAACTGCTACATCAACAATGTCCATAACTACATCGCCAACTACACTATCGGCGACGGGACATACATAGAGAATGTCGATGCCATACTGGTGGAAGGCCGCTCCACCTTTGGCAACGGCGTGGAGGTGTCCGTGCTCAACGAGACCGGAGGCCGCGAGGTGATGATGACCGACAAGCTGTCGGCACAGATGGCCTACTTCATGGCTCTATATCGCCACCGTCCGGCACTCATTGCGAGACTGCGGGAGATAGCCATGTACTACACCGACAAGCACGCATCGTCCGTAGGCACCATAGGGTGCGGAGTGAAGATACTGAACGCAGGACTGATAGAGAACGTCAGAATAGGCGACCACTGCACCATCGTCGGTGCCAGTCGTCTGCGCAACGGAAGCATCAACAGCAACGAGGCCGCCCCCGTGCGCATAGGATACAACGTGATGTGCGACGACTTCATCGTCTCCAGCGGCTCGGAGCTGGATGGCGGCACCACGCTGACACGTTGTTTTGTGGGGCAGGCGTGCAAGCTGGAGAACGGATACTCTGCATCAGACTCGCTGTTCTTCAGCAACTGTCAGGAAGCCAACGGCGAGGCTTGTGCCATCTTCGCAGGGCCGTTCACCGTGACACACCACCGCTCCACGCTGCTCATTGCCGGCATGTTCTCGTTCATGAACGCCGGCTCGGGGTCGAACCAGAGCAACCACATGTACAAGCTCGGCCCGATACATCAGGGAACGCTGGAGCGCGGAGCAAAGACAACATCGGACTCCTACATTCTGTGGCCCTCGCGCGTCGGTGCCTTCTCGCTCGTCATGGGCAGGCACGTGACGCACTCCGACACCTCGAACCTGCCGTTCTCCTATCTCATAGAGCAGAACAACACCACATACCTGGCCCCGGGCGTGAACCTGCGCAGCGTCGGAACAATACGCGATGCACAGAAATGGCCGAAGCGTGACCACCGCACCGACCCTAACAGGCTCGACTGCATAAACTACAACCTGCTCAGCCCCTACACCATACAGAAGATGATGAAGGGTCGCGAGATACTGCTGAACCTGCGCAGGGCTTCGGGCGAACTGTCGGACATCTACTCGTTCCACAGCACCAAGATACGCAACTCGGCACTTGCCAACGGCATCCGTTATTATGAGATCGGCATAAACAAGTTCCTTGGCAACTCGCTCATAAACCGGTTGCAGAAGACAGACTTCAAGAGCAACGACGAGATCCGTGAACGCCTGCTGCCCGACACCACGACGGGACGCGGCGAGTGGGTGGACATATCGGGGCTGATTGCACCGAAGAGCGAGGTGGAACGGCTGATTGCAGCCATCGAGGACGGCAGCGTGAACCGCCTGAAACAGATAAATGCGGCCTTCTCCGAGATGCACGGCAACTACTACACCTACGAGTGGACATGGGCATACGAGAAGCTCGAGGAGTTCTACGGCAAGAACCCGCAGGACATGACGGCACAGGATGTCATCGACATCGTCGTGAAGTGGAAGGAGGCAGTCATCGGCCTCGATCGCATGGTCTACAATGATGCCAAGAAGGAGTTTTCGCTATCAGCCATGACGGGCTTCGGTGCCGACGGCACACGCGAGGAGAAGGAGATGGACTTCGAGCAGGTGAGGGGAGACTTCGAGAACAACCCCTTTGTCACGGCCGTACTGCAGCACATCGAGACAAAGACGGCACTCGGCGACGAACTCATCGGACGTATGCGCAAATTGCTGTGATGAAAGAGACAGCGGTTAACGCCCTTTTCACTAAATTTGCACGTCAGAACGAAAAGAACCTAAAAATATAGTAATTATGGCAACAACACCTCCGTTTCACTATCAGCCCATGTTCGAACATGGCGAAGACAAAACCGAGTACTATCTGCTTACGAAAGACCACGTGTCGGTAGGCGAGTTTGAGGGCAAGCCCGTCCTGAAGGTCGAGAAGGAAGGACTTACGGCACTGGCACGGCAGGCCTTCCACGACGTGTCGTTCATGCTGCGCCGCTCGCACAACTTGCAGGTGGCAAAGATACTTAGCGATCCCGAGGCAAGCGAGAACGACAAGTATGTGGCTCTGACATTCCTGCGCAATGCCGAAGTGGCTTGTAAGGGTCAGCTGCCGCTGTGTCAGGACACCGGCACGGCAATCATTCATGGCGAGAAAGGCCAGCAGGTGTGGACGGGCTTCTGCGACGAAGAGGCACTGTCGCGTGGCGTTTATGAGACGTACACCGAGGACAACTTGCGCTACTCGCAGAACGCGCCGCTGAATATGTACGATGAGGTTAACACCAAGTGCAACCTACCGGCGCAGATCGACTTGGAGGCCACCGAGGGCATGGAATATCGCTTCCTGTGTGTCACCAAGGGTGGAGGCTCGGCAAACAAGACGTACCTCTATCAGGAGACGAAAGCACGCATACAGAACCCCGGCACGCTGATACCGTTCCTTGTGGACAAGATGAAGAGCCTCGGAACGGCCGCCTGTCCTCCTTATCACATTGCTTTCGTCATCGGCGGCACGTCGGCAGAGAAGAACCTGCTGACCGTGAAGCTCGCCTCGACACACTACTATGACGAACTGCCAACCTCGGGCAACGAGTACGGCCGCGCGTTCCGCGATGTCGAGTTGGAAGAGAAGCTGCTGGAAGAAGCACACAAGATAGGGCTTGGTGCACAGTTCGGCGGCAAGTACATGGCTCATGACGTGCGTGTCATCCGTCTGCCGCGCCACGGTGCTTCGTGTCCCATAGGCTTGGGCGTGTCCTGCTCTGCCGACCGCAACATCAAGGCCAAGATCAACAAGGACGGCATTTGGATTGAGAAGATGGACAGCAATCCGACAGAGCTTATACCCGAAGAACTGCGCAATGCGGGCGAGGGCAATGCCGTGAAGATAGACCTGAACCAACCTATACGTGAGGTCTGCAACATCCTGTCGCAGTATCCCGTCTCGACACGTGTGTCGCTCAACGGCACCATCATCGTGGCACGCGACATCGCACATGCGAAGCTGAAAGCCCGTCTTGATGCAGGCGAGGACTTGCCGGCGTACTTCAAAGACCACCCAATCCTCTATGCCGGTCCGGCAAAGACACCCAAGGGCATGCCTTGCGGCTCCATGGGACCGACCACAGCAAACCGCATGGACCCCTACGTGGATGAGTTCCAGGATCATGGCGGCAGCCTGATAATGATTGCCAAGGGCAACCGCACAGAGGTGGTGACAGAGGCATGCAAGAAGCATGGAGGCTTCTACCTCGGCTCCATCGGCGGCCCTGCTGCCGTGCTGTCGCAGAACAGCATCAAGAGCATCGAGTGCGTGGAGTACCCCGAGCTTGGTATGGAAGCAGTTTGGAAGATTGAGGTGGAGGACTTCCCTGCCTTCATCCTCGTGGATGACAAGGGTAATGACTTCTTCAAGCAGCTGAAGCCCTGGTGCCCCATGTGCAAGTAAGCTACACGCACACATAACAACAAAGAAAGAGGTTGCACCGCGACAGCGGTGCAACCCCTTTTCGTATATACGCACCTCCCCAATAGCGCGCATCACTTGAGACATTCATACGTATGATTTGAGACAATGATACGTATTATCGGGCGTGGCGGTGTGGCAGGACGGGCTGCAGGTCTTGCTGACTACCGGTGCCGGATGCGCCGTATGCCCATGACAACGCCGGTCAGCGAAAGGGCTATGCCGCCAATCATCAGTATCCATATTGCGGCGATGCGCAGGGTGGGATGCTGGGTGAAGTAGTGGCTGTTGAAGCAGTGGAGCACGCCGTAGGCTATGGAGCGCAGGCGTGTGTTGCTGTTGTAGTATCTCGCTGTTCCGTCGACGGGGTTCAGGTAGTAGACGCTACGGTCTGCGTCGTCCACGGCAATCTTCCAGACCGGCAGCGGCGGGCGGCGTTCCTCGCGGAAGCTGACATAGTATTTGTCGTACTCGGTCTGCCACGTCACCTCGCATGCTACGTGCTTGCCGAAGTCGTCTGCCACGATGTCGCGGCACGTCTCGCGGTCTATCGTGAACGGTGCTCCGCTCCGTGCGTCGACCAGCAGCGTGGTGCCGTCGGCACAGCCTTCGACGCGATACACCGGCTTGCGCCCCACGAGCGTCCACGTCAGCCTCTTCGCTCCCGTCCGCGCAATGATGTCGCGGTAGTCTGTGGTGAAGTCTCCGATGCTGATGTTTGCAGAGCCTTTTATGTCTGTCTGCACGTCGCGCTTCTCCGTCACGGGAACCAGCCATTGCGGTACGTGGCGCACGGACATGAAGCCGCTGAAGACGTATGTCAATGCGAACAGCCCGAACACGAGTCCAAGGACATGGTGCCAGCGGAACAGTGGCTTACCATACGGTGTCAATCCTTTCCTATGGCGGCGGGCAATGATGGTGGCTCTGATGCCGACATACAGCCCGCTCAGCGTCGCAAAGATGCCGATGCCGGACACCCACGCGACGACATCGCGCCACAGCGCAGAGCCGTTCTCACGCAGCCACGTGATGTATATCCAGTGCGGTATCGCGCCGACCCATGCCCAGAAACGCGACTCGCCGGTGGTGTACTGCACCACATCGCCCGTGCGCGAAGACAGGTATATCTCGGCCTTGTCCGTGCCGCTGAATCCATACTTCAGCACCGGCCACTCCCGATGCGGATAGGCGTAGATCAGCCACAGGTCGATGCTGTTCAGGCTGTCGAGTAGCGTGATGTCGCCGTCGTGCCATGCCGCGGCTACCTGCCTGAGCTGCCGGTCGCTGAACCGTGGCACGCGAAGTCCTGTCTGTGCGTCGAGCAGTTCCTCATTGCCGTTGCAGTCGGTCAGCTTCACCGTGTAGACACCGGCTCGCCATTGCAACACCGCCGAAGCTATGGAGTCGCGGTGCATGCGTGCTCCGCCGACGATGTCTGCCATCGGCCGCAGTGCCACGGTGTCCAGTGGCTGTGCGTGTTCCAGCAGATCCTTGTCGTGCATGTACGGGAAGTAATGGTAGACCAGCACAAGCCCTGACACGAACCACATCAGAAACAGAATGCTGAGGAATGTCCCCAGCACTCTGTGAAATTTGATGATGAACCTGTTCATACGTAGTCCATTGATGCTCTCTTACAGGGCAAACGTGGCCGTGAACTGGAAGTTGCGTCCCTGCTCGGGGATGTATCCCGTGGTGCTTACAGCCGTGGTGTAGTATGTCTTGTCGAAGACGTTGTTCACGTTGAGCTGTAGCTTCCAGTTGTCGAAGCGATAGCTTGCCATCACGTTTGCTATGGCGTATGCGCCGAAGCTCATGGTGTTGGCGGCATTGACATAGGTCTTGCTGCTGCTGTTGAAGCCCACGCCGACCTTCAGTCCGTCAAGTGCGTTGTTGCTGAACTCGTAGAATGTCCAGCCGTAGGCCATGTGCTTGGGTGCGCCTGTCAGATAGTTGCCTGCCTGTGTGTTGCCGGCATAGTCGTTCTTCGCGTACTCCTTGACCTTGGCCTCGGTGAATGTGTAGCCTGCATCGATGGTCCATCCGAACACCGGCTCGGCGAGGATGTCCACCTCAAAGCCTTTCGAGTCGGCCTTACCCACCTGACCGCTGACGTTGGTGCCGTCCGCCGTCTTGCCGAGGCTCTGTATCATGTTGTTCTTCAGGATATAGAACGCAGCCACGTTTGCGCTGAAGCGCGAGCTGAATCCCATGTGCGAGCCGACCTCATACTGATAGCCGCGGATGGGGTCGAACACGTTCGTACCTTTGGGCTTGATCTGCTTGCCGTCACTGCCGATGTAGATGTATCCGTCTGCTGCCGAGGTACGCGACGGCTTGAAGAAGTTGCTGGTCGACGCGTAGATGTTGAAGTCCTTGGTGAACTGATAGAGCAGGCTGAAGCGATAGGTCAGTGCGTTGTCGTGCATGTGTGTCTTCTTGCCGTAGACCTCCACTGTCTTGCCGTCGGTGTCGTTCTCGCGATAGGTACGGTCAAAGCGGTCGTAGCGGAGGCTCACGAGAGCCGCGAGCTTGTCGGTCAGGTGCAGGTAGTCACCCACGTAGATGCCGTGCGTGTACTCCCAGAGCTGGAGCTTCTTGCTGTAGGGGTGGGACACGTAGCCCTGGTTGAGAATAGGGTTCACGGCATCGACAACGGAGTTCACGCCACTGCCGGTGTAGTCACGGCTGTAGTTGCGATAGCGCGGTGCGTACATCCCGCTGAAGTTGTATCCGAAGAGCAGGTCATGCTTCACGCTGCCGGTCTTCACCGTTCCTTTCAGCTCCAGCTGGTTCTGGAACAGGTTGACCTGATAGGCGAAGTTGAACCCGCCACGCCGTATGTGATTGATGTCGATATATGTCTTGGTGTCGCCGTTCATGTAGTAATGGTCGTAGAC
>CAVHVD010000049.1:0-7272 GCA_963639425.1 Faecalibacterium prausnitzii
GGATATATATGATTAGGTGCTATACTTATATATGATTAGGGTGTAACGATATATATCTGTGACCCTCACGGATATATATCTTCAGAAGCCATGATTATATATGTAGACTGTGCGGTTGCGGACGAACGTCCGTAACCGCAGGATGTACAGCTATGAGCAAGAAGAATGGCTACTGCCAAGAAGGTCAGAATTCTGAGGTGAAGTGGAAGCGGATGTGCTTGAAGTCGTTCTGCGCCATCTGCAACACATAGGCACTGTCGGCAAGATAGACATCGCGTCCGTCCCTGTCCTTGGCCATGTACTGATACTTGCGCTTCATGAAGTCGGCGAGCTCCTGCGGGTCGTCGCTCTCGATCCAGCAGGCCTTGTACAGATGCACCGGTTCCCAGCGACAGCTGGCGTTATACTCATTCAGCAGGCGGTATTGTATGACCTCGAACTGCAGCTGCCCTACGGTGCCTATTATCTTCCTGCCGTTGAACTGGTTGACGAACAGCTGTGCCACGCCCTCATCCATCAGCTGATCAATGCCTTTTGCCAGCTGTTTCTGCTTCATCGGATCGGCATTCTCGATATACTTGAACATCTCCGGCGAGAAGCTCGGCAGCCCACGGAAGTGCAGCTGTTCGCCTTCGGTCAGCGTGTCGCCTATCTTGAAGATGCCGTTGTCCGGCAAGCCCACGATGTCTCCTGCCCATGCCTCGTCGACTGTCGACTTGCGCTGTGCCATGAACTGTACGGGAGAGGAGAAGCGCATCGTCTTGTTCTGACGCACATGATAGTATGGTGTGTTGCGCGTGAAGCGTCCCGAGCAGACCTTGCAGAAGGCTATGCACGAGCGGTGGTTTGGGTCGATGTTGGCCGTAATCTTGAAGACGAAACCGCTGAACTTGGCTTCATCGGGCTGCACCATGCGCTCGGTGGCCTGTACGGGACGTGGACATGGGGCTATCTCCACGAAGCAATCAAGCAGTTCCTGCACTCCGAAGTTGTTCAGTGCCGAGCCGAAGAACACGGGAGCCAACTGTCCGTCGATATATTGCTGACGGTCAAACTCCGGATACACGCCCTCGATGAGTTCCAAATCCTGACGCAGGCGGGCAGCGTCGTGCTCACCGATGTGTTGCTCCAGGTCCTGCGTATGGATGTCTACCTCCACCTTCTCCGTCACCACCTGCTTTGACGGGCGGAACAGGTTCAGACGCTGTTCGTAGATGTTATAGACCCCCTTGAAGCGTTGCCCCATGTCGATGGGCCACGACAGCGGGCGCACACTTATCTTCAGCATCTCCTCCAACTCATCCAACAGGTCAAAGGGTTCCTTGCCTTCGCGGTCCATCTTGTTCACGAAGATTATCACGGGGGTGTTCCTCATGCGGCACACGTCCATCAGCTTCAGCGTCTGCGCCTCAACGCCCTTGGCGGCATCTACCACGATGATTACGCTGTCCACAGCCGTCAGCGTGCGGTATGTGTCTTCGGCAAAGTCCTGGTGTCCTGGGGTGTCAAGGATGTTTATCTTGTAGTCATGATAGTCAAACTCCAGCACAGATGTCGTCACCGAGATGCCACGCTGTTTCTCGATGTCCATCCAGTCGGACGTGGCCGTCTTGCGTATCTTGTTGCTCTTTACCGCTCCGGCGACCTGTATCTGTCCGCCAAACAGCAGCAACTTCTCTGTCAGTGATGTCTTTCCGGCATCCGGATGTGCCACGATGGCGAATGTGCGTCTCCTTGCTATCTCGTTGTTCATCGTCTTTTCTCTCTGTCTGTAGTCTGTTCCCGTTTATCCCCACATCTTGCTTGTGTCCGCAAAAGTAGGCAAAACGGGCGACGCACGCAACTCTTTCTGTCGGGCCGACATCACTGTTGCTGTCCGAGGGCATCGTAGAGAGCCTGCTGTATGCGCGGACGGATGTTGAGAGAAGAGAGGCGGTTGACCCACGGATGCGGATAGACACGGTTGCTCAGGAATACGTAGACCATGCGGTTGTCGGGGTCTACCCATGCACAAGTGCCTGTGAAGCCCGTATGTCCATAGACGCTCTTCGGAGCACTGTCGGCACACGGATTGCTGCGATTGCCTGGTGCGGGCTTATCGAAGCCCAGGCCGCGACGACTTATCCTTGAGGTCACGGTCGTGAACATGCGGCATGTGGATTCGCTCAGATAACGCCGTCCCTGCCACATACCGCCATCGAGCAGCATCTGATAGACCCGTGCCACTTCCGCAGCATTCGAGAACAGCCCTGCATTGCCCGACACCCCACCCTTGAAGGCGGCAGCCTCATCGTGCACATAGCCCTGCAACAGACGACGGCGCAGGAACGCATCGTCGACGGTGGGCACAATCTCATCTTTTGGCAGATGACGTGCGGCGATGTAGCACGTGCGTTTGAGACCCATAGGCTTAAAAAACTCCTGCTCCAGATACTCATCGAGCGGCATCCCTGTTATGGCCTCCACCACCTGTTGCAGTACGATGAAGTTGATGTCGCTATACACATAACGCCGTGCGCCGCGCCGTGCCTTTGCAATCTTGTCGCAGTAGATGCTGTCGCCGAAGCTGCTGTCTATCCACAGGCTGTCGCATACCTGCAACGTGTGGCGTGCTGTGCCGACGGGCGAAGTCAGTCCCTCCTTGAAACTGAAGTCCGATGTTGCCCACAGGTTGCGCTCAATCTGCACCGTGTGTCTGCGGTCGCGCTTCGCGGCAAACAGGTTGCCACGGTAGCTCTTGTCGTCTATGGCCTCGCGGTAGAACGGAATGACGGCAGGAAGTCCGGACTCGTGCATCAGCAAGTCACTTATGGTTATCGTGCGCTTGTCCGTGCCTTGCAGATAGGGCAGATAGCGCGAGGCGTAGTCACTGATGTTCAGACGTGTCTCGTCAAAGAGCTTCATCACGGCCAGCAGCGTGCCTGTGGTCTTCGACAGCGACGCGAGGTCGTAGACATCGGTACTGCTCACGGGCAGGGCATCGTCATCATAGGTGTGGTGGCCATAGGTGCGGTTTATGACCTCATGTCCATCCTTGAACACCACAATCTGGCAACCTGGATATGCTTTCTTGGCAATGCCCTCGAGGGCGATGCTGTCCATCATGGCCAGCTTAACGGTGTCGAAGCCATAGTCCTCGGGACGGTATGCGGGTTCCGGCTCACCGGCCATCTCCACTCCGGCATCTTCTGCCGGAGCCTTGTATCCGTCGCCGACGGCATAGAGCGTGCCGAGCGATGTGGACAGCCGGCCGTCTGCCTGCTGTCTCCCATAGAGCACGTCCGCCGCACGTACCTGCACGGCGGCAAGCGTATCGTGAGCCAGCAGCACGGCAGCAGCATTGCGCAAGCCGTCCTCTGCCTCCATCATCTCCTTCGCAGGGACAAACGACACATATATAATAGGTGCATCCGCCGAGATGGCGGCAAGGAACGCGGCATAGTCACGCACCTTCCTGTCGGACAGGCAGACGATGATGCGCTTATAGTCCTTTAGTTTCGACAATATGTCCTGCCTTGCAGCCGCCGTTGTCGTGGCATCGACATTCAGCACAGTCGGCATGACATAGGTGGAGATCTCCTCCACAAAGGGCGTGATGACACCACTCTTGCCGCCGACATTCAGCAGCACCACGTCCTTGACATCGGCATCGACAGGCACGGCATGATCCGCATTTCCAAGCAACGTCACCGCCGCCACGCTCAGACGCTCTATCAGCTGCTGTGCCTCCGGCGTATTGATGCGTTGCTCCAAGCCAGAGATCTGTATGTGAGGCTTGGTGTGCAGACCCAGCACATACTTGTACATCAGCACCTTGCGACACTTGGCATCGATCAGTCCTTCGCTCACCTCTCCGCGCTTCACGGCACGCTCAATGGCCTCGAACTCCTCCTTCAGCCGCGCAGGGACGAGCAACAGGTCATTGCCGGCCTTCAACGCTTGCAGACAGGCAGAGCGGTTGCCCGACACGCCTTTCATCTCAAGCGCATCGGTGAACTTCAGTCCCGTGAACTGCAGCTCGTCTTCGAGCAGTCCGGTCACTATGCTTTGCGAGAGCGACGACGGCAATCCGCTGCGTTCGGACAATGCCGGAACATCGAGGTGTCCCACCATTATGCCGTCGATGCCGGCGGCTATGGCGCGACGGAAAGGATAAATCTCTATGCTGTCAAGACGCTGACGGTCGAAGCTGAGTGTCGGCAGAGCCTTGTGAGAGTCTACGTTGGTGTCGCCGTGGCCGGGGAAGTGCTTGGCCACCGCCACCACGCCTCCGTCTTCAAGGCCGCGTGCATACGCCACGACCTTGGCGGCCACATTGTAGCGGCTCTCACCAAATGAGCGGACGTTGATCACGGGGTTGTCGGCATTGTTGTCAACGTCGGCCACAGGGGCGAAGTTCACGGTTATGCCCATCTCGCGGCACTCACGTGCCACCTCACGGCCATATTCATAGATCAGCGAGTCATTGGCTATGCACCCCAGTATTCTGTTTCGCGGAAACACAGGCGTAGGCTTAAGCCGCATGGCCAGCCCCCACTCTCCGTCGAGTGTCACCATCAGCGGTATGCGCGAATGGCGTTGCGCCTCATTGGTCAGCTGTGCCTGCGACACCAGGTTACCGCCACTGAACAGCACACCGCCTATGTGATACTGACGAATGACACGCTGTATGAACTGGCGGTTGCTGCGCGTGTTCTGTGGAGCGAACTTGTAGACAAGCAGCTGCCCGATCTTCTCCTTCAGCGACATGTGCTCCATGAGTGAATCCGCCCACTCGGCAGCACGCGGGTCGGTACTTATGCGGCTGCCTATGATTGGTGCCTGACGCACGCCGACCGACGGCACGGAGGCAATGCGCATCGCCTCCGTATTTGTCGACAGATTTCCGCAGAAGCCAAGCAGGATGAACAGTGAGATGAGGAACTTCTTCATTGCCGCACTTTGTCCAGGGTCAGTTCACTGCGGCTCATAAACACTCCGTTGTTGCCGATGTGCATTATCGGGACTTCACGGCCGTCGGCATCGCGCACCATCTCTGCCTGCTCAAGGAACGTGTGCGTATGTCCTCCCAGCACGAGATCGATGTGATGGGTCTGTGGCACAAGCACGTTGTCGTACATGCTGCCCACGCCGGGATTGCGCGTTATGCCAAGGTGCGACAACAGGATTATCACGTCGCACTTCTCTTTGTCTTTCAGCAGGGCGGTCATCTCGGCGGCTGTCTGCACAGGGTCTTTATAGACCACACCCTCGCACTTGCTCTGCTGCACCAGACCCTCCAGCTGTGGGCTGAGGCCGAAGATGCCTATCTTCACGCCGTTGCGCCGCAGCGTGATGTACGGCTTGACGATGTCTTCGAGCACGGTGCCGGTGAAGTCATAGTTCGCGCACACCACGGGGAAATCGGCAAGGCTGAAGATGCGAGCCATGTTGTCAAGCCCGAAGTCGAACTCATGGTTGCCTATGGTCATGGCATCATACCCTGCAAGGTTCATAATCCGAACCTCAAGCTCGCCCTTGTACATATTATAATATGGTGTCCCCTGCGATATGTCACCACAGTCGAGCACCAGCGCATTAGGATGCTCCGCCCTGAACCGATGCACGACAGCCACACGGCGTGCCGCTCCACCCATGCCGGCATTGCGCACCGCAGGGTTATCGTCGAGCGGGTCAATGCGGCTGTGTGTGTCGCTGCTGTGCATGACATATAGTTTCTTGTCCTGTGCCTGTGCGCCCACCACCACAAGGGTCATGAGCACAAGCAATATGTAATGTCGTATCCTGCTCATATCTTCCTCATTTTTTGTCCGGTCTCTTCAGGCGTCCGTCGAGAGCCGATGTCACCGTGCGTCCCTGTGCCGTCTGTTGCTGCACCCACTCTATGAAGAGTCCGCGCAGGGTCATTCCCTCGGGGCACACCTTGTCTTCGAACTCTTGTAACCCCGTCATGCCGTCGTTGCCCTCAGCCAGGTAGTCGATTGTGGCAAGGGTGTACAGGCGGTCATCGTCGACCGGCTGTCCCTGTATGGTTGCCTCGCTGAAGCCTCCGCGCCTGTCTATCGTGAGGCGTGCGCCGCTGATGGCTTCGCCGCCCCGTTCCGACAAGTTGCGGAACACGGTCTTCACCTGCCGTCCTGTCATGGTGAGTACACACAACGAGTTCTCGAAGGGCAAAATCTCATAGGCTTCAGCCATCGTTATGTCGCCCTCTTCCAGTTCACGTCTCATGCCTCCGACATTCATCACTGCCAGGTCTGCGGGATGTCCCAGCACCTTTGCCGCCGACTGTCGCAGCACTTCGGCTATCAGGTTGCCGAGCAGCGACTCTGGACGGCTGCGATCCATCATCATCTCCGAATGTCCCAGGACTATGCTCATCAGGCTGTCCACACCGCCACGATAGGGTGCTATGAGCCGTAGAGCCTCAGCATCGGCAGTGATGTCACTGTCGATAGGCACACGTGTTATCTCTGCCGAGGTCACGGCGTAATGGCTCCGGCACGATGTCAGGCACACCGGCAAGCCCACAGAAAGCCCGATGACAACGGCAAGCAGTATCTTCTTGTTTTTCATATCAGTCCATATTCCACTGGTTCCATGCAGGGAACGAAGCTCGTAGCACAAAAGTAGCAAAAATCATGCACCCGTACAGCTGTGCCGATGTTTTTATTTACTAATTAGGACATGTATCAGCAAAACACATCAACAAAAGAAGAGGACTTCCGACGCCTCACTGCGATGAGTGGTGTGCGTCGGAAGTCCTCTTGTTCCTATGTGCTAATCCCTACGTGGTTCGCACGTGCGGGGAATGGTCATTTGCTCTTGCTTGGAGCGTAGCGGGCGTTGAGTCCGTCTACGACCTCCTGCGTGATGTTCAGAGCATCATCGGCATAGAGCAGATTGTCCAGTCCGGTGTTGCTGAAGATCATGTTGAAGCCATGCGTCTTGTTATATTCCTTCAGGAACACGTCGATGGTGTCCTGCAGCTGCTGGTTGTACTTGTTGCTCTCTTCTGCCAGCTCGGTCTGCAACTTGTTGCTGAGTTCCTGCAAGTCGCTGTTCAGCTTGTTGATGCGGTCGTACTCCTGCTGTGCGCGTTCCTGCGAGAGGAATGCGTTGTTTTGATATTTGGTCTGGAACTCCTGCTGTTGCTGCTGCAGCTCCTGTGCTTTCTGGTTCAGTGTCAGGCGGACGTTCTCGCTCTTCTTGACCATCACCTCGTTGAGGTCCACCCAGAAGTTATATTTCGCCAACAAGGAATCAATCTCC
>CAVHVD010000049.1:7282-26902 GCA_963639425.1 Faecalibacterium prausnitzii
AGTGCCTTGTGTGCCGGCGTTGCCGGAGCATTGTGTAAAAAGAATTGCGCACGAGAGCGCCACTAAACCTCCGAAGAGATGTTTCAATCCTTTCATAATTACTTTCTTAATTGTGTATGTTTTAAAATTTACTTGTTTCCTCTTACTTCCCAACGCTCTTCACAATCTCGTCGACGGCAAAGGGCGAACGTCGCCGTGCCCGTCTGTCCTGTGACTCCACGCAGTCTATGCCGCGCTTCTGCATCTCCTTGTTCCCGCTGATATGGAAATGAGGGAAGCGTCCGCCGACAAAGAAAATCCTGATGCCAAGCAGCAACACACAGGCCGTCACGACAGCCAATGCCAAAAGAACGGTGTACAACACGGGTATTCTCGGTGCGTTAGTTTTACAATCGAGGTGCAAACATAGACATAAAAAACGAACGGGCAAAAGGAAATGTTTGTCTTTCTCTCCCCGCTTGGCTACCTTTGCCATGACAAAAGTACATCAAAACACTAATACCATGACACAGGAAGATTTGAAACCGGCCGGCATTTTCAGTTTTTTTGACGAAATATGCCGCGTTCCACGACCATCGAAGAAGGAAGAACAGATAATCGCATACTTGCAGGATTTCGGCAGGAAGCACAACATCGAGACACACACCGACGAGGCGGGCAACGTCATCATGAGAAAGCCTGCCACGCCAGGCATGGAAGACAGAAAGGCCGTGGTGCTGCAGTCGCATATGGATATGGTGTGTGACTGTCTGAAGAGCGTGAAGCACGACTTCATGAAAGACCCCATAGAAACATATATAGACGGTGAGTGGCTGCGTGCCAGGGGCACGACGTTGGGTGCCGACAACGGCATCGGCGTGGCTACGGAGCTGGCCGTACTGACCGACGACAGCATCGAGCATGGCCCGATAGAGTGTCTCTTCACGCGGGATGAGGAGACCGGGCTGACGGGTGCTTTCGCCATGAAAGAAGGTTTCATGCACGGCGACATCCTGCTGAACCTCGACTCGGAAGACGAGGGACAGATATTCATCGGCTGTGCCGGAGGCATGGACACCGTGGGGCGGATGACATACGATGCCGTCGACGTGCCTGCCGGATATTATGCCTGCCGCATCGAGGTGAAGGGGCTGCAGGGCGGACACTCCGGCGACGACATCGACAAAGGGCGTGCCAACGCCAACAAGCTCCTGAACCGCTTCCTCATGAAAGCCGCCTCACACTACGACACATACCTGTGCGAGATCGACGGCGGCAACCTGCGAAACGCCATAGCCCGTGAAGCTCACGCCGTGATAGCCTTGCCCGAGAGCGACAAGCACAGCCTGCGTGCCGACCTCAACATCTTCGTCGGCGAGGTCAGGGACGAGTATCACGTCACCGAACCCGATATGCAGATCACGATGGAGTCTACGCCCTGCCCTGCCAAGGCCATCGACCGCGCCGCCGCCGGACGGCTGCTGCAGACCCTCTGCGCCATGCCCCATGGCGTGCAAGCCATGAGCCAGGACGTGCCCGGGCTTGTGGAGACATCGACGAACCTGGCCTCTGTCAAGATGACCGACGGACATTCCATCACGCTATGCACCAGCCAGCGCAGCTCCATCGCCTCGGCAAAAGAAGACATCGCCACCACGGTGCGAACCGTGTTCACGATGGGTGGATTTGAGGTGAGCAGCAGTGACGGCTACCCCGGGTGGAAGCCCAACACCCATTCGGAGGTACTGCAAGTGGCCGTCGAGTCCTATCGCCGCCTGTTCGGCACGGAGCCCGTGGTGAAAGCCATCCATGCAGGACTGGAGTGCGGACTGTTTCTCTCGAAGTATCCGCACATGGACATGATCTCCTTCGGCCCCACCCTGCGCGGCGTACACTCGCCGGACGAGCGCATGCACATCCCCAGCGTGGAGAAGTTCTGGAGGCATCTGCTCGACATCCTGAAGAACATCCCCGTGAAGAAGTGAGAGGAATGAGCCGCCGATGCCTCTGCGTCGTGCTCCTCGCGCTGCTCCTGCCGACGGTGTCCGTCTGTGCACAGAAGGACACGTGCCGCCTGCGCGTGATGAGCTACAACGTGGAAAACCTGTTCGACACAAGGCGTGACTCACTGCACGACGACACCGATTTCCTGCCCGAAGCCGACCGTCACTGGACACGCGCGAAGTACGTCAAGAAGCTGAACGACGTGGCGCGCGTCATCGTCAGCGTGGGCGACGACGGCGGTGTGCCCGAACTGGTCGGACTGTGTGAGGTGGAGAACGACTCCGTGCTCGTCGACCTGACGCGACATTCGCTGTTGCGCCGTGCCGACTACCGCTATGTCATGACGGACTCGCCCGACCGGCGTGGCATAGACGTGGCGTTGCTGTACCAGCGCGGCAGCTTCCGCCTGCTTGACGTGCGGCATCTGCGTGTCCCTGAGTTGGACGACGGCCACAATGCCACGCGCGACATCCTGCACGTCGCAGGGCGGCTCCCCGACGACAGCGTGCTCGACGTATTTGTCTGCCACTTCCCCTCACGTTCCGGCGGACAGCGAGCGACGGAGCCATACCGCCTGCTGGCGGCACGCACGCTCCGCCATGCCGTGGACAGCATCATCGGTCTGAGGGAGAGGCCGCAGGTGGTGATAATGGGCGACTTCAACGACTACCCGCACGACCGCTCCCTGTCCGAAGTGCTACACGCACAGCTGTCGGAGCCTGACAGTCCGGCACCAGATGCGCTCTACAGCCTGCTTGGCATCAAGGCTCTGCGGATGAAGAGCGACTACGGCAGCTACCGCTATCGCGGCGCATGGGGACTGCTCGACCACCTGATCGTGAACGGCCGGTTGCTCCGCGACGATGCGCCGTGCCACGTCGTCCGTGGGTCTGCCGACGTATTCCGCCACGACTTCCTGCTCGAGGACGACCCACGCTATGGCGGCAAGAAGCCCTGGCGCACACACGACGGGATGAGGTACAACGGCGGCATCAGCGACCATCTGCCCGTCTGCTTCGACCTCACCGTGAGTTATTTTTAAGTCGACGGCCGTCCCCGCAGTTCGCATTTTGCCTACATTTGCAGCACGAACATTCAACACCATGATCAAAATGAACAGATACTGCACTCTACTTCTGATGTCATTGCTGTTGGCGGCAGGAGCATGCAACGACGGTGAGGTCTTCGAAGCCAAGAAACAGACCGACACAGGCAGCGGCGACAGCGACAGCACGACGACAGCGACAGTCAGCTGGGAAACAAAGATCATCAACCAGTTTGCCATCGATGCCCTGGGTCTGTACTACCTGTGGATCGACGACGATGACATCAAGTCTGCCATCGAGACGAAACTGGATCCCGAGACCTGCACCGACCCCATCAGCACCGTGAAGGAAGTACGCTCCAGCGAAGACCGCTGGACGGCACTGTATGACGACGTGTCCGTACTGACAAACAGCATCAACGGCACGCAGACCACCATGGGGCAATACATGCAGGTGGGGACGATAGGCAACAAGGACGGGGTCTACTTCTTGGTTGTCTGCTATGTCTATCCTGGAAGTCCGGCGGCGAAGGCCGGAGTGAAGCGCGGTGACATATACATATCTTATAACGGGGCAGACATCACGGATAGCAATCTTAAGGAAGCCTACTACGGCACCACGGCGGGCACCTACGGGCTGGCGCACATCGAGGTGACGGACGACGGCTACCGCATCAAGGACGACGGCACCAGCGTGAGCCTCACCCCCGTGGAGATGTATGAAGACCCCGTGCTGTGTGTCAAGACATTTGATGTCGGAGGCAAGAAAGTGGGCTATCTCGCCTACGCCGGTTTTGACATGAAATCGTGCGACAAGCTCATCGAGACCTGCAAAGGGTTCAAGGCCGAGGGCGTCAGCGAGCTGGTGCTCGACCTGCGCTATAATGGCGGAGGCTACGTCTTCACCGAGGAGCTTCTTGCGTCCATGCTGGCACCGGCGGCAAACGTTGCAGCCGGAGATGTCTATGAGAAGGAGGTCTACAACGCACTACTTACACAGTATTGGGGCGACACATCGACCTCATACTTCCGCACCGCCTTCAGCCGCACCGGCAGCGACGATACCACTACCGACTACTCCACGGCAGATGCCAACATCGGCCTACAAAAGATTTACGCACTCGTGTCGAGCGGCACGGCATCGGCGCCCGAGTCCATCATTGTGGGTCTGCTGCCATATATGGACATTGAGATCATCGGCAAGCAGACGCATGGCAAGTTCTGCACCGGTACAATACTGGGGCTGGACGACCTCTACAACCTCGTGCCGGTATCCCTTGACAACTGGGGCATCTACGTCATGATAGGCTCATACAGCGACAAGGACGGCAACAACCCCTGCCGCACCGACGGACTGACACCCGACACCGCCGTCAGCGACAACCCGTTCGACGGCTTCCAGCTGGGCGACGAGAACGAGACCATGCTGAAGACCGCACTGTCGGCAGCCGGCAAGAGCTATGCCGCAACCCGCAGCCTGAGCCGCACGCCCTATCTGAAGACACGCCCCCTGCCGAGCAAGACTTTCGGCATGCGCATCGGGACACGCCAGCCACGGATGACAGCCACAGGACGGTAAAAAAATACCACCATTCAACCGCTGTTCTGCGGACGTACATTCACAGACTTGTGGCTGTACGTCCACGGAGCTATGGTTGTACGTCCACGGAGTTGTGGTTGTACGTCCACAAATCTGTGGACGTACAACCATAGAACCACTGATTTTCAATGAGATACGTACAGTCTTAGACCCATCGACAGATGAGCCGTCATTATTCTTCGGACGGACGTAGGGACGCGAGTGCCTGCCAGACGGCGGGATGGAGGAAATAGCGGACATCGCGACCCTCGGACAAGGCGCGGCGTATGGCCGTGGAGCTGATGTCGAGCAGCGGCGCATCGAGCAGCGTGGCACAAGGGGGTAACGACGCAACATCGACAGGATGGCCGGGACGGGGGTAGACAAACAGGCGGTGCTCCGCCATGATGCGTCCGGCCTCAACCCAATGGGGGAACGACGGCAAGTTGTCGGAACCCATGACAATCGAGAACAGACAGTCGGGATGAAGCTCGCGGAGGCGGTCGAGCGTGTGTATGGTGTAAGACGGACGGCTGAGCGTGAACTCGACATCGCAGACGCGGAAGCGGGGGTAGCCCTCCGTGGCAAGACGCACGAGATGCAGGCGGAGGTCATCGTCCATCAGTCCGGCCTCGGCCTTGAACGGATTGCGCGGGCTGACGACAAACCACAGCTCGTCGGTGTCGGCATACTCGCACAGCCAGTTGGCAAGAGCCAGATGGCCGATGTGGATGGGGTTGAACGAGCCGAAGTAGAGTGCCACCTTCTTCATCTGCGCAGCCATGGGCGTGGGGTGTGGTGTCAGCCTTTCTTGGACTCTCTGCGCTTGGCCATCTTGCGAACGGTGTAGGCGTTGTAGATGCCAAACAGTCCGACGGCAAACATGACGGTGGCCATGTCATAGATGTCGTAGACCATGAAGTAGACTCCCAATGCCACGGCACAGACAAACACAACGATGTCCGCCACGATGAGCACGCGCAGCATCTTCGTGGGGAGATTGCTGCCGCTATAATCCTTGTTCTTCATTCTCTTAAAAAAGTCTTTACGGCCTCTAAGGCTTCAGCCTCGGCCTTGGTTAAATCGTCGTTCACTATTACGCGGTCGAACCGCGGCGCGAAGCCAAGCTCATACTGTGCCTTGGCGATGCGGCTCTCTATCACCTCGGGGCTGTCGGTGCCGCGCTGCTCGAGACGGCGGCGCAGCTCGTCAATGGATGGCGGCTGGATGAAGAGCGACAGGGCGCGGTCTGAATATATACGCTTGATGTTGCAACCACCCACGACATCGACATCGAACACGACATTCTGTCCGGCGGCCATCTGCCGCTCCACCTGTGAACGCAGCGTGCCGTAGAAGCGGCCGGGATAGACCTCCTCATACTCCAGGAAATCGCCTGCGGCTATGCGCTGTCTGAATTCGTCAGCGGTGAGGAAGAAGTATTCGCGTCCGTTCTGCTCCGTGCCACGCGGGGCGCGGCTGGTGGCGGAGATGGAGAACGAGAGGTTGAGGTTCTGACCGAGCAGATAGTTGACAATTGTGGACTTGCCCGAGCCGGACGGGGCGGAGAAGATGATTAGTTTGCCTGTCATTGATGCGTTCCTCCCCTCTGCCCTACATCACGTTCAGGACTTGTTCCTTTATCTGTTCCAACTCGTCCTTCATCTGAACAACGATCTTCTGCATCTCGGCGTGGTTCGACTTGCTCCCGAGCGTGTTAATCTCGCGTCCCATTTCCTGAGCTATGAAGCCGAGCTTCTTGCCCTGCCCTGGCGTGCCCTCAAGAGTGGAGATGAAGTATTTAAGATGATTGGCCAGCCGCTGCTTCTCCTCGCTGACGTCGAGTTTCTCAATGTAGAATATCAGCTCTTGTTCCAGGCGGTTCTTGTCGTAGTCGACGCTGACTGTCTTCTCGATGTTGTCGGTGATGCGTTCGCGAATCTTGGTGACGCGCTCCTTCTCGTAAGGCTCCACCTGATCAAGCAGCGCGGTTATGTTGGCTATCTTCTCGCGGAATTTCTTCTCTAATGCAGCACCCTCCTGCGTGCGGAAGTCAATGAGATGCTGCAAGGCCTCGCCGATGCCGGAATAGGCTGCCTGCCACTCCTCGTCGGACAGCTCCGCCACGTCGTCCTTGGGCGACATGACATCGGGCATACGCAGGAGCGTCGTGAACCAATCGGCGGGAGTCGGTATTCCTTCAGCGGAGGCTATCTCGCTGATGCGGTGGTAGTAGGCCGCTAACAGTTCGCGGTTGATAGGTGCAACGGCATCGGCAGCGTTTTTCTTGTCAATCCACAGGCTGAAATCCACTTTGCCACGCTCAAGACGTTGGGCTATCTCCGTGCGGATCTGCATCTCTTTCTCTCTGTATGGCGAGGCTACACGTGTGGACAAGTCCATTGCCTTGCTGTTGAGTGACTTTATCTCGATGTTTATCTTCTTATCGGGCAGTTCGACGATGGTCTTGCCGTAGCCCGTCATTGATAGGATCATATTAGTATGGCTTAAAATTGCTGCAAAAGTACTCCAATATTTCTATTACTGAAAATAAAGATGTAATTTCGCCGGACTATTTGACACAGCGTAGCAAGAAACAAGCGATTCAAGACCATGTCGTGCATTCTGAACATCGAGACCTCCACACAGGTCTGCTCGACGGCGATAAGCCAGGACGGACAGAATATTTACAGTCAGGAAGACCATAGCGGACAGGCGCACAGCACGAAGTTGGGCGGCTTCGTGAAGGAAGCCCTGTCGTTTGCCGACAGCCACGCCATCCCCGTGGATGCCGTTGCAGTGAGTTGCGGTCCCGGGTCGTACACCGGTCTGCGCATCGGTGTGTCGATGGCGAAAGGCATCTGCTTCGGACGCGGGCTGAAACTGCTCGGAATACCGACGCTGAAGATACTGTGCGTGCCGGTGCTGCTCTATCACGACGAGATTGCAGACGATGCGCTGTTCTGCCCGATGATCGACGCACGCCGCATGGAGGTGTACGCCGCCATCTACGACCGTGCACTGCACACGGTGCGCGAGACAAGTGCCGACATCATCGACACGGACTCGTATGCCGACATACTGGAGAGCCATGAGGTGTACTTCTTCGGCAACGGGGCAGACAAATGCAAGGACAAGCTGACGCATCCGAACGCGCACTTCATCGACGGCATTGAGCCGCTGGCAACAATGATGGGGCCATTGGCAGAACAGGCCTTGGCACAAGGCGACATCAAAGACACAGCCTACTTCGAGCCGTTCTACCTGAAAGAGTTCGTGGCAACAAAGCCGCGGAAGCTGTTGTGAAAGACAAGAGACACATACATACACATTTTTATACCTATGCAATACAATACTCAAGAGAAGAAAATGGCATTGCCGGAGTACGGCCGTAGCATACAGAACATGGTGGACTATGCAGTCACCATACCTGACAGAAGCGAACGCCAGCGTTGCGCCAACACGATCATAAACACCATGGGCAATATGTTCCCCCACCTGCGGGATGTGCCGGACTTCAAGCACAAGTTGTGGGATCATTTGGCCGTAATGTCGGACTTCAAGCTCGACATCGACTATCCGTATGACATCGTGCGTCCGGAGAGCCTGCACCAAAAGCCTGAACAGATACCATACGACAAGCAACGGATGCACTTCCGCCACTACGGACGCTCCTTGGAGAGGTTGATAAAGATTGCGTCCGAACTGCCGGAAGACGAGAAACGTGATGACTTGGTGGCACTGATCTGCAACCACATGAAGAAAGACTACATAGCTTGGAACAAAGAGACCGTGGACGACCGCATGATAGACAACGACCTGCGGACGTTGTCGGACGGCAAGCTGACAATGACGGCTAACGTGGCGCGTCTGATGGCCGAACGCATGGAGAGGAACGGCAAGGTGAGGGCAAACTTCCCGCCGCAGAACCGCAATAACAACAACCAGCGGAACAACAAGCGCAGGCACAACAATAACTGACACCACGCAGACGGCAATCGGCAACAGAAGGATAGGAGAAGAGACACATGGCATCGTTTGTGATT
This sequence comes from Faecalibacterium prausnitzii, assembly GCA_963639425.1. Taxonomy (GTDB): domain Bacteria; phylum Bacteroidota; class Bacteroidia; order Bacteroidales; family Bacteroidaceae; genus Bacteroides. Next base: position 15,936 of record CAVHVD010000049.1, read on the forward strand.
GAGGGCGGTCACCGGCTGCATGGCGACATCCATCCGCAGGGAGCAAAGAACGAAGTGCTGGAGGTCGTGTGCGCCGTACTGCTGACGGACGAGGAGGTGCGTTTGAACAACGTGCCGGACATTCTGGACGTGAACAACCTGATACAAATGATGCGCGACATGGGTGTGGAGGTCAGGAAGCAAGGGACGGACTCCTACAGCTTCAGAGCCAAAAATCTGGACTTCGACTATATCGGGAGCGACGAGTTCATCAAGAACTGCGCCAAGCTGCGCGGCTCGATAATGCTCGTCGGTCCGATGTTGGGACGCTTCGGCAAGGCTGTGATTCCACGCCCCGGAGGAGACAAGATTGGCCGTCGGCGGCTGGACACGCACTTCCTCGGTATTCAGAAGCTGGGGGCAGACTTCTCTTACGACGAGAAGCAAGGCACCTACGTCATCAGTACCAAGGGACTGAAGGGCTGCCACATGCTGCTCGACGAGGCTTCGGTGACGGGAACCGCCAACATAATAATGGCAGCCGTACTGGCCGAGGGAACAACTACCATATACAACGCTGCGTGCGAGCCGTACATACAGCAGCTGTGCCGCATGCTGGTGGGGATGGGAGCAAAGATTACAGGCATAGCATCGAACCTGCTGACCATTGAGGGTGTACCCGCACTGCACGGGACGGAACACACCGTACTGCCCGACATGATTGAGGTGGGTAGCTTCATCGGTATGGCAGCAATGACGCAAAGTGAACTGACAATAAAGAACGTGTCCTACGGGAACCTTGGAATCATACCGGATAGCTTCCGAAGGCTGGGCATACAGATAGAGCAATTGGGCGACGACATCCATGTGCCGGCACAGGAGAGCTATCAGATTGATTCATTCCTCGACGGCTCGATAATGACCATCGCCGACGCACCGTGGCCGGGGCTGACCCCTGACCTACTGAGCGTGATGCTGGTGGTGGCGACGCAGGCCAAGGGTAGCGTACTGATACACCAAAAGATGTTCGAGAGCCGCCTGTTCTTCGTGGACAAGCTCATCGACATGGGCGCGCAGATCATCCTGTGCGACCCGCACCGCGCCGTAGTGATCGGTCACGACCGCCGCATGAGACTACGTGGTGGCAACATGACATCGCCCGACATCCGCGCCGGAATAGCTCTGCTCATAGCAGCACTGAGTGCCGATGGCATCAGCCGGATTCACAACATCGAGCAGATTGACCGTGGATACCAAAACATCGAAGGACGACTGAACACCATAGGGGCACGTATCACCAGGATATGAAAGAATGATACAGGAAGACGAGGTCTACAGAATAGGCATACTGAACAAGCCGCACGGGATACACGGTGAGCTTCAGTTCTCGTTCGACGACGACATCTTCGACCGCGTGGATGCCGATTATATTGTGTGCAAGCTCGACGGGATATTGGTGCCGTTCTTCATCGAGGAATACAGGTTCCGCTCGGACACGACAGCAATAATCAAGCTTGAAGATGTGGACACGGAACAGAAGGCACGGAGACTGACGAACACCGAGGTGTACTTCCCCATAAAACACGCCGAGGGGCTTGAGCCTGCAAGTTTGGGATGGAGCTTCTTTGAGGGCTTCAGGGTTGAAGAGACACATCACGGTGCCATAGGCACGGTAACCGCAGTCGACAACAGTACGATAAACACCTTGTTCGTGATTGACAATGGAGGGCGCGAGCTGCTGGTGCCCGCCCACGAGGAGTTCATCAGAGATATTGACACAGAACACAGAGTGATCACTATGAGTCTGCCCGAGGGACTTATGACCCTGACGGACAAGGACGGTAGCGACCAAGAAAAGGACGACGAATGACGGAGAAAAAGAAGATAGCCATATTAGGCTCAACCGGCTCAATAGGGACACAGGCATTACAAGTGATAGCCGAGCATGCCGACATATATGAGGCTTACGTGCTGACTGCCAACAATCAGGCGGACAAGCTGATAGAGCAGGCACGTGCGTTTAGGCCCGAAGCCGTGGTGATAGCCAACGATGAGCACTATGATAAGGTAAGGGAAGCACTGGCCGACATGCCAATAAAGGTGTATGCCGGAGCTGAAGCCATGGAGCAAGTGGTGACGGACGAAGCCGTGGACATCGTGCTGACAGCACTCGTGGGCTTTGCAGGACTGAAACCCACAATAAGTGCCATCAAAAGTGGAAAGGCCATTGCCCTGGCAAACAAAGAGACAATGGTCGTGGCCGGAGAGCTGATAAACGCACTTGCCGACGAACACAAGGTGCCGATTCTGCCGGTGGACTCGGAGCACTCAGCCATATTCCAAAGCATCATGGGTGAGTGGCAGAACCCCATTGAGAAGATCTTGCTGACGGCATCGGGCGGCCCGTTCCGCACGTTCACACGCGAACAGCTGGCCGGCGTGACAAAGGAGCAGGCACTGAAACATCCAAACTGGAAGATGGGAGCCAAGATAACGATAGACTCGGCATCGATGATGAACAAGGGGTTTGAAGTGATGGAGGCGAGATGGCTGTTCAGGGTTGACCCGAAACAGATTGAGGTGTTGGTGCATCCGCAGTCGATAATACACTCCGCCGTGCAATTTGAGGATGGAGCGGTGATAGCGCAGATGGGGATGCCTGATATGCGTCTGCCGATACAGTTCGCATTCTCCTACCCCATGAGGCTTAAATCATCATTCCCGCGCATAGACTTCAGCAAATGCACACAGCTCACATTCGAGAAGCCCGATACGGGACAGTTCCGCAATCTGGCCTTGGCCTACGCCGCTCTCGACAAGGGAGGGAACATGCCGTGTATCGTCAATGCCGCCAACGAGATTGTCAACGCAGGCTTCCTGCACGACGAGATTTCGTTCCTCGGCATGAGCGACGTCATAGAGCAAACCATGCAAGAAGCAACGTTTATAGTAAAGCCTACGCTGGACGACTATATGGATACCGATGCCGAGGCTCGGAGAATCGCAGCCGACATAATGTGCTCCAAGCACTACTGAGCATCGGAGCAATCACTTGGAAACAGATATATTTGCAAACGGATAACACAGAGTCTACACACACAAACAGAAACATAAATGGACACAATTCTCATAAAAGCCGCACAACTGATGCTTAGCCTGTCGCTACTGGTTATAGTTCATGAAGGCGGCCACTTCCTTTTCGCCAAGCTGTTCAAGACCAGAGTGGAGAAGTTCTGCCTGTTCTTCAACCCTTGGTTCACCCTATTCCGTTTCAAGCCTAAGAACAGCGAGACCGAATATGACATCGGCTGGTTGCCACTGGGCGGATATGTAAAAATATCCGGCATGATCGATGAATCAATGGACACAGAGCAGATGAAGAAGCCGCCACAGCCGTGGGAATTCCGTTCAAAACCCGCATGGCAGCGGTTGCTGATAATGATTGGCGGTGTGTTGTTCAACTTCCTGCTGGCTCTGCTAATCTACTCGATGATACTCTTCACCTGGGGCGATTCTTACATCCCCGTGCAGAAAGCCCCGCTTGGAATGGCATTCAACGAAACAGCACACAACATCGGTTTCAGAGACGGCGACGTACTGCTTTCCGCCGATGGCAAGCCTCTTGAGAGGATGGGGTCAGACCTGCTGATGGATATTGTGGATGCGAACGAGGTGACAGTGCTCCGCGATGGCAGGGAGACGGTGATAAATATCCCCGAAGATATGATAAACCACCTGCTGCAAGACAGCGTGACACTGGCAAGTTTCCGTATGCCATTCGTCGCAGACAGCATAATGCCCGGCTCACCGGCGGCAGAAGCCGGACTGCAACGCGGCGACAGCATCATCGCCATGGACGGCAAGGGCAATCTTGCATTCGGAGACTTCATCGCAGAGCTTGACAGACGGAAGGCCGAACATTCTGCCGACCACGACGTGCTGCTGACGTATGTAAGAAATGGCATCACAGATACCCTTACGGTCACGGCAGACGAGGAATATAAGATTGGTGTTTATGCAAAGTCGGCAGTGTTGCCGGTGGCTAAGAATAGTTATGGCTTCTTCGAGTCGTTCCCCGCAGGCATCAGGCTTGGCGTGAACACGCTGACGGGCTACGTCAACCAGTTCAAGTATGTGTTCTCGAAAGAAGGCGTACAGCAGCTGGGAGGATTCGGTACGATAGCAAGCATATTCCCTGCGGCATGGGACTGGCATCAGTTTTGGTACATGACAGCATTCCTGTCCATAATACTGGCATTCATGAACATTCTGCCCATCCCCGCGCTCGACGGTGGACATGTGCTGTTTCTGTTGTATGAGATGATAGCACGACGCAAGCCAAGTGACAAATTCATGGAGTATGCACAGATGGCCGGAATGGGCATACTGCTGCTGTTGTTGATATGGGCAAACCTGAACGATATACTGAGACTGCTATAAAGAGAACTGTTCGTACTATGATATAAATAAGGTGTATGGGTAAGCTGAGAGACATAACCGCATCCGTTGTCTGCCGTCTACTGATTGCAGTAACGGTGCTGACGATGTGCAGCTGTGCTCATACCGTACATACCGCCGGCGAGACGAGACGTGTTCTTGACTCGTTGGACAACCTGCTGGAACACAAAGAAGACTACGTGAAGCTGAAGGAGAAGCGCATCGCCGACATCAAATCTGCACTTGACTATCCCAACCTCAGCGATCTGAACAAATACGTCACATACACGCAGCTGTATCAGGAGTACTGGAAGTTCGACCTCGACTCTGCCGTGCACTATGCCAAGCTCGGCATTTGGGCGGCAGAAAGGATGAACGACGACTATAGGAAGATACAGTCGGAGTTCCAGCTGTCCATCAGCTACTCCATGCACGGAATGTATCGCCAGGCCGAACAGATCCTGAACAAGTACAATCCCGACAATGTGCCTGCCGACCTGCGATCGGACTACTACAACGCGAACATACAGTTCTTCACGTACTATATGTACACATCCGACCTGCCGGAAGACTTACAGCTACTGAACAGCTATCGTGACTCGCTGAATGCCTTGCGCCTACGTTCATCGGTGGAATATCGCATAAATGCGGCGGCAATCCTCAACGGCAAGGAGAAGAAGGAAGCATATATCAAGATTCTCAATGAGGTGGACAGATATTCTCCCGTCTATGCCCGTGTTGCAAACTTCATCGCGACGAACGAGCTTGACAGCCCCAATCCAGACATTGATGAATGCAAAAGATACTTGATGCGTTCAGCTATAACCGACCTGTATAATGCCACCCGTGAGAACCACTCCATGTACATGTTGGCGCAGATATTCTACAACGAAGGCGACTATGGCAGGGCATACCGCTACGCTCAGTCATCATTCCACGATGCAATCACCGCCGGCATCCAGTTCCGCCTCACACAGGTATCAAACTTCTACTCCATCGTCACCGATGTCTATCAGGAGCGCGAGGCGCAGTCGAAAGGATGGCTTGTCATAACGCTCATCGCGGCCTGTGTGTTGTTGGCATGTCTTGTCCTGTCGGTCTACTTCATATTCAAGCAACTACGCAAGATCATGAAGATACGCCGGCGTCTGTCCGAAAGCAATGAGGAGTTGCAGCGGCTGAACGAGGCGTTGAATAGCATTAACCTGAAGCTCCACAACAACAACTCACAGCTTGAGGAGACAAACAGCATAAAGGAGCAATACATAGGACAATTCTTCAACATCTGCTCCGGATACATCGACAAGATTGGCGAATATCAGAAAGACCTGCACAAGCTGGCAGTCAACAAGAGATATGACGAGCTGGTGAAGAGACTACGCTCGACAACATTGATAGACGAAGAGACCGAAGCACTATATCATCACTTCGACACGATATTTCTGAACCTCTACCCCAACTTCGTGGAGGAGATTAATGCCATGATGCGCGATGACGAGAAGATCGTCTTGAAGCCGAATGTCCTGCTGAACAAGGAACTGCGGATACTGGCCTTGCTGCGGCTCGGCATCACCGACAGCGACAAGATCGCGAGCTTCCTACACTGCTCCATAAGCACCGTCTATAACTACCGCACAAAGATGCGCAACAAGACAACCGCCAACGATAAGTCCTTTGAGGAACGCATAATGGCCATACAGAGCACGCCAAAGACATCATAGGTCTTATATTTAGTCTACATTTTATTCCACGTCGTAGCACAAAAATCGCTATGTCACAGTTGTTTAGGTCTTTCGCACATCTACATTTTCCTTTTTAAATCCAAGATGCATTACTATCTTGAATACTTTTGTCGGCGAAGAACAGAACAACAATTAAATCGCTATCATGGAAAACAAAAAAATCAAAGTTGGACTTATCGGATTTGGCCGCATGGGCAGATTCTATCTCAAGGAGTTCTTGGCCTGCGACGATTGGGAAGTGGCTTACATCTGCGACCCGAGCGAGGCATCGCAGAAGCTCGCACGTGAGAAAGCTCCCAATGCCAAGGTCACCGCTAATGAAGATGAAATATACAACGATCCCGACGTTCAGGCTGTAGCTCTGTGTGCCCTTGCCAATTCCAGGAAAGAGCAGATAGAGAAAGCTCTCAGATACGGCAAGCACGTAATATCGGAGAAGCCCATAGCAGACCTGCCCGAGAAAGAGTGGGCTGTCGTCAAGGCTATGGAGGCATCCGACCGCCTTGGAACTGTCAACTTGTATCTGCGCAACTCATGGTATCACCATCAGATGAAGCAGTTCATTGACGAGGGGGAATTGGGTGAACTGGCAATCATACGTATCTGTCACATGACCCCCGGATTAGCTCCCGGTGAAGGCCATGAGTACGAAGGCCCGTCATTCCATGACTGCGGAATGCACTATGTCGACATGGCCAAGTGGTACGCCGGTTGCGACTACAAGACATTCCATGCACAGGGCATTCGTATGTGGGACTACAAAGATCCATGGTGGCTACAGGTGCACGGGACGTTTGCTAACGGTATTGTCTACGACATCACTCAGGGATTCGTCTACGGGCAGCTGTCGAAAGACCAGACGCATAACTCCTATGTCGACCTCATCGGCACAAAGGGCATCGTCAGAATGACCCATGACTTCAAGACTGCGACCGTCGATCTGCACGGAGTCACCAAGACACTCACCATAAACAAGCCTTACGGAGGCAAGAACATTGACGTGATGATACGCAAGTTCGCCAAGAGCATCAAGGAAGGCAAGCTGGATCCCACGCTACCCACGATGCGTGACTCGGCAGTGGCCTCTACCCATGCATGGGAATTCCTGGAAGACTCATGGAAGCACGACATGCCATCAATAGGCAACGAGAAGACACTCGAAGAGATCCGCTACCGCCGTGCACACATGACCAACGGTTACGGACTGCTCCATCAGGTCAACATATAATGTCTAAGGACAAAAAGGTCAATATGTAAGGAGAATGAGATTAATCAACATAAATGTTTAAGGTACTAAAAACAACAATGAAAATGAACAAGAGCATTTTAGGTGCTGCAAGCTGTCTTTTCGCAGCAGCAGCATTCACAGCGTGTGGTGGAAACCAACAGAAGAGCAATGCCGACGAGCAGAACAGCGATGCAGCTCCGACAACAGTTGAACTGTCCGTATCGACAGAGCCTCAGGGCGCAGAGACGACAACCCTCACATTGCCTATCGACAGCGAGGGCTACATCACCATCTTCGACGGCAAGAGCCTTGACGGATGGCGCGGCTACGGCATGAGCACCGTTCCTGCCCGTTGGACAATAGAAGACGGTTGCCTGAAGTTCAACGGTACAGGCACAGGCGAAGGCCAGCAGAGCGGTGGCGGCGACATTATCTTCGCACACAAGTTCAAGAACTTCGAGCTTTCGTTTGAGTACAAGGTCTCCAAGGGCGGCAACTCCGGTGTCCTCTACATGGCACAGGAAGTTCCCTCGAAAGAGAAGGAAGGTGCATGGGAGCCGATCTACATCTCCGCTCCTGAATATCAGGTGCTCGACAACGAGAACCATCCCGATGCCAAGCTCGGCAAAGACGGCAACCGTCAGGCAGCATCGCTGTATGACATGATTCCCGCGAAGCCACAGAACGCAAAGCCTGCTGGCGAGTGGAACACTGGTAAGATCATGGTGTATAAAGGCACAGTCGTTCACAACCAGAATGGTGAGAACGTAGTGGAATATCACTTGTGGACTCCGCAGTGGACAGAAATGCTTCAGGCAAGCAAGTTCAGCGAGGAGAAGTGGCCGCTTGCATTCCAGCTGCTGAACAATCTTGGTGGCGACAACCACGAGGGTCTCATCGGTCTTCAAGATCATGGCGACGACGTTTGGTATCGCAACATCAAGGTTAAGGTCATGGACTGATGAACCACAGTCTTAGGGATTAAGAAACCATGAGAGCCGCAATCCCACAACGGGAATGCGGCTCTTTTCATTATCACGAAAAAGACATGATTGAATATCTCCGAGGAGAGCTGACTGAGATTGAACCCACCTATGCCGTCATCGAGTGCAACGGTATTGGCTACGGGCTGAACATCTCTCTTAACACGTTCTCCGCAATACAGGGCAAGGGTAGCTGCAAGCTGTATGTCTATGAGTCCATTCGCGAAGATGCCTATGTGCTCTATGGGTTTGTCTCCAAAGAAGAGAGAGAGCTGTTCTTGCTGCTCATAAGCGTCTCAGGCATCGGAGGCAACACGGCACGCATGATGCTGTCAGCTCTGTCGGCACAGGAATTGGTGAATGCCATCAGCTCAGAAGACGCGAACGCACTCAAGAATGTCAAAGGCATAGGGTTAAAAACCGCACAGCGCATAATCGTGGAGCTTAAGGACAAGATGAAGAACATCGGCCTTTTGCCCGATGGGAATGTTGCTACCGCAAAGTCTTCAACAGCCGTCAACAGCAAGGTTGCCGAAGAGGCAATTGCAGCACTCACGATGCTTGGCTTCGCCCCAACCCCATCGCAAAAAGCTGTCAACTCAATCCTCAAGTCAGACCCCGAAGCCTCCGTAGAGACTGTCGTAAAGACAGCTCTCAAAATGCTATAAGAAGCTCGCACCACATAGATTTTCTCTTCTTACTATTGCCACTTCGTTTTCACCTCTCTCTCCGATGACTTTTCAGCGGGTCGTTGGGGAAGAAGAACAACAATTAAAACGGAAGAAACTATTTACAAGGAATTTGAAATACGAGATAGCACTACCGAGTTTCTGATCTTTGTTGAATGGCTTTTTCACTTTTTCAAATTAATTTATTTAGATATTAAAACCAAATTTATGCAGTATCAGCAAATAATACATCTTTGTGCAAGGACTCAAGGTAATATTGGCAGCAGAATTGCTAATTTCGGAGAGCAGTATTGAATACATCAACACAGACAAAATCATTCGGAGTTACCTCCTCACCATCAATGTCTTGACGTTCGTCATCTACGACATCGATCAGTACAAGGCGAAGCATAGTAGCAAGTGGCGCATCTCAGAGGCGGATGGTGCGGCATGAAAGTGTGGCACCACAAGACGATGCACAAGAAGTTCAAGTACGGCGTGCCAGTGATATATCTCTTGTAAGTCGCCCTTGCTGCATGGATAATCAACAAGATGGCACAAACACCGATGCTAATTAGAGGGGCATGAGAAATCGATTATCAAACAGGTTAGGAAGAACTGACATACGTAAAATTTGCAGCGCAATACAAGGAAACTATCATCGAACAGTGGATTTGTACCAGCTGACTTTCGATGGAATGGGCGTGTTGCCTTCAATGCGTTGTGGGTTTTCACCCACTTCAACACCGACAGTACGAAATGGCTCTATCGAAAGCAAGATGATTTGATAAATCTGGTACTCCGTGAAAAGAATGTCGGGAAATGCCGTTTGCTACTGTCTATTTTATCCCGGTTATCATTCACCAAAGAGAATCTTCGCTCTGATTTCATTGATTACTGCATAGAAAAAATCACAGCTTGTTCACAACCACATGGTATACGAGCCTTATGCATCAGACTGGCTTGGGAACAAATGAAGTTCTATCCCGAGCTTCTTGCAGAATTAAAATTGGCATTAGAAATGTTGAACCAAGAAACGTTATCTCCCGGCTTGGCATCTACCAAGCGTCAGATTATGAAGAAAATATATTCAATATGACAAGGATAGAAAAAGATAGGCCACCTGACAGCCTCCCTAAATCCCAATGTCGTTGCATTTATGGGACTTAGCAAAGATATTGTGGAGATGCTTTTCGTTCTCTCATCAGAGAAGGCAAAGGATATGGTTCAACCTTGCTCAACTATGCCTTTAATGAGAAACATATCCGCAAGACATACGTAAACGAGCAGGATACCGAGGCTTACCAGTTCTATATCAACCGTGGATCATGCGGTAATGAGGGATGAAGCGGATGCAGACGGAAGACCATACCCGATAGTCCATTTGGAGAGAGATAAAGCAACCCAAACCAATAAAACTGCGGATGGGCGCCGGCAGCTATCATATATGTGTGGGCGGTTGCGACTATGCTCGTGAGGAGCGTGCCGGAGGCGGAGCGTATATCAATCCCAATTATCATCGCATAGCATGAGACCCACCTATTACTTCACCATACTTGATACCACTTGTCTGTATACGGAATTATAATTCGTTGGGAACAGGACTATTAATAGGTATTATCAAAGACCTATTAATGTTCTCTCACATCGTTCGATGTGAATGCTCACAACGTTCGATGTAAACGTTCATCCCGTTCGATGTGAGTGCTCACATCGAACGTTGTGAGACGACTTACGTTGTTTTCTGACATGATTCTTATCATTCAACAAGCCCTCTCAACATAATATCCTCCTCCGATGTGTGACCTTTTTTTGAAGCAACAGATGTCGAAATGTGAAAAGTAAGAGACAATATAAAAAGGTGGGGACTGTTGTGTTGCCGTCCCGCTTTTTATTCATACCTTTGTGCCGTCGGACGGAGGGGGCGGCC
>CAVHVD010000050.1:0-13034 GCA_963639425.1 Faecalibacterium prausnitzii
TCCACTCCGGAGAACTCATCGTCATGCCATCCGTTGAGCTTGTTCACCATGCAGACATCGGTGAACATATAGATGTTGTCGAAATCCGTGAGGTTTGTCTCATATATTCCAGCGACTTCCAGGCGGCGAACCCGCACGTTGTCATCGATAAAGTAGAGGTTTATCTTGTCTCCGATAGCGAGTTGCAGGTTGTCTGCCATCGCTTTTGACAGCACGACCCTGTTCGACGGCTGCGAGTTGCTGAAGTCGGGCACGACACCCTCCCTCAAGTTTGATTTCAGGAAGTCCGAGTCGTAGTCCGAGCCTACGCCCTTGAGCACCGCCCCCTGAAAGGCCGATGCCGTCTTTATCATCGTTGGCTTCAGTGAGTAACGCTGCACACCGAGCACGGCATCGCTGCTCTTCAGCAGCGACACAATGCTGTCGTCAACCACTATTGGATTCTGTTCGAACGAGAGCACGGAGTTGATGTCCGTCAGTTGCAGATGTGCTCCGAAGCCTGCCACCTTGTCCCCGACCTCCTGCTTGAAGCCGCTCACCACAGCCACGGTGACAATCATCACAGCCATGCTCACCGCAACGCCGATCTTGGCTATCAGCACCGCCGGTCTCGACACCTTTGCAGTGTCTTCATCGCTACGGCAGATGCGGCGTGCAACGAACAGCGGAAGATTCATACCTATTCCGTCGTCCTTCCGGGATAGACCTCAAGTGCTTTCTTGAGCACAATGAGAGCTTTCGTCAGGTCTTCCTTCTTGAGGATGTATGCTATTCGCACCTCGTCGTGGCCACCGCCAGGAGTGGTGTAGAAGCCTGTCGCAGGAGCCATCATCACCGTGTGCCCCTCATACTGGAAGTCCGTGAGACACCACGCGCAGAACTTCTCCGAGTCATCGACAGGCAACTTGGCAACCGTGTAGAACGCTCCCATCGGTATTGGCGAATACACGCCGGGGATGCGGTTCAGTCCGTCAATGAGGCACTTGCGTCGCTCCACGTACTCGTCGTAGACATCACGCATGTATTCGTCCGGCGCATCGAGCGAAGCCTCAGCAACAATCTGCCCAATCAGCGGAGGGCTGAGACGTGCCTGACAGAACTTCATGACGGCAGCACGCACGTCGGCATTCTTCGTGCACAGCGCACCGATGCGTATTCCACATTCCGAGTAGCGTTTCGACACGGAGTCTATCAGCACCACATTCTGCTCCACGCCCTCCAGATGACAAGCCGATATGTAGGGAGACCCTGTATAGATGAACTCGCGATATACCTCGTCGGAGAACAGGAAAAGGTCGTACTTCTTCACAAGGTCGCGAATCTGGTTCATCTCGCGGCGCGAGTACAGATAGCCCGTAGGATTGTTGGGGTTACATATCAGTATTGCCCGCGTGTGCTCGTTTATCAGCTCCTCGAACTTCTCCACCTTCGGCAGCGAGAAGCCCTCTTCTATGGTCGTGGCGATGGTGCGTATCTTCGCTCCTGCCGATATGGCAAAGGCCATGTAGTTGGCATACGCCGGCTCGGGGACGATTATCTCGTCGCCGGGGTTCAGGCAGGAGAGGAAAGCGAAAAGCACGGCTTCCGAGCCGCCCGCCGTGACGATGATGTCGTCTGCCGTGAGGTTGATGTTGAACTTGGCATAGTATTTTACCAGCTTCTCGCGCAGGCTCAGAAATCCCTGACTTGGGCTGTACTCCAGCACCTTGCGGTCTATGCGCTTCAAGGCATCCAGTCCGCACTGCGGTGTCGGCAGGTCGGGCTGTCCGATGTTCAGATGGTAGACCTCTATTCCTTTTTGCTTGGCTGCGAAAGCCAGCGGAGCCAACTTGCGTATCGGCGATGCCGGCATTTCGACTCCACGTGTAGATATATTCGGCATATTGCTCTGTTTTTCTGTTCTACGTAATACGTCTCCGAGAATACTCGTCCACAAAAGTACTTATTTATCGGAAACAAAAGAAATCCGGTTATCCTTAAATCGGCAGGCACGGGCGGATGCTCACTTCAGCCACACCCGTTCGCCTACCTCGGGAATGTGGTCGCCATCCATACGGTTCAGCCGGTACAGCCGCTTCAGCGTGATGCCGTACATCTGCGATATGGAATGCATCGAGTCGCCCTCCTTCACCGTGTAGCAGATGTCTCCGGAGACGGTCTTCCGATTCTTTTTGTTCAGGTAGATGATGTCTCCCGCTTCGAGCGTGTAGTCTTTTGTCAGGTCGTTGAACTTCACCAGCTTCTTCCAGCTTATCCCGAACTCACCTGCCAAGAGCCTGAAAGTGTCGCCGTCGCGTGCCACCACGTAGGCTATTCCGTTGGCTATATACACCTCATGCGGGTTTGCCAGCCACGGCTTCTTGCGCAGCATCTTGGCCCACTTCTTCGCACTCACAGCGGCGGCACCGGCGTTATCGTACTTATAGAGTTCGTAGATCTCTATTATCGAGATGAGTTTGTTGGCATACGACGGGTCTGTGGCATAGCCGGCACGCTTCAACCCCACGGCCCAGCCCTTGTAGTCCGTCGTCTTCAGTCTGAACAGGCTTGAGTAGCGCGCGTTGTCCGTCAGGAAACGCGAGTGGTCTTCATAGGAGTCTTCCACACGGTCATAGGCGCGGAAACATTCGTTGGGAGCATCGTCGTTGTGCTTCACCGAGCGGCCCCGCCATCGGTTGCCGCACTTGATGCCGAAGTGATTGTTGCTGCGCTTCGCCAGCGTGCTCTGCCCCGCCCCACTCTCCAGCAGCCCTTGTGCCAGCGTTATGCTGGCCGGAATGCGGTGACGGCGCATCTGATCCACGGCCGTCTCGGAGTATGTCTTGATGTAATTGTTGTAGCTCTGCATGCGCCGCTGGGCGGAGACTGCCGGTGCCACGGCGAAAGCCAGAAGCACAAATAACAGTATATAGAGACGTATAGCTTTCATGCCTGTGCGCACTTACCGTCGGCAAAAGTGAGGAAAAGAAACGAGAAGCACAATATTATTCCTACTTTTGTGCAACCAAGAAGACGAGAACGCCATGAGAAACCTATCGATAGAGATTTCTGTAAGGGTCTGTAGCTACGACGAACTTGCCGAGCAAGACAGGATGTTGGTAGACAAAGCCAAGGAGATGACGCGCCACAGCTACGCCCCGTTCTCGCATTTCTCCGTTGGCGCAGCAGCACTGCTCGACAATGGCATCGTGGTCACAGGCTCCAATCAGGAGAACACCGCCTTCCCCTCGGGGCTGTGTGCCGAGCGCACCACGCTGTTCTATGCCAACTCCCAATATCCCGATGTGCCCGTGCTGACGCTGGCCATCGCCGCACGCAATGAGGGCGGTGAGTTCCTCGCCAGCCCCGTCACGCCATGCGGAGCGTGCCGTCAGGTGATGGCCGAGGTGCAGAAACGCAACGGGAAGCCCATGCGCGTGCTGCTCTATGGCACGGAGGGCATCTACTGCATCGACAACATTGACAACCTGCTGCCGCTATCGTTCACTGCCGACAGCATGAGGTAGACACTCCACAAGGATGCCCATCGTTGCCTTCCAAGGATGGGCATTCTTAGGTTCTTTAAACGGGCATCGTTAGGTGCTATGCTTGCCCATCGTTAGACCCTAAGAATGGGCATCGTTAGGGTGCTTCTCGGGGCAAGCATGGAATTAGTGAACGAAAGTGTGGAAAAGTGAACGGTTAGTAAACGGGAACAGGCTTCAGGGAACGTCTGGCGAGGGGTCATTGAACAGAAAGTAAACAGATAGTAAACGCTTTTGAACGAAGGCGCGAACTTCATGGTGCGGCGTTCGCGGCTGCCCGCCTCTTCTCCGCTACGTTCTGCTCCAGCCGCTGATGCTCTTCCAGCAGGCGCATGTTCTCTTTGGCCTTGGCTATGAACTCCTTGATGAGCGGATGCTCCGTGAACTCCGCGGGAGCCGAGCGCAGGATGTCGTTCACCTGGTCGGTCATAATCGGATAGGGCATCGACGAGCACAGCATGATGAAGACGCTCGGGCCGAGCACGTTCTTGTAGTTGTCCTTTATGAATGTCTCGGCATAGCGGTTCATCTCGTCCTGCAACGTCTGGCTCTCCTTGGCCAGCTTGCGGCGCACAGCGTCGATGTTTTCCCCGTCGAGCACCATCTGCGCCTCCTTGCGGTCGAGGCTGTTCAGCTGGCGGGCGATGTCGTTGCGCTTGCTTATGAACTTGTAAAGCTCGTTGTTGAGCGGCGTGCCCGATGCCCGAAGGTCGGAGTTGGTTATCGAGACATTGATCTTTCCGTTCTCGAGCACGATGGGCATGATGTTCTCGTCTCCCAGGTTCAGCGTCACCACGGCAACGGTGTCCACATTGCCGTCGAGCGTGAAGAACCCGTGTTCCACCCACGTCGAGTCTATAGCCGCCCAGTCACTGCCACGCAGCGACTTCAGATACAGCATCCTTCCGTCGAGGCTGTTCACCTCGGTCTTGCCGGCTATCTGATACGTGCTGCTACATGCGGCACACACCGCCACGGCCAGCACCACGGATAATATCTCACGAAATATCTTCAGCATCTGTCTTTCTCAAAATCCTCAGCGAGCAAAGATATTAAGATTGTCTTTCATCGATCCACACGTGAAATGTATTTTTGAAAGCTTTTACTATTTTTGCACAAAAATAAGCGCAAACATCGGCTTGATTCAACGATTATCATTTAATCCATACAGCAAATATGAAAGCGAGAACACTAATGTTGTTGGCCTTGGTCATGCTCGTTATGACCGCAAGAGCCGACGAAGGCATGTGGCTGCTGCAACTCATGCAACAGCAGTACTCCATTGACATGATGAAGAAGCAGGGACTGCGACTGAAAGCCAAGGACATCTACAACCCTGACGGCGTGTCGATAAAGGATGCCGTCGGCATCTTCGGCGGCGGATGCACCGGCGAAATCATATCCCCCAACGGTCTTGTCCTGACCAACCACCACTGCGGCTATGCTGCCATACAGCGGCACAGCTCCGTGGAGCACGACTATCTCACCGACGGCTTCTGGGCCAACAGCCTCAGCGAGGAGCTGCCCAACGAGCGTCTGTCGTTCCGCTTTGTCGACCGCATCATCGACATCACCGAACTCGTCGACAGCAAGGTGAAGTCCGGCGAAGTCAGCGAGACAGAGTCCATGACGCGCCGCTTCCTGCAGACCATTGCCGATGCCGAACTCGCGAAGAGCGACCTGGCAGGCAAGCCCGGCATCGTGGCACAAGCCCTGCCCTACTATGCCGGCAACAAGTTCTACCTTATATATTATAAGGTGTATAGCGACGTGCGCATGGTCGCAGCACCACCGCAGTCGATAGGCAAGTTCGGCGGTGAGACCGACAACTGGATGTGGCCGCGCCACACGTGCGACTTCTCGGTGTTCCGCATCTATGCCGACAAGGACGGCAACCCTGCGGAATATTCGGAAGACAACGTTCCGCTGAGCACGCCGAAGTACCTGCCCATATCCCTCAAGGGGCTTGAGGAGGACGACTACGCCATGATTCTCGGCTTCCCAGGGAGCACAAGCCGCTACCTCACGCAGTCGGAAGTGGAGGAGCGCATGCAGGCCACCAATCAGGCACGCATAGACATACGCACCGTCCGTCTCAACGTCCTGCGCGATGTCATGGCCTCGAGCGACAAGATCCGCATACAGTATGCCAACAAATATGCAGGCAGCAGCAACTACTGGAAGAACTCCATCGGCATGAACAAAGCAATCATCGACAACAAAGTGCTTGAGTCGAAAGCCGAACAGGAGAGCAAGTTCAAGGCTTTTGCCGCGGACAAGCCCGAGTACCGTGGCGTTGTCGAGGGCATTAACGATGTCATCGGCAAGCGTATGCCATACTACCGCCAGCTGTACTACATCAACGAGGCGTTCTCTGCCATTGAGTTCGGCGCACCCACACAGCTGCTCGACCAGCTGAAGGCTGCCCTCGCCAAGAAAGACGGTGACAAGATAGAGAGCCTCAAGAGCCAGATGCGCCAGGCTTACGACCAGATTCACGACAAGGACTACGACCATGAGGTCGACCGCCGTGTTGCAAAGGCCGTGCTGCCCGAGCTGGCGAAGCACCTCGCGGCCAACGAGCTGCCCCCGTTCTACAACAGCATAGGCAGCGACTTCGGGGGCGACACCGATGCCTATGTCGACAACCTGTATGACAACTCAATCTTTGCCAACAAGGACAACCTTGAGGCGTTCCTCGGCAATCCAACGGTCGAAGCCATTGATGCCGACCCCGCGTATGTCATGACCAAGGCTGTCGACGCAAAGATCAAGGAAGTGGCACTGTCGTATTCCGAGAGCAGCAAGAGTCTTGACCTGCTGCACAAGAAGTATATCCGTGGACTGGAGGAGATGAAGCTCCCCGTCCCGTCCTACCCCGATGCCAACTTCACCATCCGCCTGACCTACGGCAACGTGAAGTCCTACGACCCGAAGGACGGCGTACACTACAAGTACTACACCACATCCGACGGTGTGCTTGAGAAGGAAGACCCCACCAATTCGGAGTTCGTCGTTCCCGCGAAGCTGAAGGAGCTGCTGCTCAAGCGCGACTTCGGACGCTATGCCACGGCCGACGGCTCTCTGCCGGCATGCTTCCTCACGACCAACGACATCACCGGCGGCAACTCGGGCAGTCCGGTGATGAACGCCGACGGCCAGCTCATCGGCATTGCCTTCGATGGCAACTGGGAATCACTGAGCGGCGACATCAACTTCGACGACAAGCTACAACGTTGCATCGCCGTAGACATCCGCTACGTGCTTTTCGTCATCGACAAGCTGGGCAACTGCCAGCGTCTGCTTGACGAGATGAACATCGTGGAGAAGTAAACACAGCCCGTAAACAATGAACAGCATAAAAGAGATATTCCGCATTGGCGTGGGGCCATCGAGCAGTCACACGATGGGGCCGAAGCGTGCGTCCGAGATGTTCCGCGAACGTGCAGGCAAGGACGTGTTCCGCTTCAAGGTCACGCTCTACGGTAGCCTCGCCGCCACCGGACGCGGACACATGACCGATGTGGCCATACGCAGTGAGCTGGAGCCTGTGGCTCCTGTCCAGATTGTCTGGGAGCCAAAGACATTCCTCCCGTTCCACCCCAACGGCATGATGTTTCAAGCTATCGACCGCGACGAGAAGGTCACGGACACATGGACGGTCTACAGCGTCGGCGGCGGAGCACTTGCCACCGAGGAAGGCCCCGTCGGCAGCAACGGCAGTGACAACATATATCCGATGACCATGATGACCGACATCAAGGAGTGGTGCGAACGCACGGGACGCAGCTACTGGGAATATGTGGCCAACTACGAGGACACCGACATCTGGGACTATCTTGGTGAGGTGTGGAAGGTCATGCAGGATGCCATACGCCGCGGCATCGAAGCCGAGGGCGTGCTGCCAGGGCCGCTGGGTCTCCGTCGCAAGGCCATCAGCTACTACGTCCGTGCCAAGGGCTATCAGGGTTCCCTGCGCTCACGCGGCATGGTGTTCGCCTACGCGCTTGCCGTCAGTGAGGAGAACGCTGCCGGTGGCAAGATTGTCACGGCTCCCACCTGTGGCAGTTGTGGCGTGTTGCCGTCGGTGCTCTACTCGCTGCATCAGACGCACGAGTTCAGCGACCAACGCATACTGAAGGCTTTGGCAACAGCCGGACTTGTAGGGAACATCGTCAAGGAGAACGCCTCCATATCCGGTGCCGACGTGGGCTGTCAGGGCGAGGTCGGCGTGGCTTGTGCCATGGCCTCGGCTGCCGCCTGCCAGCTCTTTGCCGGCAGTCCGTCGCAGATTGAGTATGCCGCCGAGATGGGACTGGAACACCACCTTGGCATGACGTGCGACCCCGTGTGCGGACTCGTGCAGATCCCCTGTATAGAGCGCAATGCCTATGCGGCGGCACGTGCCCTCGATGCCAATGTCTATGCCTCATTCACCGACGGCCTGCACCGCGTGTCGTTCGACCGCGTGGTCAACGTCATGAACACCACGGGTCACGACCTGCCGTCGCTCTACAAGGAGACGAGCGAGGGCGGGCTTGCCAAGAGCTACGAGTTCGACAACGAAACAGGGAGCTACGGCGACAACGTCTAAAGCATGCCCTTCGACGACGGAAGGGCATAGTGATAGACATCACGCTTCACAGCCATCTTCAGCGCACGTGCCAGTGCCTTGAAGATGGCTTCTATTTTGTGGTGCTCGTTCTGTCCCTCGGCCTTGATGTTCAGGTTCATCAAGGCGGCATCGCTGAGGGACTTGAAGAAGTGGAAGAACATCTCCGTGGGCATCTCGCCTATCTTCTCGCGCCGGAACTCGGCATCCCACACCAGCCAGGGTCTGCCGCCGAAGTCGAGGCACACCCGGCACAGACAGTCGTCCATGGGCAGTGCGTATCCGTAGCGTTCCATCCCGCGCTTGTCGCCAAGGGCGTGCCGCAGAGCCTCCCCCAAGGCGAGGGCTGTGTCCTCAATGGTGTGGTGCTCGTCGACATGCAGGTCGCCCTTCACCCTCACCGTCAAGTCCATGCCTCCGTGCCTTGCTATCTGTTCGAGCATGTGGTCGAAGAACCCCAGTCCGGTGTCGATGCTGCACGTCCCATTGCCGTCGATGTCCAGCTCCACCAGCACATCCGTCTCCTTCGTCACCCTGTGGACTGCGGCCTTACGCTCACCGGCAAACAGGAACTCCGCCACCTTGTCCCAGTCCGTCGTCGCCAGAGCACAGTAGTCCGTCAGGTCGGCAACCTGCGTCTCGCCGCCCTCCGCCACCGTGCGCAGACAGCTCTTGTCCGGCTGCAACAGAATGGCCTTGCAGCCCAGGTTGCGCGCCAGCTCGACGTCGGTACAGCGGTCTCCGATGACGTAGCTGCCCGCCATGTCATAGTCCGGATTGTCGATATAGTCCGTCAGCATGGCGGTGCCGGGCTTGCGTGTCGGGGCATTGTCTTCGGGCATGGTGGGGTCGATGTGCACGGCATCGAAGGTCACGCCCTCCCCCGCCAGTGTCCTCATCACCAGGTTATGGATGGGCCAAAACACCTCCGCCGGATGTATGGGAGTGCCCAGTCCGTCCTGATTGCTCACCATCACGAACTTGAAGTCGGTCCTGCGCCGCAGGAAGCTGAGGTTGCGTATCACCTTCGGGCAGAACTCCAGCTCGTCGAAGCTGTTTATCTGGTAGGTCACAGGCGGTTCCACCACTATTGTCCCGTCCCTGTCTATGAACAGGACTCTCTCTTTGTTGCGTTTCATCATTGTCTCCATCGTTTAAGTGCAGCAGTCAGGATGTCGTTCTCCTGCGGCGTGCCCACGGTGATGCGCAGGCAGTTGCCACACAGTGTCACGCGGTTGCGGTTCCTGACGATTATTCCGTTGTCCACAAGATATGCGTATATCGCGTCGGCATCTGTCACACGTGCCAGGAAGAAATTGGCATCCGTGGGATAGACCGTCTCCACGCACGGCAACTGCCGGAACGCCTCCATCACCCTCCGGCGTTCACCCTTCAGCTGCTCCACCCATCCGTCCTTGCGTGTCGTGTCCTTCAGCTGCTCCAGCGCATTCTGCTGTGTCAATATGTTGATGTTATAGGGATACTTCACCTTGTTGTACAGTGCAATCACCTCGGGCGAGGCAAACGCCATGCCCAGGCGTATGGCGGCACATCCCCATGCCTTCGACAGCGTCTGTAGCACGATGAGGTTCGGGTACCTGTCGAGCAAGCGCAGGAACGACGGACTGCCGGAGAAGTCGCCGTAGGCCTCGTCCACCACGACCATGCCCTTGAAGCCCTGCAACAGCCGTTCGATCTCCTTGTGGCTCAGGTCGTTGCCGGTGGGGTTGTTGGGCGTGCAGACGAACATCAGCCGCGTGTGGCCGTCGGCAGCGGCGAGCATGCGTCCTGCGTCGAGCGAGAAGTCATCGTTCAGCAACACCTTGCGATACTCCACGTCGTTCATCTCGGCACACACGCCATACATGCCGTAGGTCGGGTCTATCGCAACCACATTGTCGCGCCCCGGCTCGCAGAAGATTCTGAAGGCAATGTCGATGGCCTCATCACTGCCGTTGCCGCAGAAGATGCTGGCGGTCGGCACGCCCTTGATGCGGCTTATCTCCTCCTTCAGCTCCGTCTGCAGCGGGTCGGGATAGCGGTTCAGCGGACTGTTGTATGGGTTCTCGTTGGCATCGAGAAAGACGCTCGCCGCCCTGCCGCTGTACTCGCTGCGTGCGCTGGAGTATGGAGCCATGCGCCTTATGTTCGGCCGCACGAGGCTGTCGAGACAGAAGCCGCCGTCCTCTCCGTCGCCTGTGGCGGCCATGCTGTCGAGGCGCACGGTCACGGCGTTCCTGTGGCCATGCAGCTGCTCTCCTTCGGCCATCAGCTCAATGGCGGGGCCTATGTTCCTGATGCCCTGTGCCGTCAGCTCCTGGAATGTTATCTTGCGGCAGAAGCTGTCGAGGTTCACGCCGCTGTATGCCTTGGCATAGCCGCTGGTAGGCAGCGTGTGGTTGGTGCCCGAGGCATAGTCACCGGCACTCTCGCAGGCGTATGCGCCGAGGAAGACCGAACCGGCATTGACCACTCTGTCTGCCAGCTCGCGGTAGTCGGCGGTCTGTATTATCAGGTGCTCCGGCGCATAGGCGTTGGTCAGTTCCATTGCCGTGTCCATGCTGTCGGTCAGTATCAGCTTGCTGTTTTCCAGCGACAGGGCGGCGATGTCCTTCCTCGGCAACACCGCCAGCTGCCGTCCCACCTCATTCTCTACCTCGCGGAGCAGTCTCTGCGACGTGGTGACGAGGAGTGCCTGCGAGTCGGTGCCGTGCTCTGCCTGACTGAGCAGGTCGGCGGCGACGAACGTCGCGTCTGCCGTGTCGTCGGCAATGACCGCCACCTCCGATGGGCCGGCGGGCATATCTATCGCCACGTCCTTGAGGCTGACAAGCTGCTTGGCGGCCATCACATAGCGGTTGCCGGGGCCGAAGATCTTGTCGACACGCGGCACGGACTCCGTGCCATAGGCCATCGCTGCTATGGCCTGCACGCCGCCAATCTTGAATATCCTGCTGACGCCTGCCGTCCTTGCGGCAAAGAGGACAGCGGGGTTGACACGGCCGTCGGCCATCGGTGGCGTGCAGAGCACAATCTCGCGGCATCCCGCAATCTGTGCGGGGACGGCAAGCATCAGCACCGTGCTGAACAGCGGTGCCGTGCCACCGGGGACATACAGCCCCACCCGCTCTATCGGCACCGACCGCTGACGGCAGCGGACACCCGCGCGCGTCTCCACCTCGATGCCACTGAAACGCTGTGCGCCGTGGAAACGCGCGATGTTCTCCTTCGCCAGCACGATGGCATCCTTCAGTGCGGCGGGCACGCCACGCTCCGCCGCCTCCATCTCTTCCCTGCCGACGGCGAGAGCCGACAGCTCCACGTGGTCGAACCGCGCCTCCAGCTCCCGCACGGCCTTGTCGCCACCGCCGCGCACGTCGTCGATGAGTTCCTGCACCGTGCCGAACAACCGGCGTGTGTCCATCGGCGGACGCTTCAGTATCTCGTCCCACTCGTTCCTGTCAGGGTATGTGTATATCTTCATCTGTCTGTCCTCCACATGCTTGGTGTCACACAATCATCTTCTCTATGGGTATGACAAGAATGCCCTGCGCCCCCAGAGCCTTCAGCTTGCCGATGATCTCCCAAAAGCGTTCCTCATTGAGCACGGTATGCACAGAGCACCATCCGGGCGTTGCCAGCGGCATCACCGTGGGGCTTTTCATGCCCGGCAGCACGGCCAGGATGTCGTCGAGCCGCTCCTTGGGGGCATTCATCAGTACGTATTTCTTGTCCTCGGCGGTGCGGACGGCGGCGATGCGGAACAGAAGTTCGTCAAGCACACTGCGCTTCTCCGCACTCATGTTCCTACAGCCGATGAGCAACGCCTCGGACTGCATGACCGTCTCGACCTCCTTCAGGTGGTTGCTCACCAGCGTGGAGCCGGAGCTTACGATGTCGAAGATGGCATCGGCCAGCCCTATCCCGGGAGAGATCTCTACGGAGCCGGTGATGACGTGTATGTCCGCCCGCACGCCGTGTTCGTCGAGATAGCGGCGCAGGATGGCGGGGTATGACGTGGCTATCTTCTTGCCGTCGAACCACTGCACGCCGTCGTAGTCTGCCGACTTGGGTACGGCCAGCGACAGGCGGCAACGGCTGAAGCCGAGCCTGCGGATCACCTCCGCATCCTCCTGCCGCTCCAGGAACTCGTTCTCGCCGACCACGCCTATGTCGGCCACGCCGCTTGCAACGGTCTGCGGTATGTCGTCATCGCGGAGGAAGAGCACCTCCAGCGGGAAGTTGGCGGCCTGCACCAGCAGCGTCCGCTTACTTGGGTTCAGCTTGATGTCCGACTCATTGAGCAGCGACATCGTCTCGTCGTATAGTCTGCCTTTCGACTGGACTGCAATTCGCAACATAATCTTTCTCTCTGTATTTTTAGTTCATCTTGTTGTTTCCATGTCTTCGTCCGCCTCACTCAACGCCATGAGGGGGGGGACACCACCACCGGCATCGTCCTGCGCCCTGCCACCTCCGGCTCTACGAACCGGCTACTTCCACGACCTCTCCTCAGTGACACCGCAAAAAGAAAAGAGACCTGCCGTCTGGAATGTCGGCAAGCCTCTTCTCGTTGTGTGTGTCTCTTCGTTATGTCTCGTCTCGATGTGTCAGCATACACGCACGCCACCTGCCTGCCGTAGATCCTCGTCAGGATGATGATGGTGGTGATGGTGGTGCAGCACAATCTTGTTCATGTTCTCTCTCTGTCCTTTCGGCGCAACGCTCTCACGGTTGCGCCTGCAAAGTTACGCACCCGCACTGACAAATCAAAACATCTGCGCCTGCATTTTCTGCAAAATGCTGACGAAAACCGGCATTTTTGTGACAGTACGTCCTGCTTCCTGTGGACGTTCAACCTCTAAGTTTGCCGAGGATTGCGGCGGAGCCGCATAATA
>CAVHVD010000051.1:0-24852 GCA_963639425.1 Faecalibacterium prausnitzii
ATATCTTACTTGACAGAGTAAGTACTACTTCGATGACATGCTTATAGGATATGTCTAAAGAAGAGGGGCAGCCCGCAGATGTGTTGCGGGCTGCCCCTGTAAGAGACAATGAACATAGTGTTGTTTGGTTTTATTCGCCCTTGATCGCTGCTACGCCTGGCAGAACCTTGCCCTCAATGGCCTCAAGCATTGCACCACCACCGGTGGAGACGTATGATACTTTGTCGGCAAGGCCGAACTTGTTGATTGCAGCCACAGAGTCACCGCCACCTACGAGTGAGTAAGCACCGTTCTTCTGTGTTGCCTCTGCTACATACTTGGCGATCTCACCAGTGCCGTGAGCGAAGTTCGGGAACTCAAACACGCCTACAGGACCGTTCCACAGTATGGTCTTTGACTTCATGATGATCTCCTTCCAGTTGGCAAGCGACTGCTCCGAGGCATCCATACCCTGCCATCCGTCCGGAATCTTATGTGTGTCGAACACCTTACGCTCAGCATCGTTGCTGAAGTGGTTGCCGGCAACGGTCGCAATGGAGAGGGAGACATTGACACCCTTCTTCTTTGCTTCTTCCAGAACGGACAGTGCTTCCGGCATCAGGTCGTCCTCATGCAGAGAATCGCCAATCTGTCCACCCTGAGCCTTGAAGAATGTGAAGCCCATGCCGCCACCGATGATCAGGTTATCCACCTTATCGAGCAGGTTCTTGATGACACCCAACTTGGACGACACCTTGGAGCCACCGATGATGGCAGTGAAAGGATGCTGTGCATTCTTCAGCACATTGTCAATGGCCTTCACCTCTTTCTCCATCAGATAGCCGAGCATCTTGTTGTCTGCGTCGAAGAAGTCGGCGATGACAGCTGTAGATGCGTGCTTGCGGTGAGCGGTGCCGAATGCGTCATTAACATATACGTCGGCATAGGAAGCCAGCTTCTTTGCGAAGTCCTTTTGGCGGCCTTTCATCTCTTTCTTGGCGGCATCGTACTCGGGTGTGCCTTTCTCCAAGCCCACCGGCTTGCCTTCCTCTTCAGGATAGAAACGCAGGTTCTCAAGCAGCAGAGCCTCGCCCGGCTTTAATGCAGCAGCCTCGGCTTCAGCATTGCCACAGTCAGGAGCGAATTTTACATCGATGCCCAAAGCCTTGCTTACGTTCGGAACAATCTGCTTCAGACTCAGTTTGGGGTTGACCTTACCTTTCGGTTTGCCCATGTGCGACATCATGATGATTGCGCCGCCGTCGGCAAGAATCTTCTTCAGTGTTGGCAGGGCACCACGGATGCGGGTGTCGTCAGTAACGTTTCCGTTCTCGTCCAATGGTACGTTGAAATCTACACGTACGATTGCCTTTTTACCGGCAAAGTTGAATTGGTCTATTGTCATATCTTTGTTACTTTAAAAGAGTTATTGTTCCCGATAGTCTTCTTTACGACGCAAAGTTATGGATTTTTTCGTACCGTTCCTCGCACCTTATTCAAAATGTAGTGCCATGACGGCATTTTAGGATGCTGCTGTTGATGTGCTGCTGCTGTGGGGTGTGAGTGCATGGTGTGACCTGTACAGGCAGAACGGTTGCAGCCCGCAATCATCACAAGCCGGTTTGCGTGATTGACAGATGTAACGCCCATGCAGCAGCAACCAATGATGGGCACGTGGCCTGTCGGCTTCGGCAATGTTCTTTACCAGCTCCTGCTCTACCGCATACGGCGTGCTGTGTCTGCTGCTGACCAACCCTAACCTATGGCTGACGCGGAACACGTGTGTATCTACAGCCATCGTGGCTTGGCCGAAAGCCACCGCACTTACCACATTGGCTGTCTTGCGTCCGACACCCGGCAACCGCAGCAGAGAACCGAAGTCGCACGGCACCTCTCCGTCATAGTCACGCTGTAACATCTGTGCCATCTGCACCAAATGCCTTGCCTTGCTGTTGGGATAGGACACGCTGTGTATGTATTCAAGCACTGCTTCCGGCGTGGCTTGTGACATCTCAAGGCTCGTCGGGAAAGCTTTGAACAGTGCCGGTGTAATCATGTTGACCCGCTTGTCGGTGCACTGGGCACTGAGAATTACCGCCACCAATAATTGGAACGGACTGCTGAAGTGCAACTCCGGTTCAGCTACGGGCATATTCGTCTTGAACCAGTCTATGACGGCACGGTATCTCTCTTTCCTGGTCATCGGCAAGTCAATAGGCCGACTCGAACTCGCGCAGGAAGCGCACGTCGTTCTCCGAGAACAGACGCAGGTCGCTGACCTGATACTTCAGGTTGGCAATGCGCTCAATGCCAAGTCCGAAGGCGTAGCCGGAGTTGATCTTGCTGTCTATGCCGCACATCTCAAGAACATTGGGATCCACCATGCCACAACCGAGAATCTCGACCCATCCTGTATGCTTACAGAATCCGCAGCCCTTACCGCCGCAGATGTTGCAACTGATGTCCATCTCTGCACTTGGCTCGGTGAATGGGAAGTATGACGGACGTAGGCGTATCTTCGTGTCGCTGCCGAACATCTCACGTGCAAACGTCAGCAGCACCTGCTTCAGGTCGGTGAACGACACGTTCTTGTCGACATACAGACCTTCAATCTGATGGAAGAAGCAGTGTGCGCGTGCGCTGATGGCCTCGTTGCGGTAGACACGTCCGGGGCATATCACGCGGATGGGAGGTTGTGTGTGCTCCATGACACGTGCCTGCACAGAGCTGGTGTGTGTGCGCAGTATGACGTTCTTCGTCACATCATCGGCGTTTTGGCTGATGAAAAAGGTGTCCTGCATATCGCGTGCAGGGTGGTCGGCTGCAAAGTTCATCTTCGTGAAAACGTGCAGATCGTCCTCGACCTCGGGGCCGTCGGCCAACTTGAAGCCCATGTGCCCGAAGATGTCTATTATCTCATTCTTGACTATTGTCAGCGGATGGCGCGTGCCGATGTGCATAGGGTAGGGCGTGCGTGTCAGGTCGATGTCGTCGCTGACGGTATCTGTGCTCTCGAACTGCTCCTTGAGTTGTGCAATCTTCTCCTGCACCTGTGTCTTCAGCTCGTTCAGCTTCATGCCCACTTCGCGCTTCTGCTCGGCGGCAACACTGCGAAAGTCATTCATCAGATCGCTGATGATGCCTTTCTTGCTGAGATACTTTATCCGCAGAGCTTCAAGCTCGTCGGCGTTTGAAGCCTTGAGTTGCTCCACATCTTTGCAGATGTCGTTTATCTTGTCTACTATCATGATGGTAAAACTTGTTGTCCGTGTTTCAAGACGCAAAGATATGAAGATAGAAGATACGCAGAAACCGTTTCGGAATAATATTGTATTTTTGCGACGGCAAACCATTCTGCAAGACAAGTGACGGCAGTTCCTGTAAAAGAGAAGATAATCATGGGCATTGACCCGGGTACGACGATAATGGGTTATGGCGTGCTCTGTATCTGTGGCACGCGGCCGTCGCTGGTTGCCATGGGCGTGATAGACTTGAGGAGATACCCGAATCACTATCTGAAGCTCGCACACATACACGAGCGTGTGCTTGGCATAATAGAGAGCTACTTGCCTGATGAGCTGGCCATCGAAGCACCGTTCTTCGGCAAGAACGTGCAGTCCGTACTGAAGCTCGGGCGTGCACAAGGCGTGGCGATGGCTGTGGCTTTGAGCCGCGACATACCGATAACGGAATATGCTCCGTTGAAGATAAAGATGGCCATAACGGGCAATGGCAGTGCCAGCAAGGAGCAGGTGGCAGGAATGTTGCAGCGTTTGCTGTGTATCAGTCCGCAAGAGATGCCGCACTTCCTCGATGCCACTGATGCGCTCGGAGCCGCCTATTGCCATTATCTACAGATGGGACGGCCTGTCGTGGAGAAGAGCTTCCGCGATTGGAAAGACTATGTGGCACGCAACCCGGGGCGAGTCAAGGGACTTGACTGAAAGCCGGTGGTGATACATACAGACAAAGGACAGAGAGATGAAAGGACATACGTTGAAGTTGGACAATGCCGTGGCACGCACGCCGGAGGCACGACTGTCCGAACCTGTGAGCTTTGACGTGCTCGACGGCGAACAGATAGCTGTGATGGGACCAAATGCCGGCGGCAAGAGCATGTTGATTGACATGATCACTGGTAAGTTCCCTCTTGCCGAGGGAACATTGGAATATGACTTCTCGCCGTCACCATGGAGCGAGGCATACAAGAACATTAGATACATTGCCTTTCGCGATACCTACGGCAGCAATGATACCAACTACTATTATCAGCAACGTTGGAACTCTACCGAGACAGACGACTTCCCCACCGTGCGTCAGCTGTTGGGCGATTATGCCGAGGATGCGTTGCAGCGTCAGCTGTTCGATATGTTCCGTATAGATGCCATGCTCGACAAGCGCATCCTGATGCTCTCGAGTGGTGAGCTGCGTAAGTTCCAGTTAGTGAAAATCCTGCTGACACAGCCGCGCGTGCTGATAATGGATAACCCGTTTATCGGCCTTGATGTAGCTACGCGCGATCTGCTTGACGACCTGTTGCGGCAGTTGACGAGGTTGCACGGGCTACAGCTGATACTGGTGTTGTCGATGCTCGACAGTGTTCCGGACTACATAACCCACGTGATTACTGTCGATAAACTTGTGGTTGGCAGCAAGCAGACGCGCGACGAATACCTGCGTTCCTACAGCGTGGCTGACGCTGAAAGGGCAGGAGGAGACAGCGCACTCTGTGCCACGCTGACACAGCGCATACTCGGACTGCCTTATACAGGGACAAACTTCACAGGCGATGAGGTGGTGCGCCTCAATAAGGTCAGCATAGCATACGACGGACATTCCATACTGAAAGACCTTAACTGGACCGTGCGGCGCGGAGAGAAGTGGTCGTTGAGCGGAGAGAATGGCTCGGGCAAGTCGACACTGCTTAGTCTTGTGTGTGCAGACAATCCGCAGTCGTATGCCTGCGACATCAGTCTCTTCGGCAGACAACGCGGTTCGGGTGAGAGTATATGGGAAATAAAGAAGCACATAGGATATGTCAGTCCGGAGATGCACCGCGCGTATATGAAGAACTTTCCCACGATTGACATCGTGGCCAGCGGACTGTACGACAGCATAGGGCTTTATATGAAGCCGCGTCCTGAACAGCGAGACATCTGCCTGTGGTGGATGGGCATCTTTGGCATTGCTTCGTTGGCCGACCGCCCGTTCCTGCGTCTCTCGAGCGGCGAGCAGCGTTTGGCACTGCTGGCACGTGCCTTTGTGAAAGATCCGGAACTGCTTATCCTGGACGAACCGCTGCATGGGTTGGATACATACAACCGCCGTCGCGCGAGGGTTGTGATAGAAGCTTTCTGTCATAGGCTCGACAAGACGGTGATAATGGTGACGCATTATGTTCAGGAGCTGCCGCCGTCGGTTGACAAACATCTCACACTGCATAAAAATAAGTAGTTGCGTACTGCGGTGCATGGCAGTAGCCGCAAAAAACTTTATCTTTGCGCAACCGAGGAGACGATTTGGCATCGGAGAGAATGAAGGAGCGCATAATAAAGTTCATCGAAGTGTACCTGCTGTGGCTGCTGATATTCGTGCTACAGAAGCCGCTGTTCATGCTGTACTACCATAAGCTGTATGACGGCTGTGGAATGGGTACCGTGTTCAGCGTGATGCTCCACGGGCTGCCGCTTGACCTGTCTATGGCCGGTTATCTGACTGCCGTGCCTGCTCTGTTGCTCATTATCTCGGCGTGGACAGCAGACAAGTGGCTGCTGACTGTGTGGAAACGATATTTTGCCTTTGCCTGTCTTGCGGTGTCGGTGATTTTCGTTGCTGACATGGGGCTATATGACTTCTGGGGCTTCCGCCTCGACAGTACACCGATATTCTATTTCATGTCGTCACCCCGCGAAGCATTGGCCAGCGTCAGCCTGTGGTATGTGTTGGTGGCACTGCTCTGCATGCTTGCAGTGTTCGGCTTCTGTTATATGCTGTTTGCCGTACTCACCTTTCCCAAGCGAGGTGCCAAATATCGTGTTCCGTTCAATAGGCTGTCTGTGTCGGGTGTCATGCTTGTGCTCACGGCATCGCTGTTCATTCCCATCCGTGGTGGCTTCACTGTCTCGACCATGAATACTGGCAAGGTGTTCTTCAGTCAGAATATTCGCGTCAATCATGCTGCCATAAACCCTGCATTCAACCTCATGGAGTCACTCTCCAAGCAGAAGAATTTCGGCAAGCAATATCGTTTCATGGATGACGCGCAGGCAGAGAGCTTGTTCCTAAAGATGGCTGACCGTCAGGTGCTCGAAGCTATGCCGGAGACCAACGGCTCACGGCATGTACTTGACTCATTGAATGTTGTGGCTGCTACAGTCGACAGTGCAGCACACAACATGTTCACGACGCGTCGCCCCGATGTGCTCTTCATCATCATGGAGAGTTTCTCCTCGGAACTTATGGAGACATTAGGCGGTGTGAAAGGAGTGGCTGTCAACCTTGACAGTCTGTCGCGTGAGGCATTGTTCTTCACGAATTTCTATGCTAATAGTTTCCGTACCGACCGTGGGCTGGTGTCTATTCTCAGCGGCTATCCGGCACAGCCGACCACCAGCATTATGAAATATCCGCGCAAGACGCAGAACCTGCCAGCCATAGCCCGTAGTCTCAAGGATGCAGGGTATGAGGCTACATATTATTATGGTGGTGATGCCGACTTCACCAATATGCGCTCGTACCTTGTCTCGCAAGGCTTCGGACGCATCGTCAGTGATGTCGACTTTCCGCGCAGTGAACGTACCGGCAAGTGGGGCGTGCATGACCATGTGGTCTTCAACCGCCTTCTCGAAGAGTTGAAGCAGGAGGCTGAGACATACAGCACCGACAGCGTGCCGCAGTATCGTGTGCTTCAGACCTCGAGTAGCCATGAACCTTTCGAGGTGCCATTTCGGAAGCTCAATGACAAGATTCTGAATGCTTTCGCCTACACGGATGACTGCATAGGGAACTTCATACATTCTTTCCGTCAGCTGCCGCAATGGCAGAACACGGTGGTGGTGCTTGTGCCCGATCATCTCGGAGCCTATCCGGAGAACATAAGCAACTTCGTCCCCGAACGTTATCGCATACCTATGCTTATTCTTGGTGGTGCTGTACGCGGTCCAATGACGGTCAGCACCTATGCCTCCCAGCAGGACATTGCTGCGACATTGCTGGCACAGCTTGGCTTGCCGCATGGACAGTTCGCGTTCAGCAAGGATGTGTTTGACGCGGCATCACCACATTTCGCTTTCTTCACCATTCCAGATGCTTTCGGTATGGCAACGCCGGAGAATACCATGATCTACGACAATCAGGCAGCAGATGTGGTCTATAATGAGGGTGAGGTTAAGGGTGCAAATCTTCTATCGGGCAAGGCATACTTGCAGAAACTGTATGATGATTTGGCCAAACGTTGAACCTTACTGACGTGTGCTTATGACGGATCTGTTGCTTACAGGATTTCTTGATACTCTCGTTCGCTTTGACAGTGACCTTTTGCTTGCAGTCAATGGGATACACAGCCGTTTCTTCGACT
Organism: Faecalibacterium prausnitzii; assembly: GCA_963639425.1. Lineage (GTDB taxonomy): Bacteria > Bacteroidota > Bacteroidia > Bacteroidales > Bacteroidaceae > Bacteroides. The sequence continues at coordinate 7,556 of CAVHVD010000051.1, forward strand.
TCTTCATGCCGGTATGTACTGATAGGCTGGTGTGGATTCCGCTTTACCTGTCGTTGCTTTATGTTTTGTTTCGCAATATGAGCTTCAAGACCGCCATGCTCTGTCTTGTCTGCATTGCGCTGGCAGCAGGCTTGTCCGATGTCATCAGCTCTAAGGCATTGCGCTTTGCGGTGATGCGTCTGCGTCCGTCCAATTTGGAAAACGAGCTGCACAATCTGGTGCATATCGTCGATGGCTATCGTGGTGGACGCTACGGCTTTCCATCAAGCCATGCCGCCAATACCTTCAGTTTGGCTGTGTTCTTGGTGTGTCTGTACAGGTGTCGTGCCATATCGTTCTTCATGGTGTTATGGGCATTGCTCAACTGCTATACGCGTCTTTATCTCGGCGTGCATTACCCCGGTGACATTCTTGCAGGAGTTGTGCTTGGCTCACTGCTGGCTACAGTCTTCTACTTTGCCTTTCGGAAAATCAGCAAGTATAAGGCAGGGCGTAATCCTAAGTCTACGCTTGTGCCCGTTTGGGTGGGATTGGGAACCATACTCTGCATTTTGACCTATTCTGCTGTGGCGTATGCGGTGTCTTTGCCCTGATTGTTCGGCTTCAACTAACAGAAATATGGCTTTTTGTCTTAATGGGCACAACGAAGAATCGGGACATCCGCAACGCTGCAAATGTCCCGATATCAGAAAAATGTAAAGCTATGTGTCTCGTGCTTGTCTGATGTCGTCAAACGATGCCCTGTGCCATTATGGCCTTGGCTACTTTCATGAATCCTGCAATGTTGGCACCCTTGACGTAATTGATATAACCGTCAGACTCGGTGCCGTACTTCACACAAGCTTCGTGGATACTCTTCATGATGCTGTGCAGTTTCTGGTCGACCTCTTCCGAACTCCAGCTGAGGTGTTGTGCGTTCTGTGTCATCTCCAGGCCGGACACCGATACACCGCCGGCATTTGATGCCTTGCCGGGGCAATACAGTATCTTGGCATCCTGGAACACCTTCACCGCTTCGGGAGTGGAAGGCATATTCGCACCTTCAGATACCGCGAAGACACCATTGGCGATGAGCTTGCGCGCATCGTCGCCGTCAATCTCGTTCTGCGTGGCGCAAGGTGTTGCTATGTCAGCTTTCTCACCCCATGGACGTGCACCTGCAACGTACTTGGCCGTGGGGTACTGCTCAGCATATTCGCGGATGCGTCCACGGTATAGGTTCTTCAGCTCCATGATGTAGTCCAACTTCTTGCGGTCAATGCCGTCGGGGTCATATATATAGCCGTCAGAGTCGGACATGGTCAGCACCTTTCCTCCTTCTTGTAGTATCTTTTCGGCGGTGTACTGAGCCACATTGCCTGCACCTGACACCAATACGCTCTTGCCTTTCAGCGTCTCGCCACGGGTCTTGAGCATCTCGATGAGGAAGTATATGTTGCCGTAGCCTGTTGCTTCAGGACGTATCAGTGAGCCGCCAAACTCCAGACCTTTACCTGTAAACGTGCCGGAGAAGTCACGTGTCAGCTTCTTGTACATGCCGAACATATAACCCACTTCACGTCCGCCAACACCGATGTCGCCGGCAGGAACATCCAACTCGGGGCCTACATGGCGGTATAGCTCAAGCATGAATGCCTGACAGAAACGCATGACCTCAGCTGCCGACTTGCCGCGCGGTGAGAAGTCAGAACCACCCTTGGCACCGCCCATAGGCAGTGTGGTCAGCGAGTTTTTGAATGTCTGCTCAAAGGCTAAGAACTTGAGTATTGAGGGTGTCACTGATGAGTGGAAGCGCACACCGCCTTTATACGGGCCGATGGCGTTGTTGTGCTGTACGCGGTAACCCATGTTGGTGCGCACGTTGCCGGCATCGTCTGTCCACGTCACGCGGAAAGAGATGATGCGATCCGGAATGCACAGCCGCTCAATGAGATTTGCTTTCTCGAATTCGGGATGTTTGTTGTACTCCTCCTCGATGGTTCCCAGGACTTGCGATACTGCCTGAATGTACTCCGGCTCATTGGGGAAGCGGGCATTCAGGTTGTCCAATACCTTTGCTACGTTCATGATGTCTGTTTCTTTTAATTGTGATTATTCTAAGTTTTCGTCGCTTTTGCTTGGCTGCTGGTTGCAAATGTACAAAGTTTACACGTGAAAACAAGCAAATGTTTCGAAAAACGTGGCAAAAGCTGTTGAATAATTACGAAAGTGGCAGAACAACCTATAAATATGCTATTTAAGCTGGCGATATGACTTATAGACCGGTATGAACACAAGCGCGGTGCCGATGAGTAGCGATGTCAGGGTCATGCCGTCAATGGTCTCTGTGGTGGTGAGCATGAGGAAACATAGCAATCCCCATAGTAGGACGATGCACACTGACTGCGATTTGCTTAATGGTCGTTTCATTTATTCTATCTCTCCTTGTTATATATTGCGGTATCCATTGGCGGAATTTTAGTACTTAATGACGATCAACACGCTAAGCTCAACCAACACATGTAATCCTCATGCAAAATTCATCAAAGAGCTTGATATGTACAAGCAATTTTCTCAGAATTGTACCAATAAACTATCACTGAAGACATAAAACAATTGAGCTTTTCCTGATTATCTATCTCGGACAGAGATAGAACCTATACTTCAGACGAACAAAGCTATTAAAAATCCGGCAGATTGTGCCGTCCTTTCCAAATAATCCATAGCTTTGCGTGTGGAGAAAGAATCACACACAGTAAAACATACACACCAAGGAGAACACAAGAGATGAATAACGACAAATTTGTGATTAATATAGGGCGTCAGCTGGGTAGCGGCGGACGCGAGATAGGCGAGAAGCTGGCGCGGCGTTTCGGCATAGACTTCTATGACAAGGAACTGATCAATCTGGCCTCGCAGGAGAGCGGGCTGTGCCGCGAATTTTTCGAGAGAGCCGACGAGCGTGCTGCGCAGCCCATCGTCAGCGGCATCTTTGGCGTGCGTTTCCCCTTCAGTGCAGGTGCCAGCCCGATGACGGGCACCAACTGCCTCAGCCATGACTCGCTGTTCAAGGTGCAGAGCGATGTCATACGCAAGCTGGCGGCACAGAAGTCGTGCCTCTTCGTGGGGCGTTGTGCCGACTACGTGCTGCGCGACAATCCGCGTTGTGCCAATGTCTTCATATCTGCCGACCGTGGAGACCGTGTCAAGCGTCTCTGTGAGCTGCACGACATCACGCCTGCCAAGGCAGAGGATATGATGGATCGTGCGGACAAGAACCGTGCGGAATACTACAATTACTACAACAGCTTTAACCGTTGGGGTGCTGCCGCCACCTATCACCTGTGCATCAACTCGTCCGTGCTGGGCGTGGACGGTACGCTTGACTTCATTGAACGGTTTGTCCGTGCCAAGCTGGAGCTATAGCTGAACCACCCCGACAAGCCGTGAGAGATAACGCTTTCGTTGCAGACACGCAAGTCCGTTTAAAAGCATTTACTATCTGTTTACTAACCGTTCAAAAACTGTTCAATGATTGCCCACTGAAGCCGTGTTTTTGTTCAAAAACCGTCACTTTTGAACAATTCCGTTCAATAATTCCATGCTTGCCCCGAGAAGCACCCTAACGATGCCCATTCTTAGGGTCTAAGGATGGGCATTCTTAGCATCTAACGATGCCCGTTCAAACGACCCAACGATGGGCAAGCTTGGACAGCAACGTTGGGCATCGTTAGTGCCCAATGTTGGCAGTCCTTGACTATTCATGTCGTAAAGCTATGGTTTCCCCTATGGAAATATAGGAGAAACGCATGCGCACATGCGCACACGCAGTGAGACGCTACATCATTGTGAGCAGTATGGCCTGTCCGGCAAGGATGCGCAGGAACATGGTCAGAGGGTAGACGGTGCTGTAGCCCACGGCAGGAGCATCGGTGTCTGTCTGCTGTGTGGCGTAAGCCAGGGCAGGAGGGTCGGTGTAGCTACCTCCGAGCAGTCCGGACAGCGTCAGGTAGTTGAGTCGGAAGTGCAGGCGGCCAATCAGCCCTACAATCATCAGCGGCAGGAAGGTGATGAGGAAGCCGTAGAGCACGTAGAGCAGTCCGTCGCCTTGCACGATGGTATCCACGAAGCCGTTGCCGGCCTCTATGCCTACGCTGGCAAGGAAGATGACGAGACCCACCTCGCGCAGCATCAGGTTTGAACTCATGGTGGTGTAGGTGACGAGCTTGAACTTATGACCGAAGCGACCTATAAGGATGGCGATGATCAGGGAGCCACCTGCCAGTCCTAACTTCACCGGCGTGGGGACACCCGGGATGACGAAGGGGATGCTGCCGAACAGTATGCCGAGAAATATGCCGGTGAAGATAGTTACGATGTTGGGAGTGTCGAGCCGCTTCATCTCATTGCCCAGCACACCCGCGACACGTGCCACGGCATCTTCGGGACCGACGACGGTGACGCGGTCTCCGATCTGCAGCTCAAGGTTGGGTGCAGCAAACAGGTCTACGCCGGAACGGTTGACGCGGGTCACGTTCACTCCATATAGCGTGCGGAAGTGGACATCGCCGAGGCTCTTGCCATTGACTCGCGACTGCGTGACAAGTATGCGACGCGACACCAGCGGAAAGCTCTTGTCTTCCCATTTGATGCCCGTCACTTCGCGGCCGATGAACGCCGTGATGCTCTCGGCATCGTCTTCGGCACAGACAATGCGCAACTGGTCGCCGAGGTGCAGGACGGTGTCCTGTCCCGGCAGGTCAATCTGCTCGTTGTGCTTGATGCGTGAGCACACGAAGTTGCGTCCGACCAGTCCGCCCACCTGCGCCAGCTTCTTGCCGGAGATAGCCTCGTTGTGAACCTCGAGATATAGCTCGTGCGGCTGTCGGCTGGTATCGATTTCGTGGCTCTCAAGGTCTTTCTCCTCAGACTTGATGTTGACGCGGCAGATGTAGCGTATGAGCAGTATTGAAAGGATGATGCCGATGACACCAAGAGGGTAGGCACAGGCGTAGCCGATGGCTATGGGGTCGCCCGTATATCCAAGCTGCCCGAGTGCCTCCTGAGCGGCACCGAGGCCGGGAGTGTTGGTCACGGCACCGTAGAGCACGCCGACCATCATCGGCAGATCCATGCGGTCATCAAGGAAGGTTATGGCGAGCATCACTATGATGTCGAGCGCGATGATGGCTACGGCCAGCAGGTTCAGCGTCACGCCACCTTGTCGGAATGAGGTGAAGAATGAGGGACCCACCTGAAGCCCGATGCAGAACACAAACAGCACCAACCCGAAGTCCTTGAGGAAGTGCATGATGCTGACATCGGCAGTGAAGCCGAAATGCCCGGCAAGGATGCCGGCGAAGAGCACGAACGTCACGCCCAGCGACACGCCTTTCACCTTCAGCTTGCCCAGCAGCACGCCCAAGGTTATGACAAACGAATAAAGAAAAACGATGTGCGCCACAGATGACGTGTCCCATAGCAGACTTTCAATCCAATTCATCTCTGAAAAACCAATTAATTACCCAAACAAATCCAACGCCGAGCGTTGATACCATGAAAACGGCTGCAAAGATACGACATTCTCCACTTCCCTGCAAAATCCGGAGCAGGGCGGGGAGAAAGGGGTGTTGTAGTATTGCATGCATCGCCCTTGCATCGAGAGCCGTCTGCACAGTGTGTAACGTCAAGGCTGGTCTTCTGACTCCGTTCCGCCCTGCGGCGTCTTCCCACCGTCGTTGTATGTCTTGTTGACGGCAGTGACACTGTGTGCCGTGGGCTTTGTTGTGGAACTTACAGCTGCGGGACAGTCGGAGATTCTCACTCCGTTCCCAATTAATCGCGGTTAAGCGAACCTCAACGGGGTGCAAATGTACGCATATTCCAAAACACTTATCTGGGCACCGCTGCAATTTTGTCAAAAAGAAATCCTATGTGGAATGAAATCTGTATATTTGCGGTGCTTTTTTTAAGGCTTACAAAAAATACTTTTAATCAAATAAACTATGGCAGAAAACAAAGAAAAACTCTTTACGGAGTTTCCTCCAATCACAACCGAACAGTGGATGGAGAAAATCACAACCGACCTGAAAGGCGTTCCGTTTGAGAAGAAACTTGTTTGGAAGACAAGTGAAGGCTTCAGCGTGCAGCCTTTCTACCGCCAGGAGGATGTGAAGGATCTGAAGACTATCAACTCCCTCCCGGGCGAATTTCCCTATCTGAGAGGCAACAAGAAGAAGGATAACACGTGGTTTATCCGTCAGGAAATCAAGGTGGACAGTCCCGCAGAGGCAAACAAGAAAGCGTTGGACATCCTGAACCGCGGCATTGACTCGCTGTCGTTCCACCTGGGACAGACGGATGTCGACGCAGCCTGCATCGAGACGCTGCTGAAGGACATTGAAGCTCCATATATCGAGCTGAACTTCAGCTGCTGCCAGCGCAAGGCTGTCAACCTTGGCAAGTTGCTCGTGGACCACTTCAAGAAGCAGAACTACGACCTGAGCAAGCTGCAAGGCTCGATCAACTTCGACTTCATCGGCAAGATGCTGACACGCGGACATGAGATGCCTGGCGCAGTGGAAACGGCCAAGGAGCTGATTGAGGCTACCAAGGAGCTGAGCCAATACCGCGTCATCGGTGTCAACGCCGTGTCGCTGAACAATGCCGGTGCATTCATCTATCAGGAGTTGGGCTACGCTTTGGCGTGGGGCAATGAATATATGAGCAAGCTGACCGAAGCCGGCGTGTCTGCCGACGTTGCTGCCGACAAGCTCAAGTTCACGTTTGGCGTAAGCTCAAACTACTTCATGGAGATTGCCAAGTTCCGTGCCGCGCGCCTGCTGTGGTCGAACATCGTGGCTTCCTACACCGACAACCACGAGGCTGCGAAGATGCACATACATGCCGAGACCTCGTCGTTCAACCAAACCATCTTCGATTCCTACATGAACCTACTGCGCTCGCAGACAGAGGCCATGAGTGCTGCCTTGGGTGGCATCGACTCGATGACGGTGACACCGTTCAACACTCCTTATGAGGTGCCGACCGACTTCTCGGAGCGTTTGGCACGCAACCAGCAGCTGCTGCTGAAAGAGGAGTCACACTTCAACAAGGTCGTCGACGTTGCCGGTGGCTCGTGGTACATTGAGAACCTCACCGTCGCCATCGCACGCGAGGCATGGAAGCTGTTCCTCAGCGTTGAGGAAGACGGTGGTTTCTACAGTGCTGTGAAGAGCGGCAAGATTCAGGAAGCCGTGAACAGCAGCAACACCGCCCGCCACACCAACATGGCGCGCCGCAAGGAAATCCTTGTCGGAACCAATCAGTATCCAAACTTCACCGAGCTCTCCGACGGCAAGAAACCCGTTGAGTGCTGCTGCTGTTGCGGCAAGGGTGGCGACATCCCGACGCTGGATTTCTCCCGCGCTGCCAGTGAGTTTGAGGCTCTGCGCTTCCAGACGGAGCAGTCGGCACACCGCCCTGTGGCGTTCATGCTCACGATAGGCAACCTCGCGATGCGCCAGGCGCGTGCACAGTTCTCGTGCAATTTCCTGGCCTGTGCAGGGTATAAAGTGATGGATAACCTCGGCTTTGAGACCGTAGAAGCCGGTGTCGACGCTGCGTTGGCTGCCGGTGCAGACATCGTGGTGCTCTGCTCCAGCGACGACGAGTATGCCGAGTATGCCATCCCCGCCTACAAGTATCTCGACGGCCGGGCAATGTTCATCGTTGCCGGTGCCCCTGCCTGCATGGACGATTTGAAAGCGCAGGGCATCGAGAACTTTATACATGTACGCTGCAATGTGCTTGAGACATTGAGGGAGTACAACGCAAAACTGTTGAAGTGACAAAAAACGACTGAAGATAAAGATGAGAAAGAATTTTAAAGACATCGACATATATGCAGCCTTGCAGCAACCCACCAGCGGCTCAGCATGGCAGAAGGCTAACGGCGTAACCCCTGACTGGGAGACACCGGAGCATATAGGCGTTAAGCCTGCCTACACCAAGGAAGACCTCGAAGGCATGGAGCATTTGGACTACGTGTCCGGTATTCCTCCGTTCCTTCGCGGACCGTATTCGGCAATGTATCCCATGCGTCCGTGGACAATCCGCCAGTATGCCGGATTCTCCACCGCGGAGGAATCGAACGCATTCTACCGTCGTAACCTGGCTTCCGGACAGAAAGGTCTGTCCGTGGCCTTCGACCTTCCGACGCACCGCGGCTACGATCCCGACAACCAGCGCGTCGTTGGTGACGTCGGCAAGGCCGGTGTATCCATCTGCTCACTGGAGAATATGAAGGTCTTGTTCGAAGGTATTCCATTGAACAAAATGTCTGTCTCCATGACCATGAACGGCGCGGTGCTGCCTGTCATGGCGTTCTATATCAACGCCGGTCTTGAGCAGGGCGCACAGCAGGAAGAGATGGCTGGCACGATCCAGAACGACATTCTGAAGGAGTTCATGGTGCGCAATACCTACATCTATCCGCCTGCGTTTTCGATGAAGATCATCGCCGATATTTTCGAGTACACCTCGCAGAAGATGCCCAAGTTCAACTCCATATCCATCTCCGGATACCACATTCAGGAGGCCGGTGCCACGGCCGACATCGAGCTGGCGTACACGCTTGCCGACGGCATTGAGTACTTGCGCACGGGTGTCAACGCGGGCATTCCGGTCGATAAGTTCGCTCCGCGTCTGTCGTTCTTCTGGGCTATCGGCACGAATCACTTCATGGAGATTGCCAAGATGCGCGCAGGACGTCTGCTGTGGGCGAAGATTGTCAAGAGCTTCGGCGCGGAGAACCCGAAGTCGATGTCTCTGCGCACGCACTCGCAGACATCGGGATGGTCGCTGACGGAGCAGGATCCGTTCAACAACGTCGGGCGTACCTGCATCGAGGCAATGGCGGCAGCACTGGGTCACACGCAGTCGCTGCACACGAATGCCCTTGACGAGGCCATTGCCCTGCCTACGGATTTCTCGGCGCGTATCGCGCGTAACACGCAGATCTACATCCAGGAGGAGACGAGCATCTGCCGCGAGATTGACCCGTGGGGCGGCTCTTACTATGTCGAGACACTGACCAATGAGCTGATCCACAAGGCGTGGGAGCACATCCAGGAGGTCGAGAAACTGGGCGGCATGGCCAAGGCTATCGAGACCGGTCTCCCGAAGATGCGCATCGAGGAGTGCGCGGCACGCACACAGGCACGCATCGACTCCGGCGTGCAGACCATCGTCGGCACGAACAAGTACCGCCTTGACCATGAGGACCCGATCGACATTCTTGAGATCGACAACACCGCGGTGCGCACCGAGCAGATCGAGGGCTTGAAGGAGCTGCGTGCCCACCGCGACGAGGCCGCCTGCAAGGCTGCGCTGGCCGAGATCACGGAGTGTGTCCGCGAGTTCCACGAGGGCAAGAAGTCGAAGAACAACCTGCTCGACCTGGCCGTCAAGGCCGCCGGCCTGCGTTGTACGCTGGGAGAAATTTCAGATGCCTGCGAGGAAATCGTGGGCCGTTATAAAGCAATCATCAGAACTATTTCAGGCGTGTATTCATCAGAGAGCAAGAACGATGCCGATTTCGAGAGGGCATGCGAGCTGACAAAGAAGTTTGCCAAGAAGGAAGGCCGCCAGCCGCGTATCATGGTGGCGAAGATGGGACAGGACGGTCATGATCGTGGTGCGAAGGTCGTAGCGACGGGATATGCCGACTGCGGCTTCGATGTCGACATGGGTCCCCTGTTCCAGACGCCCGCCGAGGCTGCTCGCGAGGCTGTCGAGAACGATGTCAACGTGGTGGGCGCATCGTCGCTCGCCGCCGGTCACAAGACGCTGATACCTCAGCTCATCGAGGAGCTGAAGAAGCTGGGCCGCGAGGACATCATCGTCATTGCCGGCGGTGTCATCCCCGCGCAGGACTATGACTTCCTGTACAAGGCCGGCGTGAGTGCCATCTTCGGCCCGGGCACTCCCGTGGCCAAGGCCGCTTGCACCATCCTGGAGATACTGCTCGACGAGGAGCCGGAGACGGCGGCCAAGTGAGCTGTGGCGCAGGGTTTTCGGTAAGCCGATAACGACAGAAAAGGTGGGATGCCCCGTGGGGCGTCCCACCTTTCTTTTTGCTGCCTGCCGACGCGGCGCAGACAATCGTCTCCCGTTGTGCGGACAAATTGCTTCGATTGTGCGGACAAATTGCTTCGATTGTGCGGACAAATTGCTTCGATTGTGCGGACAATTCACTCCGATTGTGCGGACAATTCGCTCCGATTGTGCGGACAATTCGCTCCGATTGTGCGGACAAATTGCTCCGATTGTGCGGACAATTCTCTCCGATTGTGCGGACAATTCTCTCCGATTGTGCGGATAATCATCCACCATACCGCAGGCTATCATCTCTAATAGCACGTGCTTTTCGCTCTCATAGCGCGTGCTTTTTGGTCTCATAGCACGTGCTTTTTGGTTTCGTAGCGCGTGCTTTTTGGTCTCGTAGCACGTGCTTTTTGGTCTCATAGCACGTGCTTTTGTCTTGCATAGCACGCGCTACGGATTTTGACGGCGCGCAGGCGGAGGTCACGCGGTTTGTGTGGCCGGTGCAAATCGGCCGACGCGATTTATTTCCTACCTTTGCTGCCCGAGAGAGAAAGTACGGAGAACGGAGGGCGAGACGCATGGAACGGAGAGAGTATTACGACGACAAGACGGGGCGGCTGCGGTTGGAAATCAGCGCGTTGCAGCGGCGCGACTCGCTCTTCCTCGCGGCGCAGCTGCTCACGTTCGCCCTTTTTGCCGTCTGCGGCTTCATGGTCTTCTTCTCGCAGTTCAGGGCGGTATGCGCCGTGCTGTCGCTGCTGTCCTTGGCGGCATACCTGCTTGTACGCACCGCCGACCGCCGCACCAGCGACCGCATCGCGGCGCGGGAGGCACTGCTGCGAACCTATGAGAACGAGCTGTGCTACCTGCGTGGCGACTTCTCCGTCTTCGCCGACGGCACGCCGTTCGTCGACGCTTTCCACCCCTATACCTTCGACCTCGACATCTTCGGGCGCGACTCGCTGTTCAACCGCATAGACCGTACCGTCACCGCCGGCGGCAGGGAACGCCTCGCCGCCATGCTTGCCACGCTGCCCACCGACGGCAGCCGTGCGACGCTGGACGGCATAGCACGCCGTGCTGAGGCCCTGCGTGAGCTGGCGGAACATGAGGAGTGGATGGCGGAGTTCAAGTCGCTGGGCAACGACCGCAACGGGCGCATCGGGGTGATACCCACCGCGGAGATGCCTGTCGCCGTCCGCACTCTGGCACGCACAGACCTCGGCGTGGCGGCACGCTCGCCGCTGCTGAAGGGTGCGGCACTCCTGTCTGTCGCCGTCTTCATAGCCCTCACTGTGGCGGCAGTCCTCACGCCGCTCAGTGCCACGTATGCCGTGCTGTGGTGCTGCCTGCAGTTCGTGGTCACCGCCGCCATCGCGGCGCGCCATCTCAGGGAGGCCGCCGTCGCCGTCGACAAGCTGCACGGCAGCTTCGCGGCTCTCGTCCGCCTGATGGAACATCTGCACGAGGTGGAGTTTCGCGCGGCCGTGAATGTCGACATAAAAAACACGCTGTTTGCCGACGACGACAGCGCGCTGTCGGCCTTCCGCAGCCTCTCGAAGATACTCGATGCCATGGACCGCCGCGGCAACGGGCTGTGGCTGTTCCTCTCCGACGCCTGCACGGTGAACGGTATTTTCCTGCTGCGCCGTCTGCGCCGCTGGAATGTTCTACATATAAATAAGGTGCACGGCTGGGTCGATGCCCTCAGTCTGATGGACGCGCTGGTGTCGATGGCCACGTTCCGCTTCAACGAGCCGGAGGCCACCACAGCCACGGTGAACGCCGCCGATGCCGTCGTCTACGAAGCCCGCAACCTCTATCATCCCTTCGTCGGATGCCGCGCGGTGAAGAACGATTTCAGCGTCGCCGACCGCAACTTCTACATCATCACGGGAGCCAACATGGCGGGCAAGAGCACGTTCCTGCGCGCTGTGGGCATCAACTACGTCCTGGCTCTCAACGGCATGCCTGTCTTTGCGGACAGCCTGGAGGTCTCGGTCTTCAACTTGTTTACGAACATGCGTACCACCGACGACCTCACGCGCGGCATCAGCTATTTCAACGCTGAACTGCTGCGCCTGAAGCAGCTGATGCAGAGCTGCCGCGCGAGCCGCAGGCACTCACTGATCATTCTCGACGAGATCCTCAAGGGGACGAACTCCCTCGACAAGCTCAATGGCTCGGTCTATTTCCTGGAGTCGATAGCCGCGATGCCCGTCAGTGGCATCATCGCCACCCATGACCTCGAGCTGTCGAAGCTCGCGGAACGCAGTCCCGAACGCTTCCATAACTGGTGCTTCGAAATAGAGCTGGGCAGCAAAATCACCTATTCATACAGGATAACACAGGGCGTGGCGAGGAACCAGAACGCGACATATCTGCTGCGGGGCATCATCGGTGAGGTGCTCGGAACCCAGGAGAGGGGAGGCGCAGCGTCATGATAGTCTGCATCGCCGAAAAGCCGTCGGTGGCACGCGACATCGCCAATGTGCTGGGCGCACACGAGCGTAAGGACGGATATATCGAGGGAAACGGCTACCAGGTGACGTGGACTTTCGGGCACCTGTGCACGCTGAAAGAGCCCCACGACTACCGGCTCGAGTGGAAGTCATGGAGCTTGGCGGCACTGCCAATGATACCGCCGCGCTTCGGCATCAAGCTCATCGACAGCCCGTCCATCGAGAAGCAATTCAACACAATACAAGGGCTGATGCTCAAGGCCGACATGATCGTCAACTGCGGCGATGCGGGGCAGGAGGGCGAGCTGATACAGCGGTGGGTGATGCAGAAGGCCGGTGTCACCTGTCCCGTCAAGCGGCTGTGGATCTCGTCGCTGACGGAGCAGTCCATCCGCGACGGCTTCCAGCACCTGCACGAAGCCGAGGAATACCGCCCTCTTTATGAGGCTGGACTGTCACGCGCAATAGGAGACTGGCTGCTCGGCATGAACGCTACGCGCCTCTATACCATAAAGTATGGGCAGAACCGGCAGGTGCTGTCTGTCGGTCGTGTCCAGACACCGACGCTGGCACTCATCGTCAATCGCCAGCGGGAAATCGAGAGCTTCGTGCCGCAGCAGTCATGGGAACTGAAGACCGTGTACCGCGGTGCGACGTTCACTGCCGTTGTCCGCAAGTCCGATGAGGACTTGGCGCAGGAGGCAGCCGACGCCGCTGGCAGACCGGCTACCCCCGATGCCGCGAAGGAAAACTCCGGCATTGAGCCGATAGCAGACAAGGCCGCGGGCGACGCTCTCGTTGACTGCATCAAGGAGCAGCCCTTTGTCGTCACCGCCGTCGCCGACAGGAAAGGACGCGAAAACCCGCCGCGGCTCTACGACCTGACCTCGCTTCAGGTGGACTGCAACCGCAAGTTCGGCTTCAGTGCCGACGACACTCTCAAGCTCATACAATCGCTCTACGAGAAGAAAGTCACCACATACCCGCGCGTCGACACGACATTTCTCAGCGACGACATCTACCCTAAGTGCCCCTCCATCCTTGGCGGACTCAAGGGATATGAGGACATAACCGTCCCGCTCCTCGACGGCCGCCCGCTGCCGAAGTCAAAGAAAGTGTTCGACAACTCCAAGGTCACCGACCACCACGCCATAATACCCACGGGACAAAACTCCGCGGCACTGACGGACCGCGAGCGGCAGGTGTTCGACCTCGTGGCGCGCCATTTCATCGCGTCATTCTATCCGGAATGCAAGGTATCTACCACCACCGTGCAGGGACGTGCCGGTGATGTGCCGTTCCGCACCTCGGGAAAGGTGATCCTCGAGCAGGGATGGCGCGTGATCTTCGCCGCACAGAATGGCGCGTCCGACAGCGATAGCGACGGCGACAGCACCGCCGCCGAGAACAAGACACTACCGGTATTCAAGCAGGGAGAGAGCGGTACGCACAGCCCCTCCCTCGCCGAACGGTGGACACAGCCACCGCGTCCGTACACCGAAGCCACGCTGCTCCGCGCCATGGAGACGGCGGGAAAGACGGTCGACGACGACGATTTGCGCGATGCTCTCAAGGAGAATGGCATCGGCCGCCCGTCGACGCGTGCCGCCATAATCGAGACCCTCTTCAAGCGCAACTACATCCGCAAGGAGCGCAAGAACCTGCTGCCGACACCGACAGGCACGGAGCTGATACAGCTCATCCATGAAGAACTGCTGAAATCCGCCGAGCTGACGGGTATATGGGAGCGGAAGTTGCGGCAGATAGAGCGCAAGACATACAGTGCGCCGACCTTCATTGACGAGCTGAAACACATGGTGTGCGAGCTGGTGCAGCAGGTCTTGTCCGACAACACAAACCGCCGTGTGACAGTCGCCACGCCGCCGTCCGCCACTGCCGACAAGGCTGTAAAGGGGAAAACCGCCGACAAGACTGCCGCTCCCCGTCGGCGTGCGACGACGAAGAAAGCGTCCGCTGACACATCTGCTGCGCCCGAGCCTGCGGACACGCTCATCGGGCAGCCCTGCCCCCTGTGCCACAAGGGACGCATCGTCAAAGGCAAGACCGCTTACGGCTGCTCCGAGTGGCGCAGCGGCTGCGCCTTCCGTCTGCCCTTCGGACAGAGCCGTCCGGCCTGACTACATCTCGTCGAAGCTCTTGTGGAATTCCACGATTGCCTTTATCCCTTTTCTGAAGATGTCGAGCGGGAAGTTCTCGTTCGGCGAGTGTATGGCATCCGATTCCAGCCCGAAGCCCATGAGCACCGTCTTCACGCCCAGCACTTTCTCGAAGGTCGCTATTATGGGTATGCTGCCGCCGCGCCGTGCTGCCAGCGGCTTCTTGCCGAACGCCTTTTCAAATCCCACCGTTGCTGCTTTGTATGCCGGAAGGTCAATGGGGCAGACGTAGCTCTGACCGCCGTGCAGGTAGTCCACCTTCACCTTGACCGACTTCGGCGCAACAGAACGGATATAGTCGCACATCTTCCGGCCTATCTCCTCATTGCCCTGATGTGGCACAAGACGCGTCGAAATCTTGGCATAGGCCTTCGACGGAATCACCGTCTTAGCACCGTCGCCGGTATATCCGCCCCAGATGCCGCACACGTCGAACGACGGGCGGCAGCTGTTCCGTTCTATCGTGCTGTAGCCCGTCTCGCCCTGCAGCTCATCCACGCCTATCGCGCTCTTGTATCCCTCCTCATCGAACGGTATGCGGGCAATCATCTCGCGCTCCTCCGCTGGCACGTCGGCAACGCTGTCGTAGAACCCCGGCATCGTGATGCGTCCGTTCTCGTCGGTCATCCGTGCAATGATTTTGCACAGCACGTTTATGGGGTTCGCCACCGCTCCTCCGAAATGTCCCGAGTGCAGGTCGCGGTTCGGCCCTGTGACCTCCACCTGCCAGTAGCACAGCCCCCGCAGTCCCGTCGTCAGCGACGGCAGATCCTTGCCGAGCATACTCGTGTCCGACACCAGTATCACGTCCGACTTCAGCAGCTCCTTGTGCTTCTCGCAGAACGCTTCGAGGCTTGGCGAGCCAATCTCCTCCTCACCTTCGAGGATGAACTTCACGTTGTGCTTCAGCAGTCCGCTCTTCAGCACGTACTCAAAAGCCTTTACTTGCAGGAACGACTGCCCCTTGTCGTCGTCGGCTCCACGTGCCCAGATGCGGCCGTCGCGTATTTCAGGTTCGAACGGCTGGCTCTTCCACTGCTCCAGCGGCTCCACGGGCATCACGTCGTAGTGTCCGTAGACCAGCACGGTCTTGGCCTTGGGGTCGATGATTTTCTCTGCATAGACCAGCGGGTTGCCGTCGGACGGCATCACCTCCGCCCTGTCTGTTCCGGCTGCTGTCAGCAGTTCTTTCCAGCGTGCGGCACACGCCAGCATATCGTCGTGGTGCTCCGGTTCCGAGCTGATGCTCGGTATGCGTATCAGGCTGAAAAGCTCGTCCGTCATCCGCTGTTCGTTCTCTTTGATGTACTCGTCTGTCATAGTCTTCGGGTTTTGTTTATCAGGTAGTAGTCCAATATTGTCATTGCTGCCATCGCCTCAACCACAGGCACGGCACGCGGCAGCACACAGGGGTCGTGCCGTCCGTGGACGTTGATCGTCGTCTCCCTGCCGCTTGTGTCCACGGTGTCCTGCTCGCGCAGCAGCGTCGCCACGGGCTTGAACAGCACGCGGAAATATATGTCCTGTCCGTTGCTGATGCCGCCCTGGATGCCGCCGGAGTGGTTCGTGCGTGTGCTTATGCGTCCGTTGTCGTTGAAGAAAGCGTCGTTCTGCTCGGAGCCTCTCCTGCCGATGCCGACAAAGCCCTCGCCATATTCAAACCCCTTCGCCGCGTTGATGCCCAGCATGGCCGCCCCCAGTGCGGCGTGCAGCTTGCCGAAGACAGGCTCGCCCAGCCCGGGCGGACAGCCATGGACGACACACTCCACGGTTCCGCCGATGGTGTCGCCGTCGGCCTTCACACGGCGTATCAGCTCCTCCATCTTCTGCGCCGTCGCGGCATCGGGACAGCGCACGTCGTTCGTCTCCGCCACGGCAGGGTCATAGTCCCTGTAACAGCCGCCGAGGGCAATGTCGCCGACCTGCCGCGTGTAGGCCGTGATGCTGATGCCGACCTCCCGCAGTGCCAGCTTCGCCAGTGCCCCGCCTACCACACGCGCTATGGTCTCGCGTGCCGACGAGCGTCCGCCGCCGCGATAGTCGCGCACACCATATTTATATGTATAGGTGTAGTCCGCGTGCGACGGGCGGAACAGGTCGTGGATGTCGCTGTAGTCTTTCGAGTGCTGGTTGGTGTTCTGCACCGCGAAGCCGATGGGACAGCCTGTCGACCGTCCCTCAAAGATGCCCGACAGGAACTCCACCGTGTCCGGCTCCTTGCGGCTCGTCGTCAGTGCCGACTGCCCGGGTCGCCGCCGGTCAAGCTCGTGCTGCACGAAGTCCTCGTCTATGGCTATCCCCGCCGGCAATCCGTCGATGACGCCGCCTATTGCCCGACCGTGCGACTCGCCGAAGCTGGTCAGGCGGTATATGTTGCCGAATGTGTTGAACATCGTCTCTTGTGTCTCCTCTGCCTTGTTGGTTATCGTCTCCTCCGGCCATGACGTGCCGGACAGCGTAAAGGTAAGCAGTTTTTCCGACATACGACGTGGCTGTCGGCAAAAAGGGTGCAGAACCGCCCGTCTGTGGCTGTACGTCCACAGATTTGTGGCTGTACGTCCACGGAGCTATG
>CAVHVD010000052.1:0-10358 GCA_963639425.1 Faecalibacterium prausnitzii
GTGCTCAGACGCAGAAGGCTGTTATTACCCCCCCCATGACATCGTCGTCGCTGCAGGCAGCCAGCGTCAGCAGGGCTGCTACTGCAAGGAAAGAAAAAGATGTTCTCATTGTCATCAATGGTTTTTGTTTTGATTTATAAAAATGTGTGTCTCACGGAGAGAGCCTCGCCCCATCCGACGGCTAAGGTATGAAAAAAACAATCATGCAAAGCACGGCAATGACAAGAAAAATGAAATAATGGGCAAAATAGGCTTAATGTGCATTATAGGCAGAATAGGCGAAGTCGCCCCTAATGCCCATTAAGCCCATCATGCCCACGCGGCAATTCCAACGATATATATTCGTGGGGGTCAAGGATATATATGATTAGGTGCTATACATATATATGATTAGGGTGTAACGATATATATCCTTGCCCCCCACGAATATATATCTTTAGAAGCCATAATTATATATATGTGTACAGATGCGCGTTCTGCCCAACGTCTGCCATGTGTCGTGACGGTGTACGCGCCCATGTAGGGATTTTGTCCGGACAATATTGCCACAAGTGCAGAATAATTCGCTTTCTCCTTTGACAGAAGAAATAAAATGGTCAATTTTGAAGTCCGGATTATAAAACATGGACGGAAAGACGATGGAAGATTACAAGAGGAAAGACGCTGCCGGTGCGGCGGACAAGGAAATCGTGTTCTCCCAGACGGTAAAGGCAGGGAAACGGATTTACTATCTGGATGTCAAGAGAAACCGCAAGGACGAGTTGTTCCTGGCGATAACGGAGAGCAAGAAAAAGACCAACGGCAACGAAAGCGATGTGCAGGTGAGCTTCGAGAAGCACAAGATATTCCTATATCATGAGGATTTCGACAGGTTCATACAGTGCCTGACCACCGCCGTGAACTATATCAAGGAGTCACAGCCCGAGACAGAGACGTTCCGCTACAGCCGTGACGGCGATGATGACAAGTCCAAAGCAGAGGATACATACAGCCATGCCACCGACGGCAGTGGCAGTGGTGGCGACATAAAGATAGACATTGATTTTTAGCAGCGCAACGCTTGCAGCTTAGAGGGAAATCCGTACCTTTGCACCGCTTTTTTGCGATACATAGTGTTGTGCAACGAGAGAGCACACCGTGTGATGGTGAATTAAGCAACTGAGACAACTTAATTTTAGAGTAACACAAAAACAGTAAAAAGGAAATGAAAAGTTTTGAATTGAAGGGCACATTGAGAGCCATTGCAGAGCGTTCCTGCGACCAGACACGTGCACTGAAAGCACTGCGCCGAGAGAACAACATCCCCTGCGTAATCTACGGCGGAGAGAAGAACATCAACTTCTTTGTTGCGTTTGATGACGTGCGCAAGCTTGTCTACACGCCCCACATCTACGTGGTAGACCTCTTCATCGACGGAGAGAAGCACAATGCAATCCTCAAGGACATTCAGTTCCACCCCGTGAAGGACACAATCCTGCACATCGACTTCCTGGAGATTAACGAGGAGAAGCCCATCGTAATGGAAGTTCCTCTGAAGCTCGTGGGTCTTGCAGAAGGCGTGAAGAGCGGTGGTAAGCTGCAGCAGAGCATGCGCAAGCTGAAGGTCAAGGCTCTCTACAACGTGATCCCCGAGAGACTTGACATAGACATAACCGACCTGAAGCTGGGCAAGTCAAAGAAGGTTGCAGACCTGAGCTTCGACGGTTTGGAGCTGATCAACCCGAAGTCGGCTGTCATCTGTTCTGTGAACGCTACACGCCAGACGGCTACCGCCGCTGCTGAGGCTGCGAAGTAAGCAAAGCTGACAGCTGCCGTCCCTCTCTTCAAGAGAGAGGGGCACACACACATAAAGGAGATTAATGCGGATTAGCGCAGCATGCGGATGCCCACCGATTGCAGGCACCGTGGAGATGGCTGCATAATCCGCATTAATGTTGGTGCATACACACCGGCAGACAGGACACACGGACAAGGCACAAAAGCAGGAAGAGAGATATATAGATAGCATGAAATACTTGGTTGTAGGATTGGGTAACATCGGTCCTGAATATGACAAGACACGTCATAACACGGGATTCATGATTGTAGACCGCTTCGCGGAGAGGAACAATGCACCGGAATGGCAAGACCGCCGTTATGGCTTCGTGAACAGCGTCTCGATAAAAGGACACCAGATTGTGCTGCTGAAGCCGTCGACATACATGAACCTGAGCGGCAACGCCGTGCGCTACTGGATGCAGAAAGAGAACATACAGATAGAGAACCTGCTGATAGTGGTGGACGACCTGGCACTGCCGGTTGGCGCACTGCGTCTGAAAGGCAAAGGCAGCGATGCCGGACACAACGGGCTGAAGCACATAACGGCGACACTCGGCACAGAGGATTATGCGCGCCTGCGCTTCGGGATAGGGAACGACTTCCCGCGCGGCGGACAGGTGGACTACGTGCTTGGGCACTTCAGCGAAGAGGACTGGGCGGTTCTGCCGGAACGCATGGACATGGCCGGAGAGATGATAAAGAGCTTCTGCCTGGCCGGACTGACACTGACCATGAACCAATTCAACAAGAAATAGCGATAACGGCAGAAAATACAGGGAGTTTCTACAAAGATGGCAACAGCAAGACTGGACAAATGGCTTTGGGCTGTGAGACTGTTCAAGACACGCAGCACCGCCGCCGATGCCTGCAAGAAAGGACGCATCAGCGTGAACGGTGCACAGGCCAAGGCTGCACACACCGTGAAAGAAGGCGACGAGGTCAGCGTGCACAAGCCGCCGGTCACATACACATTCCGCGTCAAGCAGGCCATAGAGAAACGCATCGGAGCGAAATCTGTGCCGGAGATGCTCGACAACATCACTGCTCCGGATCAGATGGAGCTTTTGGAGATGAACAGAATAAGCGGATTCGTGAACCGAGCCAAAGGCACAGGACGCCCCACAAAGAAAGACCGTCGGGAGCTGGAAGACTTCACGCAACCTGTGTTTTGGGACGGCTTGGACCTCGATGATGACGGTCTTGATGAAGATGATGACAGTATGGAATAAATTGCTACCTTAGCGGCCGCTCCATATATGAAAGATGCATCCGGACATGACAGAAAAGAAGATTAAGTGGGGGTTCATCGGTTGCGGCGAAGTGACCAAATACAAAAGCGGACCGGCATTTCAGAAGATTGAGAACTCTGAAGTGGAGGCTGTGATGAGCCGTGACATACACAAGGCAAGGGCGTATGCCGAAGAACGCGGCGTGTCGAAATGGTATGACGACGCATCGGAACTGGTGAACGACCCCGATGTGAATGCTGTCTACATTGCCACTCCCCCATCGTCGCATGCCACCTATGCCATCATGGCCATGAAGGCCGGTAAGCCTGTGTATATCGAGAAGCCGATGGCCGTGACCTATGAGGAGTGCTGCCGCATAAACCGCATATCGGAAGAGACCGGCGTGCCATGCTTCGTGGCATACTATCGCCGTTACCTGCCCTATTTCCAAAAAGTGAAACAGCTGATAGACGACGGAGCAATAGGCACAGCGGTGAATATCCAAATACGCTTCGCCGTACCGCCACGTGATTTGGACTACAAGAAGAACATACACCCGTGGCGTTTACAACCCGACATTGCCGGCGGAGGCTACTTCTACGACCTGGCACCACATCAGATAGACATGATACAGCACATCTTCGGGCTGATTCTCGAAGCATCGGGATTCAAGAGCAACCGTGGCGGACTGTATCAAGTTGAAGACACCATAAGCGGATGTTTCAAGTTTGAGAGCGGGCTGGTGGGTAGTGGCTCGTGGTGCTTCGTGGCACAGGACTCGGCAAAAGAAGACCGCATAGAGGTGATTGGCAACAAGGGGACGCTGTGCTTCTCGGTCTACACCTATGAGCCTATAACACTATACACTGAGGACAGCCGACAGGAGATAAGCGTCGAGAACCCGACGTATGTGCAGCAGCCGCTAATACAGTCTGTGATAGACCATCTGCTCGGCAAGTCAGTCTGCGAATGTAACGGCGAGAGCGCGACACTCACGAACTGGGTCATGGATAAGATACTCGGAAAGATTTAGTTGTTCTGCAACACGTCCATGCGGAATGTGCCTTGACGTATCACCTTTCCGTCCTTGTCGGTCTCGACGAAGGATCCGTCTTTCTTGCCTTCTTTGAATGAGCCTTCGAAGCGTACACCGTCCTTGTCTATCTTGATGCCTTTGCCGTCTTCCATTCCGTTGACAAAGCCTCCTTTGTATTTCGTGCCGTCGACAAGTGTCAGAGAGCCTTCGCCATTGAAAGTGTTGTCTTTCCACTCGCCTTCATAGACATCGCCGTTGTTCCATTTGTAGGTGCCCATGCCGCAACGCTGGTTGTCTTTCCACTGCCCCTCATAGACGGCACCGGTCTCCCATGTGAACGTCCCCTGTCCGTCCTGCATGCCATCCTTGAATTCTCCGACATATTTGTTGCCATTGGCATAAGTGTAGATGCCCGAGCCTGTGCGCTCCCCGTCGACGTAGTCGCCCTCATAGCGGTCGCCGGTATTGAAGTAGTAGATGCCCTTGCCGTTCTGCACGTCGGTGCTCCACTGCCCTGCGTACTTGTCTCCATTGATATATTCGAACGTCCCGTCGCCGTCACGCATATCCGCCTTCCATTGTCCGGAATACTTGCTGCCATCGTTCCACACGAAGATGCCCGTACCCTCTTTCTTGTCGGCCTTCCAGTCTCCGTCATAGCTCGAACCGTTCTTCCATGTGTAGACTCCATGCCCCTCGCGTTTGTCGGCTACCCACGATCCGACGTAGGTGTCACCGGTGTAGTAATACATGATACCCTCACCCTGCTGGTAGTCCTGATACCACATGCCGTCATAGCGGTTGTTGTTCAGGAAATAGAATATCCCACTGCCGTGCTGCTGATCCTGAAACCACTGCCCCTCATACTTCTCTCCGTCAGCGAAAGTATATACTCCATAGCCCTCGCGCTTTCCTTTGACATATTCGCCTTCATAGATGTCGCCGTTCTTGAATTCTGTGCGTCCTTTGCCGTTGGGCTTGCGTCCCTTGATTTCGCCTGTATATGTGGCTCCGTCAGGAAACGTATATGTGCCTATCTTGATCTCGCCCGACAGGACGTTCTTCACTCTGTCGAGGAAGCCACCGCTCTTGTCCTGTGCCTGCATGCTTCCTGTGGCAGCAACAAGCATCAGCAAAGTCAACAGTGCATATATGTGCTTCATTTATAACCGTGTATAAGAGACAAATGTCCGTTCTTTGAGTTTCCAAAGGTAGCGTTTTATCGCTATAGTCATGGGCGGACGTACAGTCTTTTTATCACATTTTTCGACCGCACACCACTTCCTTTAACATCTCTTTAGAGAAGTACGTCCGTGCAAGACGCATTATGTCGTCGGGCGTAATGGTGCCGATGGCCTCAACAGAACGACGGAACAGGTCGGGTTGTTCTATCTGTTCGTTGTTCATTATCCACACGTCTGCAAGCGAGAGAGCCGTCTCAACGCTGCGTATGCTGTCGCCAATCATGTAGTTGCGCACCGTCTCCAGCTCTGCCTGCTCCACCGGCTCCTGTTGCAGGCGGTCTATCTCCTTGTACACCTCAGCGATGAGAGGCTCTACGTGCTCGTTGCTACAGTCGGCTGCAATGAAAAGGATGTTGTTTGTGGGGCACGTTATCAAGGATGAGCCGATGCCATAGGTATAGCCTTTCTCCTCGCGGATGTTCGACATAAACCTGCTTCCGAAGAAGCCGCCAAGGAGGGTGACGACGATGCGCAGCTTCGGAAAGTCCGGATGTCCGGCTCCTATGGTCAGCAACCCCATGGCTACGCTGCTCTGCTGTGCGTCTTCCCTCTCCACGAAAAAACTCTTCTCCGTGCCCGTCTGCGGCAGGCATGTATGCGTCCCGCTCCTTCCTGTCTGTATGCCGAATGGCGTGCCGAAGATGGCCGAGACACGTCGCAGGCAGTCGTCGGTGACGTGTCCTGACAGGCAGACGGTGAGGTTCTCCGACCTGTAATATTCCTCATAGAACCGTCTCAGCATCTCGACATTGACCGCCTTGTAGTCTTCCACCGTCAAGGAATGTCCCTCGGGATGACGGTCTCCGAACAGCACGTTCATGAGCCTGTGCTGAGCCTTGCAGTCGGTGCGGCGTTCGTTGACGACGAAACGCTGGATGTTCGTCTCAATCACAGTCTGCAGGCGGTCGCCATCGAATGTCGGCTCCTTCACCATCTGCTCCAGCACATCGAGCGTCTGCGGCAGATATGAGTTAAGGGAATAGAGCGTGAGCACCGAGCGCGAATGCGTGACGTAGTGTTCGAGCCATGCTCCGTAGAAGTCGAGCCGCTCTGCCACGGTGCTGCTGTCCATGTGCAGCGTTCCCTCTTTCAGCATGCGCAACGTGAAGACGGCTTGCAGAGGGAACGTCTGATCCCACCGTCCGCCACGAAACACAAGATCCATGCGCACCACGTCGGCAGCATCGCTGTTGAAGACATACAGCGGCACGCCGTTGTCGAGAACTATCTTCTCCGGCTCGGCAATGCCCTTTATGTCGAAAGGGCTCAGCGGCGGCGATGTACTGCGGTCTGTCATATCGGCCTTGGAGTTGCTTTCAGGAACTCTTCGGCACGCTGCAAGTCCTGCGGGGTGTCAATGCCGATTGTCTCCACATTGCTGATGCCCACCTTGATGCGGTAGCCGTTCTCTATCCACCGCAGCTGCTCCAGCGACTCGGCAAGCTCCAGTGCCGACTGCGGCAGGCGCGTTATCTCGGACAGCGTCTCCATGCGGTAGGCATACAGACCTATGTGCTTGTAGTAGGTGTGGTTCTTGAGCCAGTCCGTCCTGTCAGCATTGCGCTGGAAGGGAATGATGGAGCGGCTGAAGTACAGGGCGTTCATATCCTTGTCGACGACCACCTTCGGCGAGTTGACATTCTCCAGTGCAGCGAACCCGTCGTCGACGGTGAACGGCTTGACGAGTGTGGCAATGCGGGTGTTGGTGTCTGTGAAGCAGGCCTTGACGGTCTCTATCTGCGACGGCCTGATAAACGGTTCGTCGCCCTGGATGTTGACCACCACGTCGAAGTCGCCGCCAATCTTCTGTGCGGCCTCATGACAGCGGTCGGTGCCACTGCGGTGACTTGCCGATGTCATGACCACCTTGCCGCCGAAGGCCTCCACCGCACGGCAGATACGCTCGTCGTCCGTAGCCACATAAGCATCGTCAAGCACGCCCTTGACCTGTTCATACACTCTCTGTATCACAGGCTTACCCCCCAGTTGCGCCAGCGGCTTGCCGGGGAACCGCGTCGATGCGTAGCGTGCAGGGATGATGCCAAGGAACTTCATGTCCATCTGCCTGACCAGCCCCGGCACGAACGGCCTGTTCCAGTCCTGTGGCTTATATTTGTCGTCGCCCGCCTGCAATATGTCAAGGTCGAGGCGTATAATCTCGTCTTCCTTCTCCTGCGGCTTGCGTCCCGCCTCAGCCTCAATGCTCTTCATGAGGGCACGGACATCGTCATAGCCCATGTCTGAGGTGAAGCGCGACATGCGGTTCAGGAACGGGCGTGTACACTTCATCCCCATCGCCTCCGTGTACACGGCACTGCTCAGCCTTATGTCGGGAAACAGCTCTTTGAGTCTGCGGACGGCCTTGTCCATGTTGGCTTCCGCGTCTGTGTTTGTTCCGATAAACAGTATGTATTCCATCTTCTCGCTATTCAAATATCTCGTCAAGCCCTATCGACACGTCCTCCTTCGTCAGATGGCTGTCGCCGGCACACGGGTCATAGTCTTCGGGGAAGACGAACGTGTCGTTCTCGTCATATCCCAGTGATTTATCAGCATAGACCTTGAGCATGTAGTTCGCCCATATCGGCAATGCCATGGACGCTCCCTGTCCGTACTGCATGGTGTCGAAGTGGATGTCGCGGTTCTCTCCACCAACCCAGCATCCGGATACCAGCGTAGGCGTGAAGCCCATAAACCAGCCGTCGGAGTTCGAGTTGGTCGTACCTGTCTTGCCTCCCATGTCGGCCTTGAAGCCCAGACGGCGCACACGCCCGCCGGTGCCCTCGTTCACGACGGCACGCAGCATCACCAGCATCTTGTATGCGCTCTCCGCACTGATGACCTCGTCCATCTCCGGTGCGAACGTCGCCAGCACGTTGCCGTCGTTGTCTTCGATCCTCGACACGAACACCGGTGCGACGCGGATACCCTTGTTCGGGAACGCCGTGTAGGCACTCACCATCTCGCCAACGGAGATCTCGCACGGCCCGAGACACAGCGACACGGTCGGCTCGATGGCCTGGTTGCGCACGCCGAAGCTCTGTATTAGCCTCTTCAGGCTGTAAGGGCTTAGTTTGCTCATGAGGTATGCCGTTATCCAGTTGTCGGAGTTTGCAAGCCCCCATTTCAGTGTCACCATCTCACCAATCAGCTTATTGCTGGCGTTGCGCGGAGTCCAGGGGCGGTTGTTCTCGTCGATCAGCGTATAGGATACGTGCTTGGCCTCGTCGCAGGGCGAGAAGCCGTTCTCCATCGCCAGCGTGTAGACATACGGCTTCACTGTCGAGCCTACCTGACGGCGTCCCTTCATGGCCATGTCGTACTGGAAGTAGTGGTAGTTCGGTCCGCCGACATAGGCTTTCACACGTCCGTTCCTCGGGTCCATCGACATAAATCCCGCACGCAGGTAATACTTGTAGTAGCGCAGCGAGTCAAGCGGTGTCATCACTGTGTCGCGCTCGCCGTCCCAGCTCCACACGGTCATCTCCTGCGGCGTGTTGAAAGCCGCGTCAATCTCCGCATCCGTGGCTCCCGCCTTCTTCATCGTGCGGTAGCGGTCCGATTGCTTCACGGCGCGATCCATGATGTCCTTCACCTGCTCGGCTGTGAGCTTTGAGGTGAAGGGAGCGGTCTTCGACCTGCGCTTCTCTCTGAAGAACTGCGCCTGAAGGTCTTTGAGGTGCTCGGTCACGGCCTCCTCGGCATAGCGTTGCATACGTGAGTCTATGGTGGTGTAGATCTTCAACCCGTCGGTGTAGAGGTTGTACTTCGAGCCGTCGCTCTTTGTGTTCTTCTCGCACCATCCGAAGAGCGGATTCGTCTCCCAGTCGAGCGAGTCCTCGTAGAACTGCTGCATCTGCCATCCGCGATATTGGGACTTGACCGGCTTCTTGGCCGTCAGCACGCCGCGCAGGTACTCGCGGAAGTATGTCGCCACGCCTTCCTTGTGATCCACGCGGTTGTAGTGCAGCTCCAGCGGCAGTGCTTGCAGGGAGTCGCACTCACGGCTCGTGAGGTATCCGGCCTTACGCATCTGGTCGAGCACCACGTTGCGGCGGCTGCGCGAGCGTTCGTTGAAGCGCACGGGGTTGTAGAGCGACGGGTTCTTGCACATGCCGACCAGCGTGGCGGCCTCCTCCACCTTCAGCTCCGAGGGCGTACAGTTGAAGTATGTGTGCGCCGCAGTCTTTATGCCCACGGCGTTGTTCAGGAAGTCGAACTTGTTGAGGTACATCGTCAGTATCTCTTCTTTCGTGTAGTAGCGTTCCAGCTCCACGGCAATCACCCATTCTATTGGCTTCTGGAACAGACGTTCCACGGCGTTGTCTGCCTTCGGCGAGTACAGCTGCTTGGACAGCTGCTGTGTGATGGTGCTGCCGCCGCCGGCATTGGCCTGCATCAGTATGCCGCGCTTCACGATGGCACGCACCAGCGCGATGGCATCAATGCCGGAGTGGTTGCGGAAGCGCACGTCCTCGGTGGCCACAAGTGCGTTGACGATGTTGTCGGACAACTCGTTGAAGCCCACGTAGACACGGTTGTCCGTGCTGTAAGAGTACGTGCCAAGCGTCTCTCCGTCCTCGGATATGACCTGTGTCGCAAACTTGTACGTGGGGTTCTCCAGATCCTTGATGGCAGGCATGTAGCCTATCCACCCCTTCGATATGGCGACGAACACCAATGCGCAACCGACCACGCCGAGGAAGAGGAGCACCCATAGGGCTATTAGCGTTTTCTTTAGCATAACTGTGTGTTGCAGGGAGGTTTTGTTTTTCTCCGACAAACGCACAAAGTTACGGAAATACGGCATACGGGCAAAGGGCTTTCACATTTATTATCCCGTGCAGACACCGGAGAGCGGAGCCTGACGTGCGGATAAACCGCTGAAAATCAGTGTGTCCATGGACGTACAGCCACAACTTTGTGGACGTACAGCCATAGCTCTGTGGACGTACAACCATAGCTCCGTGGACGTACAACCTCTAAGTTTGCCGAGGATTGCGGCGGAGCCGCATAATAAGCAAAGGACTT
>CAVHVD010000053.1:0-2195 GCA_963639425.1 Faecalibacterium prausnitzii
GTTGGTGTCCTGCTTGATGAGCTTCTGCGAGGTGTCGAGGAATGTCAGCAGCACCGAAGCCTTGGAGTTAGACTTCTCGGTGTCTACCGATGTCTTCAGCCACGCATAGGCTGTGTTCAGGTCAGGGGTCGGAGCATACTGCAGATAGTCCTTCGCCTTGTCGGCTGTGGACTCTGCAACAGACTTCACGCCTTTCATCTTCGTGGCAAACTCAGGGATGTATTTTGCACGCAGGTCATAGACATTCATAAGCTCGTCGAAGTACTTCTTGTAGTCTGCCGAGGCCTTGTCGTTCTCACCCAGGAAAGCGTGCAGGATGTCAATGGCATCGGTGAAAGTGTAGTACTTGAGTGTAGGGCACTCCGCCAACACCGCCTTGTTCGGCTCGTAAGCATCCTTGAAGTTCTTTGCCTTCACTGCCTCATGGGAAATGCTGCTGTTCGTGATGCATTCCTGGCTTTGTGCAAAGGCCGATGTCACACCCCCTGCAAGGAGTGCGATTGCAAATAGGTTTCTGATTTTCATTGCTTGTTCTTTTTAGTTGTTATTATTTCGTTCTTGTTTTTTCCTACTCATTCATCCCGCAGCCGTGCCGACTTGCATCCCGACACCTGCCATATACCTTATTATATATACAGCATCAGTTCACCCTGTACTTATAGAACCACCTCTCGTTGAACGTCACGCCGATGTTCACCCTCAGTGTGTTCTCATTCAGGAATGACGACGTTTTGCCGCTGACCCTCACATACTGTGCCGACACGTTCAGCATCGACCGTCCTCCCACAAGAGGTATGCCAAAGCCCCCCGTCACGCCATACTCGTCTGCCGCCCTCCTGCCCTCAACCTTATAGTAGGGCTTGCTCCAGTAGGCACCGAAGCGGTAGCGTGTGCGCTGCAAGAAGCTCGCTCCCTGACGGTTCGGGATATACTCCACTCCCGCTGCCACCTTTAGGCGGTCGGCAAAGGCACTGCCGTTATCCATAAACCGAGCCTTGCTCCACCGCTGATATGTCCCGTCCACCCCAACGGTCAGGCGGTCATCATACGTGTATGCAGCACCCACACCCACGGTGGTCGGTATGCTGTAGACAGCCGCTGTATCACGCATATTCTGGGTGTAGCCGAGCGTCTCGTTGCCAAGCGTCTCATTGATGTATGCGCTGTTGCTCAGGTCATGTCCTGGCGAGAACACCGCACCCACCGTGGCAAAATGTTTCTTCCCAAGCTGGCGCGTGTACTGCACGCCGAAATCCACATTGTAGCTCTTCACCGACACCTCGTCAATGCGCGTGAACACCATTGCCGAACTGTTGTACGGAAAGCCCTGCGACAGGGTGTGGCTGACATCGCCCCAAAGGTACGAAAAATTCATACCGACAGAAAGGCCGCGGAAGATTTTGTATCCCAAGCCCACGTAAGCCTGATGCAGACCACCACTGCCGTAGTAGTTTGTGGAGGTATAGTCGGTCGTGCTCTCCTTGTTCGTATCAACGCTCGTAACGTCATACCCCACATTAGAATACGGCAGCAGGCCAAGACTCATGGCCAACGTGCGGCCGAAGCGGAAGTGCATGGTCAGATAGTCAAAGCTGGTGTTCTTGGCGTTTTGCCTCAGCGTGCCGTCGTCGAAGTTCGTGTTCTGCAGCGTCACCCCGCCCTCAAACTTGAATGTCAGTGAATCTATCGACGTATATGACGCAGGGTTCAGGTAGTTCGTGTGATATTTGTCGCGCAAGCCATAACCGATGCCTCCCATGGCACGGCTGTTGCTCGCGCCCATGTCCGACAATGCCCCGTAGCCATATCGCGTGTATGGTGAGTTCGTGTTGTTCTGCGCGTGCACGCCGGTGACCGTTGCCGCCAACGCCAGACACCCCAACAGCAGTGTCTTCTTCAGACTCGTTCTCTTCGTATAAGTTGTTTTCTGCACAATCTCTTCTAAAAACCGAATATTGCCGCAAAGGTGGGATTTTTTATCGTCGTGTCAAAACAAAAAGCCGTGACGTGCCGTTAAAAAAAACAAAACCCCAACCGTCTCCACACTTTTCCTTGCATACCGTAACCGCACAATAACATTGCAGTTTCCATCTCCCGCCCGATGCCGTAGGACATGGTGTGTGCTCTCCGGTTGAAAAAATTTTTGTATGCCGTTGTAACGTGTTGTAACCTGTTGTAAACCAAACTGCAAAAAC